>JALHNS010000116.1:300-17838 GCA_022843445.1 Gemmata sp.
TGCTTCACCGCGATCGGGATGCGCGAGCCTTGGTCGATGATCTTGTGGAAGATGTTGTTTTGCACCGCGAGGCCCAGCGAGTGCTCGGTGATGAGCTGCACGTTGTCCACCGCGGACTCGGTGTTCAGCCCGCCGGTGGCCTGCTTGCCGAGGTCGAACGGCGGCGGGCTGGGCTGGAACCGCAGCGCCAGCAGCGCCGCGCCGCGCGCGACCACCGCGTCCGGGTCGCAGTCGGCGCGCACGAAACTGTCGTCCTTGCCGAAGTATTCGAGCAGCTTGGCCTTAACCCGCGGAATCTTGCTCGAACCGCCCACGAGCAGAATCGCGCTGATGTCGTCGCGCCGCAGGCCGCCCTTGCTCTCGGCCTGCTTGAGCGCCGTGTCCACGTAGTTCAGCGACTTGCCGAGCAGCGGCTCGATCATCTTCTCGAATGCGTCGCGGGTCAGCTCGAGCGTAGGCGGGTTCTCCGGGCGCAGCTCCGCGAGCACCATCTTCGCGCTGGGGAACGCGCTCAACTCGCGCTTCAGCTTCTCCGCGTAATACTTGATGATGCTCTTGCGCTGCGGCACCCCGGACACGTCCAATTTGTGGTGCGCCTTGAGCTGCTCGACGGCCCAGTTGGTGATGAGGTCGTCGAGGTCGCCGCCGCCGAGTCGCGGGTCGCCGCTCGTCGCGATCACGTCGATGTTCGTGCCCTCCACGCTGATGATGGACACGTCGAACGTGCCGCCGCCGAAGTCGTAGATCAGGTACACCTTGCGGTTCTGCTCGGCGCGGTCCACGCCGTAGCAGATGGCGGCGGCGGTCGGCTCCGGGATCAGTTGCCGCGGGTACAGACCGGCCAAGAGCGCGGCCTCTTCGGTCGCCTTGCGCTGCTTCTCGGTGAAGTACGCGGGCACGGTGATGACCGCGTCGCGCACCTCGTCTCCGAGCGCTTCCTCCGCGATTTGCTTCATCTTCATCAGCACGAGCGCGCTGATCTCTTGCGGCAGCATCCACTGGCCGGCGAACAGGACGCGCACCGGGTCGCCGTCGATGTTGTTCTGCGGGTCGGACGCGCGGAACCCGGCGCGGTCGCCGCCGAACTTGGCGAGCGTCTCGGGGCGGAAGTTTTCGCCCATCTCGCGCTTCACTTCGATGATCGTATTCGACGGGTCGTAGGCGAGCGTGCGCTGCGCCGCGTCGCCCACGATGACGCGCCCCGCGGCGAGGCTCACCACCGACGGTACGGTCTGCGCGTTCGCCTCCTTCGCGTTGCGGAGCACTTCGGCCGTCTCGTTGAACGTGTCGTACGCCGACACCGCGCTGTAGGTGGTGCCGAGGTCGATGCCGACGACGAGGTGCTTGCGGTTCTGGCTCACGGGTTCTTTCGTGTTTAGTGTTTGGTGTTTTGTGTTTCGTGTAGTGCCTTCTGCCCACTTTCCACTTCCCACTAACCACGACTCCCTCAGCGGGGCGGCGCGACGAACACGGCGGCGGGGCGCAGCACGGACTCCTTCGTGCGGTAGCCCGGTTGCTCCACGCCGAGGACTACGCCCGGCGGACCTTTCTTTTCGCCGGCGCTGCGCATGGTGACCGGGTCGAACGGGGTGCCGATCGCCGGCTCGAACGCGGTGAACCCGAACGCGCGCAGCATGCCGGCGAGCGAGTCGATTATCGCGTCCAGTTGGTTGCACAGCGCCTCGTTGCGGCGCGGGGTGATCGCGGCCCGCATCGGGCGCAGTTTGTCCAGCACCGGGAACACGGC
Source organism: Gemmata sp. (assembly GCA_022843445.1). Lineage (GTDB taxonomy): Bacteria > Planctomycetota > Planctomycetia > Gemmatales > Gemmataceae > Gemmata. The sequence continues at coordinate 2,048 of JALHNS010000116.1, forward strand.
CTCCGCGACCGCGCGGGCGGCGAGCGCGGCGTGCGCGCCGGTGAGTTCGCGGCGGATCGCTTCGGTCTCGCGGGCCTGCACCTTCGCGCCGTCGCGGGTCGCGGCTTCGAGTTTGTCCAACCGCGCGAGCACTTCGGCCTGCCCGGTTTCCAACCCCGTGACGCGGCGGAGCAGGTCGAGCATGTCGTCGGCGAGTTCGCCGAGCGCTTCGGCGGTCGCGTCCGGCTGCGGCGCGGCCGGCTCCGGTGCGGGCGCGGCGGTCGGCGCGAGCGGCCGCCCCTTCAGGTTCGCGCTCAGCGCGCGCTCCACGGCGCTGAAATCGAACCCGAGCGCGGCGATGGGGTCGCCGGCGGTCGATTCGGCTGCGTTGTCGGGCGGCGTGTCGGGGGCGGGGTTCATCCGGGGCCGTCCAAGAGCGTGTTCGGGGCGAAATCGCTGGTGAAGTCGGTGCGCGTGAGGTCGCTCGCGTGGAACACCGGCTCGCCTCGCGCGAGCAGGAACGCGATCAGTTCCTCCCGCAACCGGGTCGCGGCGACGCGCGGGTCCGCGAGTTCGTCGCGCGCGCAATCGACCAGTTTGAGCAGTTCGAAGGGCGGGTGGTCGCGGTCGTAGGCGAGGCGCTCCGCGGTGTTCTGGAGGGCCATGCGGTTGACGCGCAGCACCTCTTCGTCCAAGTCGCGCTCGCGGTCGCACAGCTCGCGGTACCGCGGGTTCTGCGCGACGGCGCGCACTTCGAGTTGGCTGAGCGTGCGCCCGGCGGCGGCGACGGCGGCCGGGTCCGCTTTGGTGTCGGCTTGGAGCTTCTGCACCTCGGCGACGGCCTCGCGCAGGCCGGGCACGGCGGCGCGCACCGCTTCGAGCGCCGCGGTCACTTCTTGCTTTTTGGCGCGCAGCGCCGCGGCCAATTCGGACATGGCCTCGCGCAGCTCTTCGGCGGTCGCTTCGGGGCGCACGCCGAGGGTCGCGTAGTGCGACGCGCTCGGTACCGGGATGGGGCTGTCGAACATGTGGGCGACCGAACCGGGAGCAGGGTTTGGGCCGGTCGATCCTTGATCGGTGTGCCGAATCTAACAGATCGCGGCGCGCGGTCAAGTACCCTGTGCGTGAGATACGCGGGCGGCGCGCGAATTTTTCGCGCCGGGCTACCGAATCAGAAGTGCGAAGGCGTCAGGCGCGGCCTCGCCAGATACTCGGAGCGCGCGAGGTGTGGAACACTGCGACCACTTCCACGGGGAGGCTCCCGTGCGCGCCCTCGCGAGCGCGCGAGCCTTGATGACTTCCCACGGCGTCGCCGCGTTCGGTCGGGCCTTGCTGTCCGCGAGCCGGCGCTCCAATTCGGCCAGTTGCGCCGGTGGAACCGCCCCCGCCTCGACCTCTTGGGCAACGCTCTCGAAGAGCGCCTCCGCGACCGCTCCTCGACCGGCAACTGCGCGAGACCGGGTTCTTGCAGTGTTGGAATTAATCACGACCACAGAAGTTCGTCGCTTTGCTGCAGTTGCCGAGCGGCGCGGTCACTTCTCAAGACCCAAGAACCGCTGGTTCGAGTCGAAGCGGCCCGCGAACGCTTTGTCCGTCAGGTAGTTCGCGCGCGTGTGCCGCGCCAGCGCCTGTCCCGCGATTGCCACCAGCATCTCGTTCGGGTGCAACTCCGACGCGAGCTGCGCGTCGTTCTCGCCGAGGATCAGCCGCCAACTGTGGCGCGAGGCGTGCCCGGGCACCCCGAACGCTTGCAGCACCGCCGCGTTGTTCACCAGCGATTCCCAGTTGTTCGGGTACAGCTTCATCATCTGGCTCAGGTCCTGCCAGAAGGTCCACAGTTGGAGGCCGTAGCCGCGCAAGAGCGACACCGCCTGCGGCAGCAGGTCGAGCGAACCCAACTGCGCCGCTTCGTCCAATAGGAACAGCGTGCGCTGCTTCGGCAGGCGCGTGCGGCGCATCACCGTCGTGAGGAGCGTAACCACCCACAACCGCAAGAGGCCGCGGTGGCTGTGCAGTTTCTCCGGCGGCAGCACGAGGTAGATCGTCATCGGCTTGTTGTGCAGCAGGTCGTTCAGCGCGAACGTCGAGCGCTCCAAGCACCGCGACACCGCGGAACTGCCGAGGCACTTCACGAACGTGATCGCCGTGGTGCGGATGCACGGGCGGGTCTTGTCTGAGGGCGCGGCGAGGTACGCGACGAACTCGTCGCGCGCCAGGGGCGACATCGTCTTCTTGCGCGTGTCGAGCGCCACCGCGAGCGTGTAATCGAGGTCGTCGTTGTAGAGCAGTTCGCGGAGCGTCACGAGGTTCCGCTTCTCCGGCGGGCTGTTCGTCGCCACGTCCGCGATGAGGCCCGACACGAGACCGCGGCCGGTGTCTTCCCAGTAGCGGTCGGTGCTGAACTCGTGCCCGACCGCGAGCTGCGCCGCGAGCATCTCGGCGTCCGATTCCGGGTCCGAACCGGGCACGCCGAACAGGTCGAACGGGTTCAGCTTGTCGCCCTTGTCCTTCGCGGTCACGAGGTTGAACGGGTCGAGCACCACCACCTGCTGGCCCATCTCGCGGCGGTGCCGGGCCGTGACTTGGTAGTTCTCGCCCTTGATGTCGGTCACGATGATCGAGCCGGGGTACGTGAGCAGCGCCGGGATGATCGCGCCGACGCCCTTGCCCGCGCCGGTGGGGGCGATGGTGAGCAGGTGGCCGTCGCCGTCGTAGGTGAGCGCGTCGCGGTGCGCCGGCGCGGCGGACGGCACGAACCCCATGCTCGGCTTGTGGTCGGTACCGGACCAGCCGAGGAACAGGCTGTGGCCGTCGTCCGGGAGCTTGGCCGCGGCGCGGCGCTTGGGCTTGCTGCGCGCCGCGCGCGCGCCCGGTTCGGGGGTGTCCATCGGCAACTCGTCCTTTGAAGCGGGCACGGCGGCCCTCCTACGGTCGGCGCGGAAACTACACCATGATACGCGAAAGTGCGATCGCGTTTGGGCGAATTTGCCGCGCCCGCCCCGGTTCGCGCGGCGCGCGGGCCTCTTGACTGGAATTGAACGTAGGTATATTATTGGTTGTACGTTCACGTCGCGCGGGCGGCGCAGGGGCTTTCGTTTTCGTGTGCGAACTCGTCGCGGCGCGCCCCGCGCCCGGTTCGGGGCCGTCGCGGGCCGCTGTTCTGGCGCGTCAGGGAGGTTGGCCCTCTCGGTCCGGACGCAGGAAATTCTCGAGAACAGACCGAGAGGGCCAGTTGGCCCCCTCGCGCCACTTGGCACCCCCGGGCGCGCCGGTGTCACTTCACCGGCTTCGCGTAGTCGCCGCGCATGAAGCCGCTGTCCGCGGGCGGCGCGTAGCTCACGTTCAGGTCCGGCGTTTCGAGCCGCTTGCCCGCCACGCGCGACTCGAGCGCGTAATCGAGGGTGCCGCTCGTGAGGAGCGTGCGCTCGACGGGGTAGGGCGGCTTCCCGGTCGCGAGGAACGTTTCGACGTGCGACGACAGCGCTTCGAGGAACGCCGCGCCCGGGGGCGGCGGCAGCCAGAACAGGCACGACTCCGGTTTCTTCTGGCCCGCGACGCGGCACGCGAAGGTTTCGTCCGCGACGTGCCCGTCTAACTGCAACACGGTTGCCTTCAGGCCGTCCGCGTACTCGACGTGAAACGCGATCGGCCCCTTGATGAAGTTCCCCCACGTCGCCGGCCGCGGGAACCGCTTGCAGTTGTTGCGAATGTCGCCGGCGTTGCGTGACGTGCTGCGCCCGAGCGCGTGTTCGAGGAGCTCCCACGACCACAGCCCGTCGTCGCCGGCTTTCCACACCGCGTCACCCTGAAGGCAGGTCACGGCTTTCACGCCCTGCGCCGCCGGTTGCGCGCCCTCGAAGCGGCGCTCCACCATGCACTGGAGCGCTTCGAGCGCGTGAATGCCGTAAATCTCCAACTCGCCGCGGGAGGCGAGCACCGCGCCCTCGAGCTTCGTGCCGAGTTTCAGTTCCAGTTCCGGGCGTCGCCACGTCACCGGGAGCGACGAACCGGCCATCAGCGGGAACTTCATCCGGTTCGCGGTCGCCACCATGTCGGCGGCCTTCTTGCGGTTGTAACTGAGGTGCTTGTCGCAGAACACCGGCACGGTGCGCCCGGACTTCTCGAACACGCTCACGATTTGCTTGAAGTAGTCGTGACGCGGGTAGAGCTTCTGGCCGAAGGCGTTGTACGGGTAGTCGCCGTGCTCGCAGATGAGCAGCACGCCATCGACCGCGAGCTTCCCGGTGCCGAGCGTGAGCGCGTCTTCGATGCTTTCGGAGACGCGGAACCCGTGTTCCTTCGCCAACTCGCGCGACAGGTCGTTGGCTTTCACCTGTTCGACGTACGCGGACGCGACCCCGAACTCCGGGAAGTGGTGCTCGTCTCCCTTCATGTAACCGTCGAGGAACCGCCCCGCGATGTGGTAGGCGTGCGACAGGTACCAGTACACGCTGGCGACGACCGCGACTTTCTTGGGTGCGGGTTTCGCGCGCTTGGGGGGCTTGGTGCGGGGCGTGTCGTTCGCGCCGGCGAGCGCGAGCGGCGCGAGCGCGGACGCGGCGAGGAACGAACGGCGGTCGAAACGCGGCATGGGTACCCTCACGAAGGTGAAGCGTGAGTGTACCGCGCCGCGCGCACGCTGCGAAATGAAGAACCGGTGACGCGCGTTGCGTCAGATTGGGGGCATCGATACATTGTCGCCGTGCATCCAAACGAACAAAGGATCAACGCCCGTGTTGAACCCGCCCGCCGAACTCCTGCACGCAATCGGGTGCGATTCGGATGACCCACCAGTCGAGACCTTCACGCGCACAAAAACGGTCAAGTGGGGGGTCATCGGAAACCTCGTTGCTGGAATAGCCACCCTCGGCCTTTGTGTTACCGGGGGCCTCATGTGTACGCCGGACACGCAGCCGTGGTCCGGGCTTATCCTTACCGGTTTCGGGCTCATTCTGTTTGGTTCCGGCGTCGTAGGGGCTTGGTATCACGTCGTCTACTTCCGCACGGCCCCGAACCAAGTCGCGATCTACGAGTGCGGGTTGGTGTGGCACACGCTCGCAAGCGGGTGGGCAGCCGCGCGCTGGGCGGACGTGAACGAACTCTACCGCGTGAATCTGTTGAAAGTGGTCGCCGAAGATAGCACGCTCACCATCAAGTTCCACAACGGAAAAGAACTGACGTTAGCGGGGGAGTTACCGAACTTTCACGCGCTCGCCGATCTGTGTCAGCGGTACACGCACCGCGCTCTTTTTCCGGCGATGAAACAGCGCTTTGACGCCGGCGAGGTGCTCACGTTCGGCCCGTGCAAGTTGAGCTTGAAGGAAGTTTCGGTTACGTTCGAGGGCCTCCACACGTCGCGGAAAACGCTCGCCGAATTACGGTGCGGGACGCTCCGGCACGGGTGGCTCTTGTTGAACCACGAAGTTCTGGAAAAGTGCCTTTCGTGTCCACTGAGCGCGATGCCGAATTACACCATCTTCATCGCGCTGCTTCCGATCGTGCCCGAAGGCTGGCCGGTGGGATACTTCGAGTGACGTTCGCGCACGGCCCGGCCGAACGGCCGCGCGCCAGTTTTCACGACAGCGGCTGCGCCATTTCCCGACTGGGTGCGCGTTTTTGCGCTCAATGTGTTCTACAGTTCCGCAAATCCCCTCTCCGAACTGCTGCACGGAGCCGCCAGTGGCCACACAAACTCGGCTGCCGCAACTGAACTCGCCGTTCCTCGTCGCCGTTCGCAAGAGCGGCCTGCTCACCCCGGACGACCTCGTCGCCGTGATCGCCGGCAGCGAACTCGAACCGGACGCGCCGCCGATGCAGGTGGCCGCGCTGTTGGTGCGCAAGAAGTTGCTCACAAAGTTCCAAGCCATGCAGCTGCTGAACGGGCGCACGCAGGGCTTCGTGTTGGGCCGCTACCGCATTCTGGACGGCGTGCGCCAAGACCGCGTGGGCATGGTGTTCAAGGCGGAAAACACTCAGACGCACGAGCCGGTGGCGCTGAAGGTGCTGCCCACCGACCGCGCGAACGACCCGACCATTCTGCGGGCCTTCATGCACGAGGTGCGCGGCGCGAAGCAGGTGAACCACCCCGCGGTCGCGCGCGTGCTCGACATGGACTTCTGGCAGGGCACGCACTTCGTGGTGTGCGAGGCCATCGGCGGGCCGACGCTCGACAAACTGGTCGCCGAGCGCGGGCCGCTGGTGCCGCACGTCGCGGCGCAGCTCGCGGCGCAAGCGGCCGTGGGCCTCGTACACGCGCACGAGTGCGGGCTGATTCACCGCGACGTGAAACCCGGCAACCTCGTGCTGCTCCCGGATCGGCGGGTGAAGCTCATCGACCTCGGCCTCACGCACATGCTCGAAAGCCCGTGGGCCGCCGTCACCAAGCGCATCAAGACGAAAGAGTACGCCGAAGAAATCGCGCACATCGCGCCCGAACAGGCGTGGGGGTGCGAGATGGACGCGCGGAGCGACGTGTACGGCCTCGGCTCGTCGCTGTACTTCATGCTCACCGGCGAACTGCCGTTCCCCGGTCTCGCGCCGGAGATGATGGCCGAGCGCCAGATCCGCGGCGTGCCGTCGCCGATGAAGGTGAAGCCCGCGGTGCCGAAGGAACTGGACGCCATCGTGCAGAAGATGGGCGCGAAGGATCCGCACGCCCGCTACCAGAGCGCGCGCGAGGTGGTGGCGGCGCTGCTCCCGTGGCTGCCGGTAGCGCAGTGGAGCGAACTGGGCATCACCGAGGCCGAATTCAAACAGCCCGAACAGGCCCCGGCCGCGAAGCCCGAAACGAAAGCGACCGGCGGCGGCTGGCTGTCCCGCGTGCGCCGGCTGTTCGGCGGCTGAAAGCCCCTCGCTCACGCCCTGTATCTGAAGGTGTCGCCGCCCGGACCCGCGGCGATACTCGTTGGTCACGTCCGATGCTCACCGTTCGCAAGGCCGACACCTGCGGCGTCACACGGTTCGGCGACTGGCTCCACAGCCGGCACTCGTTCTCCTTCGGCGACTACCACGACCCGACCCGTCACAACTTCCGCGCGCTCCGCGTGCTGAACGACGACCGCGTCGCGCCCGGCGGCGGCTTCCCCACGCACCCGCACCGCGACGCCGAAATCGTCACGTGGGTGCTCAGCGGCACGCTGGAACACCGCGACAGCATGGGCAACGGGGCGGTGCTGCGCGCCGGGGAATGGCAGGCGATGACCGCCGGCACCGGCATCACGCACAGCGAGTTCAACCCGTCCGGCGCGGAACCGGTGCACTTCATCCAAATCTGGCTGCTGCCGGACGCCCGCGGGCACACCCCGCGGTACGCGCAGAAGGCGTTCACCGGCGCGCCGGGCGCGTGGGAACTGGTGGCGTCGCCGGACGCCGCGAGCGGCTCCCTACCGATCCACCAAGACGCCCGCGTGTACCGCCTGAAGTTGACCGCCAGCGAAGCACGTCACGAGTTGGCCGAAGGGCGCGCCGCGTACCTGCACGTGGCGACCGGCACTGCGACCGTGAACGGCGTGGCACTGCAAGCCGGCGACGCGGTCGTGCTGGAAGGCGAGCGCGAGCTGCGCGCGACCGGAGATGGTGATGTCGTGATGTTCGACTTGGCGTAAGCGTTGCGCATCGAACGAGCCGCAAACGCCAGTGAGCCGGCTTGCTTGGCCGCTCACTGGCGTTCGCGGCTCGTTAACTACACGAGCGCGTAGAGGGCATCCTACGCCAGAATGTCCTTCACCACGTGGCCGTGAACGTCGGTGAGGCGGTAGTCGCGGCCTTGGAACCGGTACGTCAGCTTCTCGTGCTCGATGCCGAGCAGGTAGAGCATCGTCGCGTGCAGGTCGTGGATCGGGAAAATCTTCTCTGCGGCGTGGTAACCGAACTCGTCCGTCGCGCCGTAGCTCAGGCCGCCCTTCACGCCACCGCCCGCGAGCAGCACGCTGAAGCCCTTCATGTGGTGGTCGCGGCCGCTGCCGCCCTGCGACATCGGCGTGCGCCCGAACTCGCCGGTCAGCACGATCAGCGTGTCGTCGAACATGCCGAGGCGCTTCAGGTCTTTCACGAGCGCCGCGAGCGGCCGGTCGATCTCTTCGATCTTCAACTTGATGCCGTCCTTAACGCCGCCGTGGTGGTCCCAGTCGCGGTGGTACAGTTGGATGAACCGCACCCCCTTCTGCGCGAGCCGGCGGGCGAGCAAACAGTTCCCGGCGAACGAGCCGTCCGGCCCCTGCGTGCCGTAACTCTCCAGCACCTGCTTCGGTTCGTCCTTGAACGCCATCAGCGCGGGCACGCTCGTCTGCATGCGGAACGCGAGTTCGTACTGCGCCACGCGCGTCGCGATTTCGGGATCGTCCACCGTCGCGTTGTGCAGCTTGTTCAACTCGCTCACCGCGTCGATCACGTCCTTCTGCTGGTCTTGCGCGACTCCGGGCGGGCTGGGCAGGTACAGCACCGGGTCGCCTTTGCTGCGCAACTGCACGCCCTGAAACTGGCCCGGCAGGAAGCCCGCGGACCACTGGCGCGACGCGATCGGCTGGTTCTGCCCCCCGCGCCCGTTCGAGGTGAGCACGACGAACCCGGGCAGGTCGTCGGCTTCCGCGCCGAGACCGTAAGTGAGCCACGAACCCATGCTCGGCCGCCCGCTCACGGTGCTGCCCGAGTTCATGAACGTGTGCGCCGGGTCGTGGTTGATCGCTTCGGTCTTGCACGAGCGCACGATGCACAGGTCGTCCGCGACCTCGGGCAGGTGAACGAACAACTCGTTCATCTCTTGGCCGCTCTTCCCGTGCTTCTTGAAGCCCCACTGCGGGCCGAAGCACGTCAGCTTCGCGCCTTGCAACTGCGCGATGGGCTGCCCCTTCGTGACGCTCTCGGGCATCGCCTGCCCGTGGCGCTTCGCGAGTTCGGGCTTGTTGTCGAACAGTTCGAGGTGGCTCGCGCCGCCGGCCATCACCATAAAGATGACGCGCTTGGCCTTCGGCGGAACGTGCGGCTTCGTGACAACACCGGTCCACTTGGGCGGCGGGGCGGCGCTGGCCCGCGGGTTCAAGATGGACGCGAGCGCGAGCGCGCCGACCCCGCGACAGGCGCTCGTGAGGAACGTGCGGCGCTGGTGCAGTTTGATGGCGTTGAGGTTCATGGTGTGCGCTTCGTTGTGTTGGTGGTTGGTGTTAGCGGAGGCCCCGAAGGGGCCGCGCAACGCTACTGCCGCGTAATCGTTTCGTGCAGGTTCAACACGGTGCGGCACACACTCACCCACGCCGCGAGTTCGTCCGGTTTCGCGTCCTTCGGGGCCGGCGCGTCGCCCACGCTCAGCAATTTCTTCGCGTCGTCCGGCTTCTCCGCGAACTGCTTGCGGTGCTTCGCCAACAGCGCGAGCAGAATCTTGGACTCGTCCGCGTTCGGGGCGCGCCCGGTCGCGCGCTCGAAGACGAATGCCACCTTCGCGGTGTCGTCCTTCGCCCCGGACGCGAGTACCTTCGATGCGAGTGCCTTCGCCGCTTCCACGAATACCGGGTCGTTCAGCAACACGAGCGCCTGCTGCGGAATGTTGGAGCGCGTGCGGTCGCAGGTGCACTCCTCGCGCGAGGGCGCGTCGAGCGCGGCCATAGCGGGGTGCAAGAACGTGCGCTGCCAGTGTGTGTACATCCCGCGGCGGTAGGTCGCGGGCGCGGCGTCCTTCTGCCACTCGCGCGTGGGGAAGTTCAGCGCCGCCCAGTAGCCCGGCGGCTGGTAGGGCTTCACGCTCGGCCCACCGATTTGCTGGTTCAGCAGGCCGCTCACCGAAAGTGCCGTGTCGCGCACGAACTCGGCGTCGAGCCGCTGCCGGGCTTGGCGCGCGAACAGCTTGTTCTGCGGGTCGCGCTCGCGCATCGCGGGCGTTTCGAGTGACGACTGCCGGTAAGTGGCGCTCAGCACCATCAGTTTCACGAGCGCCTTCACGTCCCACTTCGCGCCGAATTCCGTCGCGAGGTAATCGAGCAACTCCGGGTGCGTCGGCAGTTCGCCCTGCGTGCCACTTTCTTCCAACGAGCGCGCTATGCCGGTGCCGAAGAACAAGCGCCAGAGGCGGTTCGCGGTCACGCGCGCCGTGAGCGGGTTCTCCGGGGATACGGTCCACTTCGCGAGGTCGAGGCGCGTGTAGCTCGCTTGGCCCTGCGGCAGCGGCGGGAGCGGCGGGAGGAACCCCGGCACGTTCGGGGTCACGACCGGGCCGGTTTCGTTCAGCCAATCGCCGCGCGGGAGGATGCGCACCACCCGCGGCGCACCGCTCTGCGTGATGAGCACTTTGGGTAACGAGTTATCGAAGTCGGTGCGGGCTTTGGCCGCGGCGGCGACGGCGTCGCGCTCGGCTTTCAGGTCCGGGGCGCTGTCGCGCGCGAACGCGACGAGTCGCGTCGTTTCCGCCGGCGTGCGCTTGTCGGCGGGCTTCTCCAGAATCGCCTTCACGTCGGCCGGCACCGCGGGGCCTTTCCCCTTCGGCGCGGGCCACTTCTCCGCGTCCGCGAACGCCTTCTCGCGCTTCGCGTACTTCTGCGCGGCGGCTTCGAGTTTCGCCTGCGCCGCGGGCACCGCGTCCGCGAGTGCCGCTTGCCGCTTCTCTTGCTCCGCGGTCAGCGCGAACGGGGTACCCGGTCCGCGCCCGCCGACCGACGGCTCTTGGATGTCCGCGAAGAACGCCGCGACCGAATAGAAGTCGGCCTGCGAGTACGGGTCGAACTTGTGGTTGTGGCACTCGGCGCACATCAGCGTGCCGCCGAGCCACACTTGACCGTAGTTCCGCACGCGGTCGGCCGAATACTTCGCGATGTACTCCTTCGCCTGCCCGCCGCCCTCTTCAGTTGTTTGCAGCAAGCGGTTGTACGCGCTCGCGACGCGCTGCCACTTCGTCGCGTTCGGGATCAGATCGCCCGCGAGTTGCTCCGTGGTGAACCGGTCGAACGGCACGTTGTCGTTGAACGCGCGGATCACGTAGTCGCGGAACAGCCACACGTTCATCGGGTTGTCGCTGTGGTACCCGATGCTGTCCGCGTAGCGCACGAGGTCGAGCCACCACACCGCCATGCGCTCGCCGTACTGCGGCGACGCGAGCAGTGCATCGACCACTTTTTCGTAAGCGTTCGGCGAATTGTCGTTCACGAACGCCTTCACCGCGTCCGGCGTCGGCGGGAGGCCGGTGAGGTCGAAATACAGCCGGCGGATGAGCGTGACCTTGTCCGCTTCCTTGCTCGGCTTCAGCCCTTCTTGTTCGAGTCGGTAGCGGACGAACGCGTCGATCGCGTTCTTGCCCCACGCGGCGTCGGTTGGCTTCGGCACTTCGGGCCGCGCGAGTTTCGTGAACGACCAGTGAGCGGAATACTTCGCGCCCTCGCTGATCCACTGCTTGAGGGTCGCGCGCTGCGCGTCGGTGATGGGCGGTTTCTTCGCCTTCGGAGGTGGCATCACCTTGTCGGCATCGGCGGTGTGGAGGCGGTTCAGCAACTCGCTTTCGTTCGGCTTTCCGGGCACGATCGCGCCGTTCTTGATCGCGTCCTCGCGCACGTCGAGCCGCAGTTTCGCCTTGCGGGTGGCGTCGTCCGGGCCGTGGCACTGGTAGCACTGCACGGACAGAATCGGGCGCACGTCGCGGGCAAAATCGACCGGCGCGGCACGCACTTGGGGCGGGACGAGCAGCGCACACGCGATGGCGGTAGAGATTCGCATGGGAGGCGGGAGCGCGAGGAGGCGGGCGGGGTGTGAGATTGGGAGTATACCCGACCGCGCGCCGCGGGTTCGAGAAAAAACCGCGCTCGACCGCGGAGCCGGGCACGGGATTTTCGTTCGGTTCTTGCACCCGCGGCGGCCGATAGCTATATTTTGTGCGACCGGAAGCCCGCGCCCACGTTGGGCGCGGGCTTCCGGGATTAACCACAAGGGGTTCCTCTCATGCTGCGCTTCGCGCTCATGCTCGCGCTCGGCGTTTCCGCCGTGACGCTGGCCGGTGGCACCGTCAGCCGCGCCGAAGACAAGAAGGAAGAAACCAAGAAGCTCGAAGGCAAGCTCACCTGCACCAAGTGCGCGCTGAGCGAAACCGACAAGTGCGGTCACGCCCTGCTCGTCAAAGAAGGCGGCAAGGAAGTGAAGTACTACCTGAACGACAAGGGCGGCGCGGAAAAGTACCACGGCAAGTGCTGCAAGGCCGACGTGGACGCGATCGTGACCGGCAAGATCGTCGAGAAGGACAAGAAGAAGACCATCGACAGCCCGAAGGTCGAGTTCCCGAAGAAGTAACTTCGGCCGAACCCCGGTTCGCGCGACGCACCGTCCCACAAGGCGGTGCGTTTTTTGCTTTCTGGTGTTCCGCGATTGCCGCACAGGGCTTCCGCCCTGTGCTACGCTCGGCGACCCTGCTGCACAGGGTGCCCAGACAAAAGACCAACTTCTGTTGTTTTCCGGGGGGGCGGCTACCGTAGCACAGGGCGGAAGCCCTGTGCGCCCCTCGCGGTGCGCGAATCGCGTTCCGCGCGTAGGATACCCTCATCAGGAGGGATAGCATGAACATCATCCTCGCCAACCCGCGGGGCTTTTGTGCCGGCGTGAACATGGCGATCGAGGCGCTCGAAACGGCCCTCGCGCGGTACGGCAGCCCGCTCTACGTGTACCACGAGATTGTTCACAACCGGCCCATCGTCGAGCGGTTCACCAAGCTCGGCGTCGTGTTCGTGGACGACATCTCCGAAGTGCCCGCGGGCGGAACCGTGCTCTACAGCGCGCACGGCGTCTCACCGGTCGTTCGCCAGCACTCCGAGGCGCGCAACCTGCTGGCCATCGACGCCACGTGCCCGCTGGTCACGAAGGTTCACAAAGAGGCGATCAAGTTCGCCAAAGAGGGCTACACGATCGTGCTCATCGGGCACGAGGGGCACGACGAGGTGATCGGCACGATGGGCGAAGCGCCGGACGCGATCGTGCTCGTGGAAAGCGCCGCCGATGTGGACAATCTCGACCTGCCGGCCGATGTGAAACTCGCGTTCCTCACGCAAACGACGCTCAGCGTGGACGAGGCGAACGAGGTGATCGGTGCGCTCAAACGCAAGTTCCCGCAGGTGGTGGGGCCGAACAAGGACGACATCTGCTACGCCACGCAGAACCGGCAGGACGCCGTGAAGAAACTGGTGCCGGAAGCGGACGTGGTGCTGGTGCTCGGCAGTCAGAACAGCTCGAACAGCCAACGGCTCGCGGAACTCGCGCGCACCACGGGTAAGGCCGCGCACCTGATCGACCGCGTGAACGAACTGCGCGACGAGTGGTTCAAGCCCACGGACACCGTGCTCGTGACGGCGGGTGCGAGCGCGCCGGAAGAGCACGTGCAGGACTGCGTCGAGTACCTGAAACAGAAGTTCGGGGCCACTGTGGAATCGCGCGTGGTGCGCGAGGAAGACGTTCACTTCCCGCTGCCGCGCGAGCTGCGCGTGCTGAACTCATGACGCCGCTCGATCTGAACATCCGCCCGGCGCTGCCGGAGCGCGCGGACTGGCGCATCGGGATCGCCGGGGCCGGGTTCATCGCGCGCGACTGCCACTTGGTCGCGTACCGCAACGCGGGGTTCAACCCGGTCGCAATCGCGTCGCGCAACCCCGCCACCGCGCGCGAAGTGGCGACCCTTCGCGGTGTGCCCACCGTTCACGAGAGTTACGACGCGCTGCTGCGCGACGACCGCATCGAGATTCTGGACGTGGCGGTTCCGCCGGACGCGCAACCCGATCTGATTCGCCGCGCAGTGGAATTGGGGAAGGGGAGGCTCCGCGGCATCCTCGCGCAGAAACCGCTCGCGCTCGCGCTCAAGGACGCGCGCGACGTGGTCGCGCGCTGCGCGCGCGCCGGGATTGTGCTCGCCGTGAACCAGAACATGCGGTTCGATCAGTCCGTGCGCGCGGCGAAAGACGTGCTCCGACGAGGGTGGATCGGCGAGCCGGTGTTCGCCAGCATCGACATGCGCGCGATCCCGCACTGGATGCCGTGGGCCGAAGGGCTGCCGTCGCTGTCTACGTTCGTGATGAGCATTCACCACTTGGACACGTTCCGCTACTGGCTCGGCACGCCGCAGCGCGTACTGGCGAGCACGCGCCCCGATCCGCGCACGAAGTTCCCGCACCGCGACGGCCTCAACCTGTACATTCTGGAGTTCGGAAGCGGAGCGCGCGCTTCGGCGTGGGACGACGTGTGGACCGGGCCGAGCAAGGAAGGCGTCGCGTCCGACATCGGTATTCGCTGGCGCATCGAAGGCACCGACGGGCTGATGTGCGGCACCATCGGGTGGCCGAAGTACCCGGCGCGCGAGCCGAGCACGATCGACATCAGCACGCGACAGCAACCGGGCGTGTGGCTCAAGCCGCGGTGGGACGACGTGTGGTTCCCGGACGCCTTCGTGGGCACGATGGCGCAGTTGCTGGTCGCGGTGGAGCAGGGGACCGAGCCGGAGATTTCGGGCCGCGACAACCTCGAAACCGTCGCCCTGTGCGAAGCCGTCTTCGCTGCCGCGACCGAGCACCGCGTGGTGAAAATGGCCGACGTATTGGGAAGCCCATGACGCCCGACCTGCGCATTCAGCAAGCCATCGTGATGCGCGACGCGCGGGGCGTGCGCGTGCTCGCGGGTTCGGACGGCTTCGACGAACCGGAAGCGGAGCGCGTCAGCGTGCTGTTCGGCGACCGGCCCGAAGGCGCGGCGTGCCCGGTCGCGCACTTCGCGTGCCCGTTCGGAAGGGCGCACGTCGCGGTGGTGCGCGTCGAAGACCGCGGCGCGGCGCTCGCGTTCCGCTTTCTTGTGCTCGCGCGCGACCTGTACCGGCACCTCGGCGACCCGTTCGCGATTTCGGACCGATACGCCCCGAACTTCGACGCCACCGGGCCGCTCCCCGATCTGGCGTGGCCGATGGAAGTGCTGCCGCCGCGCACGGTCGAACAACTCGATGCCATCCTGAAAGACGGCGACGGCCCGCTGCTGTTAGGAGCGGCACAAGCGCTGATCGACGGCAACCGCGTGGTGCTGAAGCGCGCCGAACCGGCGGAGCGCGTGCTGCGCGAGATGTGGCAACTGCTACCGGACCGCTCGCGGTGCGAACTGTGGCCTGCGACGTTCGCCTTTTCCAATGATTTGGGCTTCAGCATCGTGGCCGGGCCGGCGCTTGCGCTGAGGCCGGGTGCGCTTCCCGAAGAAGCGGTACGCGACTACCCGCAGAGCCACTACGAGTTGAACTTGCAACTCGCCATCGAAATGAAGGACGCGGCGGCGCTTCGGAAACTGCTGGCGCGCCGCACGAGCGACGACACGCTCCGCTTGGGGCTGTACATCCTCGCGTTCGCACTGGTCGTCGCCGCCGTGCTGAAGTTCGCGGTGTAGCCCGCGAAGCGTTTTATCGTGGTGCGATGCTCCGCGTCGCATTGGTCCGGTCGAGAAGAACGACGCGGAGCGTCGTACCACGATAAGGCCGCGGCTTACGTCACCGGCTCACGAGGTAGGTGAGTTCGCCCCCGACGACAATCGCGTGTTCCACTTCGGGCATGTGCGCGGCCGGGCGCAGGCGCACGGCGCGCACGTCGTGCAGGCGCTTCAGGCCGTCTTGGAACGCGGGCAGGCTCAGGTCCGGCACTTTCGCGCGCAGCGCGTGAAACAGCTCCGGTAGCGGGCAGCCGTCGCGCGCTCCGAGTTCGGCTTTCTGATCGAGGTATTCGAGCGCGAGCGCGGCCCACGGCACCACGCCCGCGACCGGGTCGGCGACCGTCGGCACCGCGGCTTCGGCGCGGCGCAGGGCGGCTTCGCACCGCTTCGCCAAGTCGTCGAGT
>JALHNS010000117.1 GCA_022843445.1 Gemmata sp.
GCGCGGGCGCAGATGCGCACGGCGCTGGGGCTGGGGCTGCCGGCGACGGAGAAGGAGAAGGCGAAGCGGCTGCAGGAGCAGCTGGCGCACGAGGAGCGGTACCACGCGGCGAACCGGCGCTCGACGGAGTACATGGCGAGCGAGCTGGCGCGGACGCAAGAGCTGGTGTGGCTGCCGCTGGAGCGGGACGCGGGGAACGGTCGCGCGCCGGGGATGGACGACCGGCCGTTCCGACTGTACCACGAGCACGTGGATGGGCGCGGGGTGTACTGGCTGGTGGACTGCCCGCCGACGATGATGTTCCCGCTCGACTACCAGTTCCTGACCAACCCCGACGGCTCGCGCATCGAGGACGCGCCCGAACCCGGCCAGCGCACGGCGTGGAACCCGGACAACTGAGTGCGGGGATTGCGCCGCCCGGCGCGCGCGAGCGCGGGAGCCTTGTAGCCCGCGCTCGTGCGGCGGGATCCAGAACCGCGCGCCGCGCGGACACTCACTCGCGCGTCGAGTTCACACACCCGCGGGTTCACGCGCTCGCGGCCTGCTTGCGCGCGTGCCATTCCTCGGGCGAGATCAGCACCTGTCGCGCGTTGCTGCCGTTGAAGCCGCCCACGATGCCGTCTTCGGCCATGTAGTCGATCAGGCGCGACGCCTTCCCGTAGCCGATGCCGAGCGCGCGCTGCAGCAGGGACGTGCTGCCGCGCTGCTCGCGGATCACGATTTCCACCGCCTGTTCGTAGATCGGGTCGCGCTCGCGCATCTTCTCGCCCACCGCGCCCGGTTCGGCGTCCTGCTGGTCGCGGGTCTTCAGGTTCAGCAACTCGCTGTCGTAGTTCGGCGTGTCGGTGGCGATGGCACCCACCACGCGCTCGATTTCTTCGTTTTCCACGTACGCGCCTTGCGCGCGCGTGAGCTGACCGGTTTGCAGGAACAGCATGTCGCCCATGCCGAGCAACCGCTCGCCGCCCTTTTCGTCCAGCACTACGGCGCTGTCGGAACGGTTGGTGACGCGGAAGCAAATGCGCGCCGGCATGTTCGACTTAATCAGCCCCGTGACCACATCCACGGTCGGCTTCTGCGTCGCAAGGATCAGGTGAATGCCAGCCGCCCGCGACTTCTGCGCGAGCAGGATGATGTTCCCTTCGATCTCCTTCTTCATCTTCATCATCAGGTCGCCGACTTCGTCGATGACGATGACGATGTACGGCATCTTGCGCGGGATCGCGCGCAACTCTTCTTCGCTGTCCGGGTTCACGCGCCGCGCGATCTCCTCGAAGGGCAGTTCGTTGTAGCTGGCGATGTTCCGCACGCGGGCGCGGTGCAGCCACTCGTACCGCTCTTCCATCTTCTCGACCGCCCACGCGAGAATCGCGTCGGCCTTCTTGTCTTCCTTCACCACCGGCGTCATCAGGTGCGGGATACGGGCGTAGTCGCTCAGTTCGACCTTCTTGGGGTCGATGAGGATCATGCGGCACTCGTCCGGCCGGCGCGTGAGAAGCAGGCTCACGATGATGGTGTTCAAGCACACCGACTTCCCGGTGCCGGTGCTGCCCGCGATGAGCAGGTGCGGCATCGTCGCGAGGTCGTAGGCGAGCGGCCGGCCTTCCACGTCCTTCCCGACGAACAGCGGGAGCTTGTACTTGCTCACCTTCGGTGTCGGCGCGAGCGCCGTCACCAACTCTTTGAGCTGCACCGTTTGGCGAATCTCGTTCGGCACCTCGATCCCGACCGTGTTGCGCCCCGGCAGCGGCGCGACCACCCGCACGCTCTGCACACGCAGGTTCAGCGCGAGGTCGTCCGCGAGCGACGTGACCTTGTTCAACCGCATCCCGGTTTCGAGGGCGATTTCGTACTGCGTGATGACCGGCCCAGTGTGGATGCCGACCACCCGCACGTTCAGGCTGAAGTCTTGGAACGTCTTCTCCAGAAGCACGGCCATGTCGCGGAGCTTCTGCTCGTGGTCCGCGACCGGGAACGGCTCCGGGTCGTTCAGCAGCGAGAGCGGCGGCAGTTCGTAATCGACGTTCGACGGCTGTTCGGCCGTGAGCGCGGGCACGCGATCGAGTACCGCCAACTTCGGCCCGGCGTGAACGTGAATCGGGATGTCTTCGGGCTTCACGTCCGGTAGTGTCGGCGCGCTCGGCGCGGGTTCGGGTTCGTCTTCGTCCACTTCAGCAAGGCGCAACGGCGACGCGACCGGCGGCGGCGTATCGACCGACACCGGCACCGGCGCGACCTTCGGCACCTTCACTGCCGGCGCGGGTGCGTCCGGTTTCGCTTCGCGCTTCGGCACGAGCGCGCCGAAGAACGCCGCGAGCGCGTTCCCGGTGGCGATGAGCACCGCGGCCATTACATCCCCGGTGCGGTCGTTCAGCCACAGCAGCCCGCGACCGACCACGCGCAGCCCCACCCACACGCCGCGGAAGAACGCGAGCACCAGCACATCGGCCGCGAGCACCGCTCCCACCGCGAGCGCAGTTGCGAACACGAGGTACGCGACCGCCGGCGCGAAAGCGTCTTCGAGCGCGAACCGCAGGTACGCGCCGACGGAGCCACCGCGCCCCGCGACCGCCGGTTCCGGTACGCCCGCGCCGAACCAATCGAGGCCGACCGCCGCCACCACCGCGAGCAGCAGCCAACCGGAGAATCGTTGCGCGAGCTTCAGCGGTGAGCGCGTGAAGACGAGGTGCCCGGCGAACGCGAACCAGCCCGCGAGCAGCACGAACGCGGCCCACCCGAGCGGGTCCACGAGCCACCCGGCGGCGAAGTCGCCCCATTCGCCCAGCGCGTTCGGCCCGCCGCTGATCGCCTTTGCCGTGGCAGTGGCGACCGCCAGCACCGCCGCGACCGCGAACAGCACGAGCACCACGCCGTCGGCGCGCCACGCGGGCTGTAGCTCGGTTTGCTTCTTTCCCGCCATTCGCGCACCCCACGCCCGACGCAACGCGCACAACCCCCATTGTCATTCGTGTAGCGCGCGAACAACACCGGGCTTGGGGCGTTTGGCACGCGGTTTCGGCTAAGGTTCGGCGCTACGGCCGGAACAACGCGAACGGTCGGAAAAGGCGGTACAGTAACCGCGGCGCGGTGCCGATACTGTGTCGCGGTTAGCGGGGGTGTGGCGTGTTGCACGTGGCGCTGTGGGAACCGGAAATCCCGCCGAACACCGGGAACGTCGCACGCCTGTGCGCGGCGACCGGCACGCGGTTGCACCTGATCGGCCGCTTGGGGTTCCGGCTCGACGACCGCTCGCTGCGGCGCGCCGGGATCGACTACTGGCACGCGGTCGATGTGGTCACGCATGTGACGTTCGCGGACTTTGAGGCCGCGCTGCGAAGGCAACCTACCCCCCCCGCCCCCCTCCCTAAAGGGAAGGGGGAGATTCGTCTCGCTGCGCTCGACGAACAGGGCGCTGATTCTTCGGACGCCGAGCGCAGCGAGGCGTCTGCGTCCGTCTCCCCACTTCCCTTTAGGGAGGGGGGGCCGGGGGGGGTAGGTTGCCTTCCCCTCTGGTGCATCGAAACCCCGGCCGCGGTGCCGTACACGCGGGCCGAGTTCGCGGACGGCGACTGCCTCTTGTTCGGCAGCGAATCGAGCGGGTTGCCGCCGAGCGTCCGCGAGCGGTTCGCCGAACGCACGGTCGGGGTTCCGATGCCGACCGGGGCCGTGCGAAGTCTGAACCTTGCTACGACCGTCGGAATCGTCCTCTACGACGCACTGCGCCGGCTGCACGGGTGGTAAATGCGGAACGCAATCGAACACTGGCGCGCGGTTTTGTTGAAGTTGGGCGTGACGCGCGCGGCCTCCGGCGGTTGGATAGGGCCAGAAGTGATCGCGGACGGAGTCGGCGGTTCGGGTTCGGATGAGGGTTCGATGGCGGAAGCAGTGGCATTCCAAGCGGCGGAAGACCTGTCCGCGTTCGTCCACACGGTGCTGTGCGAGCGGGACGCACTGGACCCGGCACAGACGCCCTTGTTCCGCACGCCGCTCAAGCGCGGCGGGCGCGTGTGCGGCGTGCTGTTTCACGTTCAGGGGCCGCGACTGCTGCGCACCAGCGCGGTGTGGTCGGCCGACGACGCTCGCATCATCTTCTACGATTCGAGCGGCACGCGGTTCCGCGAAGCCGCGCTGAGCGAAAGCCTTGCCCCGGCGTGATGCGAGCCGTCGAACCGCCGGCGTAAGCCGGTGGGTTGTCTTCGGTCCACCCACCGGCTTACGCCGGCGGTTCGACGAGGACGCGCTGGAATACGTCTGAAACGGTGCGGGGCGCGACCGAACGGCCGCGCCCCGCACCGTTTCGTGCCGCTATGATGAACGCAAGGAGGACGCGCATGACTACCGCCACCGCAGACGCGCCGGTCGAACAGGAAACGTTCGCCGACACTCTGCGCGCGCTCGGCGGCGTGCCCATCGAGCGCATCATCTGGCTCCGGCGCGAAGCCACGGAAGCCGATGTGGTGCGGCTCGCGGAGCAGCACCCGAAGCGCCTCGCGGAACTGGTCGATGGCGTGCTCGTGGAGAAACCGATGGGCCAGCGAGAGGGCTTCTTCGCGGCGTCGCTCATCGCGTTCCTGATGGCTCACGTTCGCGCGAACAAGCTCGGTGTGGTCGGCGCACCGGACACCATCCTGCGGCTCGGCGAAGGTTTGAACCGGCTGCCGGACGTGTGCTTCACCGCGTGGGCCAACCTGCCCGCCGCCGACGCGCACTTGCAGCGGGTCGGCGCGTACGCTCCGGACCTCGCGGTGGAAATTCTCTCGCCGAGCAACACGCCCGCCGAACTCGAACGCAAGCGCCGCGAATACTTCACAGCCGGTACGAAACTGGTGTGGGAAGTGGACCCGGACGCGCGCACCGTGACCGTGTACACGACCGCGACCGATTCCACCGTACTCACAGCGACCGCCACGCTGACCGGCGGCACCGTGCTGCCCGGCTTCGCGCTGCCGCTCGCCGACCTGTTCGACGATCCGCAACTGAATCCGCGCCCGTGACTCTCCCACTTCGGAGTTATCCGCGATGCCTGCGATGACCATTACCGAGAAGATTCTGGCCCGCGCGTCCGGCAAGGCGCACGTCGCCCCCGGCGAAAACGTGTGGGTGAACGTGGACGTGCTCATGACGCACGACGTGTGCGGGCCGGGCACGTTCGGCGTGTTCTACAAGCACTTCGGCAAAGACGCGAAGGTGTGGGACCGCGAAAAGGTGGTCATCATCCCGGACCACTACATCTTCACCAAAGACGCGATGGCGAACCGCAACGTGGACGTGCTCCGCGACTTCGTGAAGCAGCAAGACATCAAGTACTTCTACGACGTGGGCACCGCGAACTACAAGGGCGTGTGCCACATCGCGCTGCCGGAAGAGGGCCACACGCGGCCCGGCGAAGTGCTGCTCGGCACGGATAGCCACACCTGCACCGCGGGCGCGTTCGGCGAGTTCGCCACCGGCATCGGCAACACCGACGCCGGGTTCGTCCTCGGCACCGGGAAGACGTGGCTCAAGACCCCGCCCACCATGCGGTTCGTGTTCCACGGCAACCTGCCGCCGTACCTGATGGCGAAAGACCTGATCCTCGCGGTCATCGGCGACATCGGCGTGGACGGCGCGACGTACCGCGCGATGGAGTTCGACGGCGACGGCGTGTACGCGCTGAACATCGAAGAGCGCATGACGCTGTGCAACATGGCGATCGAGGCCGGCGGGAAGAACGGCATCATCGCCGCGGACCAAGTCACGCTCGATTACGTCAACAAGCGGAACGCCGGGAACCGCCCTTACAACGTGGTGAAGAGCGACCCCGGCGCGCAATTCATGTTCGAGAAGGTGTACGACGTGACGAAGCTGGAACCGGTGATCGCGAAGCCGCACTCGCCGGACAACAAGGCGTTCGTGAGTGAAGTGAAGGGCACGAAGTTGGACCGCGCGTACATCGGGAGCTGCACCGGCGGCAAGCTCACGGACTTCCGCGCCGCGGCCGAATTGCTGAACGGCAAGAGCGTGAAGATCGACACGTTCGTGGTGCCGGCGACGACGGAAGTGGCCCGCGGGTTGGACACTGAGACGATCGGCGGGAAGAGCCTGCGCGACATCTTCCTGAGCGCCGGCGCGAAGATCGGCGACGCGAGTTGCGCCGCGTGTCTCGGCGGGCCGTCTGACACCTTCGGCCGCCTGAACACGCCCATTTCGTGCATCAGCACGACGAACCGGAACTTCCCGGGGCGCATGGGTCACAAGGAAGCGCAAGTGTTCCTCGCCAGCCCGCTGACGGTGGCCGCGAGCGCGCTGGCCGGCACCATCGCGGACTGCCGCGACCTTCTGGTATGATGCTGGCACCACTCACGAGGACTGGGCGATGAGCGTTACGACTATCACCATCACCGACCCGCAGTTGCTCGCGCAGCTCGCGGCCGCAGACGGCCCCATCGTGTTTCGCGGGCCGACCGGCGACACCGTGAAGACGCTCGCACCGGTCCCCTACGGCGCGCCGCCTGCGGGTGTGAAGTCGCCCGTTTCAGACGAAGAGTTCGAGCAAGCGCGCCACTCACCGAACAGCGGCGTGACGCTCGCCGAGTTCTGGGAGAAGGTGAAACGCGGGGAGGGGCGATGAACTACATCGTCCACTGGACCGAGCGCGCACTCGGTCAACTCGCGGACGTGTGGGCCGCCGCGTCTGATCGAACGGCGGTAACGGAAGCCTCGCACCGGCTCGAAATGGAAATTCGCGCCGACCCGCACGGCGTCGGCGTCCCGCGCAACACGCCACTCAACCGCACTGCCGTCGATTTGCCGCTGGGTATCGAGTACGAAATCATCGAAGACGACAAGACGGTGCGCATCCTCAGCGTTTGGGCCATCTGAGGCGCTGGTATGATGCTGGCACCTAACGGAGAACGAGCCATGGCGCAGATCGTCGCGGACGCGGAACTGGCGAAACAACTGAGCGCGCTGGACGGCCCGGTGACCATCGTGGACGCGAGCGGCACCGTGCTCGCGGTCTGCACGCCCCCGGTGCGGTTCCCGCACACACCGTACTCGCGCGAAGAGATCGACGCGCGCCGCACGGAGGCGCGCGAGAACCCCGGCGCGGGCCGCAAGCTGGCCGATTTTTGGAAGGAATTCTTGGCCGCGCAAGGGGGCGCGCCGTGACGTACCAGATCATCTGGTTGCCCCGCGCCCTGTTGGAACTCGCGGCCGTGTGGAGCGCCGC
This sequence comes from Gemmata sp., assembly GCA_022843445.1. Taxonomy (GTDB): domain Bacteria; phylum Planctomycetota; class Planctomycetia; order Gemmatales; family Gemmataceae; genus Gemmata. The sequence continues at coordinate 7,211 of JALHNS010000117.1, forward strand.
GACCAATCGAAACGCGGTGACGATGGCGTCCAACGCGATCGACAACGTGCTCGAACTCGACCCGCACGGCGCGGACACGCACCTGTTCGACACGGTGTATCAGTTCACCCTCGGTCCGCTCGGCGTCGAATACGAGGCGGACGACGCGAACCGGCGCGTGACGGTGATGGCGTGTTGGAGCACGGCGACCGGTCGCCCGAATCCCACAGGCAACTGAGGTCCGCGATGCCGCGTTCGTTCGCCCTTCTGTTGCTCGTTGCGGTCGCTCTCGGCGCGGTTGCGGCCGATCCCGCGCCCAAAGCGGACGAACTGCTGACCGTGCAGAAGGGCGCGCTGCCGGTCATCATTTCCGCGCCGCACGGCGGGCGCAAACCGATTCCCGAAGTGCCCGAGCGCGTCGGCAAGGGCGTCGCCAAGTTCGCCACGGTACTCGATGGCAACACCGCGGAACTCGCCGAACGGCTCGCGGCCCTGCTCGAACAAGACCTCAAGGCGAAGCCGTGGCTCGTCGTCGCACGCTTCACGCGCAAGCACCTCGACGTGAACCGCCCGCGCGAACACGCCTACGAATCCGAGAAGGCCAAGCCGCACTACGACGCGTACCACGCCGCGCTCGAAGAGGCGTGCAAGGCCGTGAAGAAACAACACGGGCGCGGCATTCTGCTGGACATCCACGGCCAAGGCGAGCACCCGGCGGCGATCTGTCGCGGCACGCAGAACGGCAAGACCGTGTCACTGCTCGTCGACCGCGAGGGCTGGTCCGCGGTGCGCGGGAAGAACAGCGTGCTCGGCCGCATGGAACTGTTCGGCTACAAAGTGCTGCCGGCGGGCGACGCGCCGCTGAACACGAAAGAAGAGGCCGCGTTCGCCGGCGGCCACATCGTGAGCACGTACGGCAGCCACACCGCGTTCGCCGTTGACGCGATTCAGCTCGAATTCGGTTCGCACCTGCGCGCGAAGGACAAGGTGGAACCGCTCGCGAAGGACTTGTCAGAGGCCGTGCGCGCGTTTTACGATGCGTACCTGAAAGACGGCAAATAGCACAGCGCACTGTGGCCGGCGGCTGTGGTCACAGAGGCCGGCCACAGTCCTCAAGAGGAGCGACCGTGACGCAACGCATCTCGCGCCGCGCGGCGCTGGCCGCGGGCGCTCTGGGCACCGCGGCGCTGGCGCTGCGCGCCGCCCCGGTTCCGAAGGCCGACGACAAAGGGTTGGTCGGCAAGATCGTGTTGCCGAAGCAGCGCGACCCGGTCGCGGTGTTCGAGGTTCCCCCGCTCGGCCGCGACGCGCGGCAAGTGCTCGAAGCCGCGTCGTGGGAAGTGAAGGGCACGAAAGGCGGCCGCGCGCTCGTGTTCGAAAACGGCACCGCGTTCCTGCTCGAAACGGACAAGTTGGTTGTGCTGGCCGACGGGGTCGCGTTCTTCACGAAGGCCATCAAAGACGATCCGAACGAAGCGTACCACTACAACGCGCGCGGCTGGGCCTACCACCTGCTCGGCAAGACCGACGCGGCGCTCGCGGACTTCGGCGCGTTCCTGAAGGCGCACGCGGAGACGCACGCCTCGCACCGCGGCATCGGGCTGGCGAACCGCGGGCTGGTGCTCGCGGAGGCCGGGAAGTTCGAGGCCGCGTTCAAGGACTTGGACGAGGCCGTGCGCCTCTCCAATCGCCTCGCCCGGCTGAACCGCGGCTTCGCCTACGAACTGAAGGGCGAGTTTCAGAAGGCGGTCGCGGAATACGAAGTGCTCGTCGAACTGAGCGACGCGGAAGCGGCGAACAACCTCGCGTGGGTGTTCGCCACCTGCCCAGAGGCGAAACTGCGCGACGGGAAGGAGGCAGTGAAATTGGCGCGCGAGTTGTGCGAGCGCACGGAGAACCGCGAAGGGCGCTACCTCGATACGCTCGCGGCGGCGCACGCGGAACTCGGCGACTTCAAGAATGCGGTCGCGGCGCAAGAACTGGCGCTGGAAGACCGCGGGTTCGCGCGGCGCTACGGCGACGAAGCGACCGCGCGCCTGCGCCTGTACAAGAAGGAGAAGCCGTATCGGAGCGAACCGCCGAAGTGAGGGTGCGAGACTGCCGGGTGAGCGTGCCGGTTGTTCTGCGCGCGAAGCACCGGCAGGCTCACCCAAGAACGGAGTCACGCCGTCGCCGGTGGCCCGCTCGGCGCGGGCGGTTCGGCCTTCCACCGCGACGGCTGCACGCGCCACAGGTACACTTCCAGCGCCACCGCGGGCACCAGAATCAGCACGCTGATCCACTGCGACAGCGTCAGCCCGCCCGCGTAGCTCGGTTCGATGCGCAGGCTCTCGTTCACGAACCGGTGCAGCGCGTAACACACCATCAGCACCGTCATCAGTTGGCCGTCGTGCCGGCGGAACGGGTAGTACGCGAGCAGGAACAGCACCAGCAGCACCATGCTCAGCGTTTCGTAGAGCTGCGTGGGGAACAGCCCCACCGTGACCGGGGCGAACGCGGGCAGTTCCACTTCCTTGCCGCCGCGCTGCACGGTCAGTTCCAGTTCCTTCTTGCCGCGGGGCCAGTCACGCACGATCTCGTCGAACAGGTCGGACGAACTCGCGCTCACGTCGCGGTACTGGCGGTCGAGTGCGGCACGGGCCACGAGGTACGCGCCGTGGTTGTCGAACGCGAGTCGGACGCGCCCGCTCGGCAGCGCTTCCGGTTCGCCGGTGGCGTCCTTGATCGCGGCGACGGCGGTCTTCACCGCGTCGTCCGGGCCGCTCAGGTCGAGGTGCAGCGCGTTCGTGCGCCCGTTCACCTTCACGACGAGGTCGTCTTTCTGCAAGCCGGCGCGCTCCGCGGGCGAACCGACTTCGACCGCCAGCACCCGCGCGCGCGGGTCGTCGAACGGCGGGGCCGTGCGCGGCCCCAGCACGAACCCGGTGTTCGATTGCAGCCCCGCGTCGCGCACCAAGCTCGGCCGCGCGTGCGCCGGCAAGAGCGGGAAGTGCGACGCGCCCAGCGGCACGTACTGGCACTCTTCGCACGCCACTTGGCCCCAGCAGCAGCCGTTCAGGTAGCACCCGATGCGCCCGATGGCGAGGCCCAGCGCGAGCAGCGGCGCGACCGCGTCGGCGAGCCGCCAGCCGTCGATCTTCAGGCGGCGCAGCACGAACCAGTAGAAGAGACCGTAGCCGAACGCGCCGCCGATCGCGGAGCCGTAGAAGACGATGCCGCCCTCCCAGATTTTGAAGAACGCGCCCGCGAGGCCCGCGATACTCTTGTCCGGGAACTGGTTCGCGTACTGGATCATGTACAGCACGCGCGCGCCCACGATACCGGTGACGAACAGCCAGATGACCATGTCTTGGAACCGCTCCGGGGCGAGGCCCGTGAGCTTCTTGGCCCGGTGCGCCCCCCACAGCGTGACCGACACGAACACGAGGAACAGCATGGCCCCGAACCCGTACAGCGGGATGCCGTCCGGCGGGAACCAGCTCTTGAAGATCGGGATCGTTACCAGCACCTGTTGCATGTGTTGCCCAATGAAAAGTTCGAAATGAAAAGTTCAAAATGAAGAGGCGCTTGCCCTCCGTGCCTTTTTCATTTTTCCTTTTGCATTTTTCACTGTTAAGGGACCGGCAGCTTGTCCAGCACCTGTTTCACCAGCGCCTCGGGGCGCAGGTCTTCCGCTTCCGCCTCGAACGAGATCACCAGCCGGTGCCGCAGCACGTCCGGGGCCACCAGCTTCACGTCTTCCGGCGTCACGTACCCGCGGCCCGACAAGAACGCGTGCGCCTTCGACGCCCGCAGCAGCGAGATCGCGGCCCGCGTGCTCGCGCCCAACTGAATCAGGCCGCCCAGTTCCAACCCGTACTCGGCCGGCTTCCGCGTCGCGCGGATCACGTCGATGAGGTACTCCTTCACCTTCGCGTCCACGTATACCGCGTCGGCCGCGGCACGCAACGTCTCCAGTTCCGCGGCGCTCAGCACCGGCGACACGTCCGCCGTCGCCCCGGGGCTGCCCATGCGGTCCAGCACCGCGAGTTCGTCGGCGCGCGACGGATAATCGATCACCACCTTCAGCATGAAGCGGTCCACTTGCGCTTCGGGCAGCGGGTACGTGCCTTCCTGTTCGATGGGGTTCTGCGTGGCGAGTACGAAGAACGGCCGCGGGAGGCGCAGCGTGTGCTCGCCGATGGTCACTTGGCGCTCGGCCATCGCTTCGAGCAGCGCGCTCTGCACCTTCGCCGGGGCGCGGTTGATCTCGTCCGCGAGCACCACGTTGGCGAACACCGGGCCCTGCTTCAGGCTGAACTCGCCGGTGCGCGGGTTGTAGATTTGCGTGCCGATCACGTCCGCGGGGAGCAGGTCCGGCGTGAACTGGATGCGGCTGAACTTCAGCGCCAGCGCCCCGGCCACGGCGCGCACCGCGAGGGTTTTGGCGAGGCCCGGCACGCCCTCGAGCAGCACGTGCCCGTCGGAAAGCAGCCCGATGAGCAGCCCGTCGATCAGCTTGCGCTGGCCCACCAGCACGCCTTCGACGGCGCGATAGAACGGGTCCAGTTTCGCACGCAGGTTCGCCACGGTCGCCGGGTCGGTCATGTCGCGCTCGCGGGTCGCGGGTTTCTCCACACATGATACGAAGCGCGCCGCCCGCGTACCGGTTGTAGCGGCTCGGCAAACTGGCAACTGTGGGCGAATTGCGCTCGCACCCGCGCGGTTCGCCCTAAATCTGTAATCACCCGAACTCGCTCCCACCCTCGAGGGTCATTATGTCGCGCTCCGCGCTCCCGCGAACGGTTGCCGCCGTCGCGCTGTTCGCGCTCACGGCGGCGCTCGCCGCGCCCGCCGCCGCCCAGCCCAAAGCGCCCCCGCCCGGCCCGGCACCGGGCAAGAAGGTGCTCACGCCCGCCGACTACGACATCTGGCGCGCCGCGACCGGCGTCGCCATCTCCCGCGACGGCGCGCACGTCGCGTACCTCGCGGGGTCGGACGGCCAAGACGCCGAAGTGGTGGTGCGCAACGTGGCGACCGGCAAAGAGTACACGTTCGCGCGCGGCGCGCTGCCGCCGCAAGCGCCCAACGCGCCCCCTCCCCCCGGCCCGAAGTTCACGCCCGATAGCAAGCGCGCGCTCGTGCCGCTGACGCCGACGAAGGCGCAGTTGGAGAAGGCGAAAGCGGACAAGCTGAAGGCCGACGAGGGGCCGAAACCGGCGCTCGCGGTGATCGACCTCGCGAGCGGCACCGAACTCGGGCGCGTCGCGGGCGTCGGCGCGTTCCAAGTGGCCGGCGAAGGCGCGGGCTTCCTCGTGTATCGCAAAGCGACCGCGCCCGAGGGCAAGGGCGAAGAGGGGAAGGGCGGCGCGCCGCCGGCCGGCAAGTTCCCGGGTCCCGGGAAGGGCAAAGGCGCGCAACCGCCCGGCCCCGGTACCGACGCGCCCGCGGCCCCGAAGACCGGGTCCGATTTGCTGATTCGCGACCTCACCAGCAGCGTGGACCGCACCATCGCCGACGTGACCGAATTCGGCCTGACCAACGACGAGCAATCGCTCGTGTACATCGTGGCCGGGAAGACGGAAGCGAAGAACGGCGTCTTCGCGCTGAACCCGCGGTTCGGCACCGCGCCCACCGCGATCAAGAGCGGCCCGGGGCGCTACTCGGGCCTCGCGTGGGACGAGAAGCAGACGAAGTTGGCGTTCTTTTACGACGACAGCACGGTGCCCGCGGACAACGTCGCGCCGCCCCCGCGCCCCGTGGGCGGCGGCGCGCCGGTAGTCGTGCCGCCGGTGCCCGCGAAGTGGCAAGTGATCGTGTGGGAGCGCCAAGCGAACACCGCGACGAAGGTGTTCGGCCCGGACACGCCGGGCGTCCGCAAGGGGTGGAAGATCAACCCGAGTGGGGCGAACTTCTCCAAAGACGGCACGAAGTTGTACGTGACCGCCGCCCCGGAGCGCGAGGCGCGCGCCGCGCCCGCCGCGCCGGACGAAATCCAACTCGACATCTGGCACTACAAGGACGGCCCGCTGCAAACGATGCAGAAGCTCACCGCGGCGGCCGACCGCAACAAGAGCTACGGCGGCGTCATCCTGCTCGACACGAAGCAGTACCGGCAACTCTCGGACGAAACCGTGACCGTCTCGAACCCGGACGCCGGCGATTGGGCGCTCGCGGCCGACGACCGCAAGTACCGCTTCATGATCGGCTACGAAACGCCGCTGCCGCGCGACTTGAGCCTCGTGAACGTGCGCACCGGTGAAACGAAACCGCTCGCCGCCGCGGTGCAAACCGGCTACTCGCTCACGACCACCGGCAAATACCTCATCGGCTTCGACGGCAAAGACTGGAACACCGTGAGCGTGCCGGACGGCAAGAAGGTGAACCTCACGGCGAAACTCGGTGTGACGTTCGCCAACGAACAGCACGACACGCCGACGATTCCCGGCCCCTACGGTGCGGCGCAACCGACCACCGACGGCAAGTTCGCGCTGCTCCGCGACCGCTTCGACATCTGGAAAGTGGCGCTCGACGGCAGTTCCGCCGAGAACCTCACAAAGGTCGGGCGCGCGCAGGGCATCGAGTTCACCATCTCGCGCCCGCGCAGCGCCGAGGACCGCACGCCGGAGCGCGGCATCGACCTGAGCAAGCCGCTGCTCTTGAGCGCCGAGAACCCGGCCACGCGCGACACCGGGTTCTACCGGCTCGAACCGGGCGGCGCGCCGAAGATGCTGATTATGGGCGCGCGCGCGTACAACTACGCGACCGCTCCGGGCGGGTTCGGGCACGTTCCGCCGCTGAAGGCGAAGGACGCCGACGCCTACGTGCTCACCGTGCAGACGTTCGCGCAGTACCCGGACTACTACGTGACCGGTGCGGACTTCCACGAACTGAAGCGCGTGACGGACCTGAACCCGCGAGTGAAAGAGTACAACTGGGGCCGCTCCGAACTGGTGAGCTACAAGAGTTCCGACGGCGTTCCGCTACAGGGCATCTTGGTGAAACCGGAGAACTTCGACCCCGCTAAGAAGTACCCGATGATCGTGTACATCTACGAGCGCCTGTCGGAAAACTATCACCAGTTCCGCGTGCCCACCGTGACCCGCGGGCAGGTGATTAACCCCACCATCTACGCGAGCAACGGGTACCTCGTGCTCATGCCGGACATCGCCTACACGGTTGGCGCGCCGGGGCCGAGCGCGATCAAGTGCGTGCTGCCCGCGATTCAATCGGTCGTTGACAAAGGGTATGTAGACGAGAAAGCGATTGGGATTAACGGCCAATCGTGGGGCGGCTACCAGATCGCGTACATGATTACGCAGACGAACCGGTTCAAGGCCGCCGTCGCGGGCGCGCCGGTGGCGAACATGTTCAGCGCCTACGGCGGGATCCGCTGGGGTTCCGGGCTTCCGCGGCAGTTCCAGTACGAGCACGGGCAGAGTCGCATCGGCGCGACGCCGTGGGAGGCCCCGCTGAAGTACATGGAGAACTCGCCCATCTTCATGGCGGATCGCGTGCAAACGCCGCTGCTGATGATTCACAACGATCAGGACGACGCGGTGCCGTGGTATCAGGGCATCGAGTACTATTTGGCGCTGCGCCGGTTGGGAAAAGAAGTGTACATGCTCAACTACAACGGCGAGCTACACAACCTCACGAAAAGGGCGACGGCCCGCGACTTCGCCGCGCGCATGTTCCAGTTCTTCGAGCACCACCTGAAGGGCAAGCCCGCGCCGGAGTGGATGGAGAAGGGCGTGCCGTTCCTCGACCGCGAAAAGGAGAAGGAGCAATTCAAGAAGAAGTAGCCCGACGCGCGCGCGCGGTGCGGTCTTCGGCCCGAAGGGGCGAGACGAGTGATACCGAATCGGCCTCACGCCACCGGTTGCGGGGTGAGGGCGGCGCGCACGGCCGTGATCAGGTCTTGCGGGCGGTACGGCTTGCTCAGTAGGCCGATCGCGCCGTCCACGCTCGCGAGGTCTTCGGCCGAGTACCCGGTGGAGAACAGCACGCGGGCCGCGGGGTCGATGTCCAAGATGTGCCGCAGCGCGTCGCGCCCGGACATGCGCGGCATGGTCACGTCCAGCACCACGAGGTCGATCTCGGCGCGCTGGCGCTCGAACGTTTCGACGGCCTCCGCGCCGTCCTCGGCGGTGAGCACGCGGTAGCCGGCGCGGGTGAGGATCGCGCGGCCGAGGTCGCGCACCATCGCCTCGTCGTCCACCAGCAGCACGGTGCGGGCGCGGGCGGCCGGTCGGGGCACGGGCACCGGGGCGACGGCCGTGGGCGCGTTGGGGATCGGGGTCGCGTCCGCGGCGACCGGCGCGTCGGCGACCGGGATGTACAGGTCGAACCGCGTGCCCGCGCCCGGCTCGGTGTGCACCTCGATCCAGCCGCGGTGCTGCTTCACGATGCCCTGCACCATCGGCAGCCCCAGCCCGGTGCCCTTGCCGATGCCCTTGGTGGTGAAGAACGGCTCGAACAGGCGCGCGAGCACCTCCGGGGTCATGCCGGTGCCGGTGTCGGCGACGGTGAGCCGCACGTAGGGGCCGGGGGCGAGGTCGTCCCAGCCCGGGGGGTACGGGTCCGCGGCGCGGCGCGTCACCGGCTCGGCCGCGAGCGCGAGCGTGCCGCCGCCGGTCATCGCGTCGCGCGCGTTCAGGCACAGGTTCAGCACGGCTTGGGTCAAGAGGCCGTGGTCGGCCCACAGCGGCGGGCAGTGCCCGGTGGGCGCGGCGTCCAGCGCGATGCGCGGGTCGAGCGTGGCGCGGAGCAGCGCGAGCACCTCGTCGAACACCGCGCCGGCGGGCACCGCGGCGAACACCAGTTGGTTGCGCCGGGCGTAGCCGAGCAGTTGGCGGGTGAGGTCGGCGGCGCGGGTGGCGGCCTGTTCGGCCACGGCCAGCAGCGCGCGGTTCGGGTCCCCTTCGGGCAGGTCCACGAGGTCCAAGTTGCCCAGCACCGCGGTGAGCAGGTTGTTGAAGTCGTGGGCCACGCCGCCGGCCATTTGGCCGATGGCCTCCATCCGCTGCGCTTGGCGCAGTTGGTCCTCGAGCTGCTTGCGCTCGGTCACGTTCAGCGACACGCCGAGGCCGTACTCGTAGGTGCCGGTCTGGGTGCGCACGGCGGCGAACGACAGCTCGGTCCACACGATCTCGCCGTCCGGCTTCACGTACCGCTTGGAGACGGTGAACCGGTCCCGCAGGCCGGCGCGCACGTCGGCCAAGAAGGGCAGTTGGGCGGCCCAGTCGTCCGGGTGCGTCACGTCGGCGGGGGTCAGGTGGAGCAGCTCGTCGGCGGTGCGGCCCACCATCGCGGCGAACGCCGGGTTGCACGCGACGAACCGGCCGCTCGGGTCGGTGAGCGACACGCCGGCGCTGGCGTTCTCGAACATGCCGCGGAACAGGCCCTCGCTGCGCCGCAGCTCGATCTCGGCCTGCCGCCGCGCGGTCACGTCGGACACCAGCGCGAGCCGCACCGCGCGGCCGTCGAGGTTCAGGGTGAACGCGCTCACGTCCACTTCGAGGATCGCGCCGCCGCGCACCACGTGCCGCCGGGCCGCGGGCGGGCCGTCCGGCAGGCCGGTGTCGCCCAGCGCGTGGAACGGCGAGGGCGTGTCGTCCGGCGGGCGGATGTCGTGCATGGTCATGCGCAGGAACTCGTCGCGCGAGTACCCGTACTTGCGCACCGCCGCCTCGTTCACCGACAGGATCTGGTACGACTGCGCGTCGTACACGAACACCGGGTTGGGGATCGCGCGGAACAGTTGGCGGTACCGCTCCTCGCTGCGCCGCAGGGCGTCTTGGGCGATCTTCAGCGCCGAAATGTCCACCGCGACGGTCACGACGCCCCGCGCGCCGCCCGGCTCGCTGTCGATGCCGTCGGGCATCCACAGCGGGCTTTTGCTGGTGAGCCACGGGTGCTTCACCCCGCCCGGGCCGGGGTACACGGTCTCGAACTGCACCGGCTGGCCGGTGGCGAGCACCTCGCGGTCGCGGGTCGTCGTGCGCAGGCCGTGGTCCGGGTCGGTCAGCTCGCTCGCGGTGCGCCCGATGGCGGCGTCCGGCGCGATGCCCAGCAGGTCGGCCTGATACTGGTTCATCACCAAGTAGCGGCCCTCGCGGTCCTTCGCGCTGATCGGCCCGGGGAACGCGTCGATGATCGCGCGGAGCAACTGGCTGGTGTGCTTGGCGCGGCGCTCGGCCGTCTTGCGGCGGTCGATGTCGCGCTGGAGGATCAGCCAGTGCGACACCCCGCCACCGGGGCCGGGCACCGGGATCGCGCTCAGCTCCACCCAGTACGGGGTGCCGTCCTTGCGGTGGTTCCGCAGTTCGAGCCGCAGCGGGGTGCCGGAATCCAGCGCAGTGCGCAACTTCGCCAGCGCCACCGGGTCCGAGTCGCGCCCGCCGAGCTGGTGCAGCGAGTGCCCGATCAGCTCCTCGCGGGCGTAGCCGGTGAGCGCGCAGAACGCGTCGTTCACGTAGAGCACGGCGCGGCCCGGCGTGCCGGCGGCGCCGGGGCGCGCGTCCAGAATGGCGACCGCGTCGTGCGCGTGAATGAGGGCCGATTCGAGCAACCGGGTGCGCGAGTCGCCCCAGCGGGGCAGCGTGTCGGTGGTGGGGCCGTCCGGCGGATACCGGCGCGCCGGCCGC
>JALHNS010000118.1 GCA_022843445.1 Gemmata sp.
ACCGGCGGTTGTGCGCCGGCGGTTTCTACCCCCCCCACCCCCGGCCGGCACCCGCGGGCCGTTCCCCGACTACTTGTTGGGGCGCACCGCGCCGCCGGCCGGGAGAGCGCCGCCGGGCGGCATCGGCGCGCCGCCGACCGGGGCCGCGGGCGCGTCCTTCAGTTCGAAGCCGGCCGGCGCGCCCTTGAACGCGAACAGTTCGGCCTTCACCCCGGCGATGTCGAGTTCGGTCTTGCTGAACTTCCACTCCTCGGTGTCGCCGGTGGGCTTCAGCAGGAACACTTGCGCCGGCAGGTACGCCCACTTCGCGGTGGCCGGCGTGTCCTTGAACAGCGCGAGGCGGATCTGCTTGAACTCGCGCTGGTCCGCGGGCGTCAGCGGCTTGATGTCCAAGTAGACGTAATTGTTGTCCTCGTTGAACAGGTTGATGTCGAACCGCTTCTTCACGTCCGCGGCCTTCATGCCGCCGAGGAAGTCGAGCATGACGTTATCGACGCCCTGATTCTGCTGCAGTTTCACGCGCGTGACGGTCTTTTTCAGGCCGTCGAACACGTACAGGGTTTTCCCGTCGCACTGGTACGCTTCGTAGTCGAGTTTCTTGGTGTCGTTGGCGTTGTCGAGGCGCAGGATGGCGAAGTTGGGCTTCATGCACAGCACGACGCCGGTGAAGTTGGTCTTCTTCTTGAACGTGTCTTCGGTGCGCGTGAGTTCGATTTCGGTGCGGAAGTTGGACACGTTGCCCATCTTCTTTTCCCACGCGGCCAAGTGCCCGTCGAGCTTCGGGTTGGCGGCCGGGGGCGCGGGCGGCGGGATCGGCGGCCCGCCGGGGACCGCGGGCGGTTGGGCGCTCGTGGACACGGCGACGAGCAGACCGGCGAGAACGAGCGCGGCGCAACGCATGTGGAACACCTCCGGCGGTTCGTGCGGCAGAAGCCGCTGCTGCCTTATACGCGCGCGTCCGCTTTGGGAAAAGGCCGGTTCGCGCCGCGCGGCGCGCCGCCGGCGAACCGCGCGCGCTACAACCGGTGCGGCGCATACACTGAGCGCATGCCGGGCGAATTCGAGTACCTTTCGTGGCTCCGGGCGCGCACGCCCGCGGCCCCCGGCGTGCTGGTCGGGCCGGGCGACGATTGCGCGGTCCTCGAACCGCCGGCGCGGCCGCTGCTCGTCACCACCGACATGCTCATGGACGGCACCGACTTCGTGCTGAGCGAGTGCGGGGCGCGCGCCGCGGGGCGCAAGGCGATGGCCGCGAACCTGAGCGACATCGCGGCGATGGCCGGCACCCCGCGGTTCGCGGTGGTGAGCGTGGCGCTCCCGCGCGCGGCGGGCGGCACCGCCGAACTCCTCTACCTCGGGCTGCGCGACTGCGCGGACGAGTTCGACGTCGCCATCGTCGGCGGCGATACGAACTCGTGGGACGGGAAACTCGTGATCTCGGTCACGGCGTTCGGCGAAGCACACGCGCGCGGCGCGGTGCTTCGGAGTGGCGCGCGCCCGGGCGATTGGCTGTTCGTGACCGGGCCGCTCGGCGGCAGCATTCGCGGGCGGCACCTCACGTTCACCCCGCGCGTGCGCGAAGCGCTCGCACTCGCCGACGCGGTCGAACTGCGCGCGATGTGCGACATCAGCGACGGACTCGCGGCCGACCTTAACCACATTCTCGAAGAGAGCCGCTGCGGCGCAGTTCTGCACGCGAACGCGATTCCCATTTCCAACGACGCGCACGAACTCGCGCGCACTTCCGGGAAGAGCGCGCTGAAGCACGCGCTTTCGGACGGCGAAGACTTCGAGTTGGTGTTCGCGGTGTCGCCGGAAGACGGCGCGAACCTGCTGCGCGAAGCCCCGGTGCCGGTGTTCCGCGTCGGCGAGTGCGTCGAAGCCGGGCTGTGGCTCGATACAAACGGCGCGCGCGAGCCGCTCGCGCCGGAGGGTTGGGTCCACCCGATGTAGCACCGTTCGCGGCCCGCCGGTATGCTCGCGGTATGGAAGCTCTCGAATTCCTCAAAGCGAAAGCCCCGAAGCGCCTGCCGGTGTACGTGCTGGCGGGCGACGAAGACTTCCTCAAGCGGCACGCCCGCGAGCGCATCATTTCAGTTGCCATCGGCGACGAAGACCCGGCGTTCGCGGTGAGCGTGTATTCCGGCGAGAAGCTCGACTTCTCCACCGTGCGCAACGACCTCGAAACGCTCCCGTTCCTCGCCCCGTGCCGCGTCGTGATCGTCGAAAACGCGGACCCGTTCGTCACCGCGTTCCGGGCGGAACTCGAAGCCTACGTCGCGAAGCCGAGTGCCGTTGGTGTGCTCGTGCTGGACGTGAAAACGTTCCCCGAAACGACAAAGCTCGCGAAAGCTCTGCCGGACGGCGCGAAGCTCGCGTGCAAAGCGCCGCCCGCGTACAAGGCCTACGAACTGAAGCCGTGGTGCGTGCAGTGGGCGAAGACCGCGTACCAGAAGGTGCTGGCACCGGAAGCCGCCGAACTGCTGCTCGAACTGCTCGGCCCCGCGATGGGGTTACTGGATAGCGAACTGGCGAAACTCGCGGTGGCGGTCGGCCCGCGCGGTACCATCTCGGCCGACGATGTGGACGCCTACGTTGGGCGCAGCAAGGCCGCGGACGTGTTCCGCATTCTGGACGCGGTCGGCGACGCGAAGCCGTCGGAGGCGCTGAGCATTCTGGAAGAAGTCTTCGCCGAAGGCACCGACCCGATGGCGGTGCTGGGCGCGCTCACGTCGCAGTTGCGCAAACTGGCGACCGTAGCGCGGCTGCACATCGGCGAGAAGCAGGCGCTCGGCCCGGCGATGGACGCGGCCGGCGTGCCGAAGTGGGACAAGATTCGGCAAGGCTTCGAGAAGCAACTCCGCGCGCTGGGCCGCGGGCGGTTGGACCGGCTCACGGAGTGGCTGGTGGAAATCAACTACGGGCTGAAGGGCGGCAACCCGCTGCCGGAGCGCGTGCAGGTGGAGCGCCTCGTGGTGAAACTGGCGCGCCCCCGCGCGGCGTAGCGCGCTCAAAACACCTTCGCGCCGGGCGGCACGTCGCGCTCGACCGCCAGCAGCACCACGCGGCCGGCTTCGTCCGGCGCGCCGAGCACCAGCACTTCCGAATCGAACCCGTTCACCTTGCGGGTGCCCAAATTCACCGCGGCCAGAACCAACCTGCCCACCAGTTCCTGTGTGGTGTACAGTGCGGTAAGCTGTGCGCTGGACCGTTTCACCCCCAACGGGCCGAAATCGATCCACAACTTGTACGCGGGCTTCTTCGCGCCGGCGCTCGGCTCGGCGCGAACCACGCGGCCCGCGCGCACGTCGAGCAGGTGAAAGGCTTCGAGCGGTTCCACACGCACCCCCCAAGTGGTATCGACGATGACGGACGAAGACGCGCTGCTCGCGGCCATCTGCGCGAAGCCGCTCGAAGACACTCCGCGGTTAGCGTACGCCGACTGGCTCGACGAGCACGCGGACCCGGGCGAGAAGGTGCGCCCCGAACCGGTGCTGCCGAGCGCCGGGAAACCCAAACGCGCGCGGAAGAAGAAAGCGACCGCCGACGCGCCGGCGGCACCGCCGGGCGCGTTCCGCGCGCAGCGGGCCGAACTGATTCGCGCGCAGATCGCGCTCGAAAGCCTGACGCGCGCCGACCCGCGGTTCGCGCCGCTCGAAGCGCGCGCGTACGCGCTCATCGACACCTACGCGCGCGACTGGTACCCGCAGGGCATGAACTTGCGCGAGCGCACCGAGTGGGACCGCGGGTTCCCGGTGCCGGACATGCCCGCCGAGAGCGCCCGGACCGACGAACACCTCGCCCGCGTTCCGCTGTGGCGGCTCACCGCGCACGGTTCGGACGCCTTCTTCAAGTACCCGTACCTGCACCGCGTCGGCTCGCTGCTCGTGTACGGCAGCACGCCGGAGGGCACCGTCGAGCGCGTCGCGGGGTGCGCCGACCTGCGGAACGTGACCGAACTCGCGTTCACCAGCCAGACGTTCGACGCGTCCCTGCTCACGCGCGTGCTCGATTCGTGGACCGACCGCCGCCTGCGCATGTTCTGGGCGAACAGTTGCCCGGTCGGCCTCAGCGGGTGCAAGGTGCTCGCCACGCACCCCGCGACGGCGAACCTGAAGCTGTTGCGCGTGCACACGGCGCAGATCGGCAGCCGCGGGCTGAAAGTGTTGCTCGAAAGCGGCCGGTTCAACAACCTGCGGCTCGCCACGTTCGCCCACAACCAGACCAAAGACGCGGGCGCGAAGCACCTGCTGAACTGGCCCGCGCTGGACACGATCCCGGCGCTGTACTTGATGAACATGGGTTTCAGCGAGAAGGTGCGGGACCACCTGCGCGAGCGCCTCGGCGACCGCGTTCACCTGTGAGACCGGCGAGATGAGCGCGACCGAACAGGAACTGCTCGCGGCGATCTGGGCGCGCCCGCTCGAAGACGCGCCGCGCCTCATGTACGCCGATTGGCTCACCGAGAACGGGCACGCGGAGCGCGGCGACCTGATTCGCGCGCAGTGCGAGTTGGCCCGTATCCCCGAAGACGACCCGAAGGCGCGCAAACTGCGCGGAGCCGCGCAGCGTGCCCTTCGCGGGCGCGAGGGCAAGTGGAAGGCGCACCTGCCGAACAACCTGAAGACCGGCGAATGGCACCGCGGCTTCTTCCACCCGCACGACAGCCACAGCCAGAGCGTGTCGCGGTTGATCGGTCTCTCGGACGAAGAGTGGCACCTCGTGCCCACGCGCCGCTGGTACTTCACCGACGCGGCCGAACGGTGGGACGAACTGCTCGCGTCGCCGAACCTCGACCGGCTCGAACGCTTCTTCTTCAACGGCGCGGTTCCGACCGGCGATTGGGTGGCGCGCGCGATCGCGTGCCCCGGGTTCCGCAACGTGTGCCGCTTCAACCTCTCCCGGTGCGCAATCGGCTGGGCCGAAGTGAGTGCGCTGCTGACCGCGTGGGCCGATCACGGCATCGTGGAGTTAAACCTGAGCGACCTGCGCATCGGCGACGAGGGCGTCGCGCAGTTACTCGCGCACCCGGCGCTGGCGACCGTGCGCGAATTCCGCTTGCGCCAGTGTGAGCTCACCGCCGAGAGCGCGAAAGCGCTTACCGCGTCCGCGTTCTTCCCGCTGGTCCCCATGCTCGATCTCGCCAGCAACGCGATCGGCAACGCGGGCCTCGAAGTGCTCTTGGAGTGGCGCACGTTCCCGCGCGTGCGGAAACTCATGCTGTTTAACTGCGGCATTTCGGACGCCGGCGCGGTGGCACTGGCGGCGTGCAAAGGCGCGCGCGCGCTGCGCGGGCTGTGGCTCGGCCAAAACGCCATCGGCGAAGCCGGCGCGCGGGCGCTCGCCGATTCCCCGCACTTGGCGAAATTGGAGGACCTGTACCTGAACGCCAACCCGATCCCGCTAGTCGGGCTTCAGCGGCTCCGCGAGCGGTTCGGGGATGTACTGAAAAGCCCCACCAACTTCGGCTGAACCGTTTCCGCTGGCTTGTAGCGATTCGAGTTGGTTAGGTACGAACGACGCGGAGCGTCGTGCCACGGTGGTGCGACGCTCCGCGTCGCATTCGCTCGCCCTTCAATCAGGGGCCGCGGCGCGCAAAAGCAAACGCCGGCGGCCTTGCGGCCGCCGGCGTTCGGGTTACTTCACTTCGCGGCGCTTACACCGCGGCGAGTTCCTCGGCCGCGTCGCCCGCGAACCGCTCCGCCAGCGTCGGGTCGATGCCTTCCAGCACCTCCTTCAGCCGCAGACGGGCGACGTGCAGACGGCGCTTCACGGTGCCCGTCGGCACGCCGAACTCCTTCGCCATCTGCTTCAGGCTCCGGCCGCGGATGTAGAACGCCTCCAGCGCCTCGCGGTCCATCTCGCGCAGCTCGCCGAGCGCGCCCTTCAGTTGCTCCACGGCCTCGCCCACCGCGAAGTTCTCTTCCGCGGTGCGGGTCTTCGCTTCGACCGCGTCCAGCAGCTCCGGGTCGGCCCCGAACAGCGGGCCGCGCCGCGTCAGGCGGTTGATCGCCATGCGCGCGGTGATCCGCCGCAGCCACCCCGCGAAGCACCGCGGGTCGCGCAGTTGCGGCAGCTTGCGCATCGCGTGCACGAACACGTCTTGCGCCAGCTCTTGCGCCTCGAGCGGGTCGCGGACGCGGGTCAGCGCCATCGCGTACACGCTGCTCTGGAAGCGAACGACCAGTTCGCCGTACGCCTCGCGGTCGCCCGTCTTCGCCTTCTCGACCAGAACCGTGACTTCGTTCCAGCTCATGATTCGGTGTCCTGTCCCGATCCCGGTTGGGGAATGAAAAAGGAAAAATGAAAAAGGAAAAATGCCCGGCATTTTGCACTTTTCATTTTGCACTTTTCATTCCAAGGCTGGCCCGCGGTTCGGCGGCACCGGCGGCCCTCCTCGGATCAGAGAAGGGGGCCGCAATCGGTACCGTTCGTGCGGTGCAGCGACGGGACACCGACCCGCGCCTCGATCGCTCCGCGCTGAGCGCGGAACATCGGCGCGACACTCGTCGGCGAACCCGCGGCGCACGCGCTCGCGGCTTCTCGCTCGATCGGGGAAACGGACGTGCGGCGGTTCGTCACATGTGCGGTGGAGTAAAGCGGGGCGACTGGGCGAACCCGTCTGCCTCGCGGCACCGGCACACCGTGCGAACGGGCCGAACCCGTTTCGCGCCCGATGGCGACCAGCGTGTTGTGTGTGAACTCGAACTCCGGCGTGACCAGTCAGCCAAACGCAAAACGACTACGGGTGCTCGTCTCCGACTTCGCGGTGCGAGGTCGGCAGATGCGAATCCGGGTGCGCGGTGCGTTTAAGCCAACGGCCACCTCACTTTCCGCTCGCGCGGGCCGCACTCGCGTGCCGTTTGGTGCTGCTCGTCGCGGGAATCTGTTCGTGCGAGTGGCAGTCGCCGGTACAGGTTCTCGCGGGCACCAACGGGTTGCGGTTGCGGGTCGTGTCGGCTGGCGGTGTCCGCCAGTTGACGCGCGCGACTGAGGGGACGGAGCCGACCGGACCGGTCGGGGGCACGGGGGGTTCGTCCGTGCGCATCTGCTTTCGCATCTGTGCTGCGGACTGGCCCTGCCGTGACCGAAGCTGTTCGGGCTTCGGGTTTGCGGGCACTGGGATGTGCCCTTGGGACAGGGAATCGTCCGCCGGATAGTCGTTCTGCCCCGCGCCGAACCGCAGACCGTTGCGATCGGCCGGCACCACCAGCGCGAAGCTGGTCGTGGTCGCGGTCTTCGTCAGATCGGTCGTCAGGTTGGTCAGGAACATCACACACCTCCGGCGGCATCGCCTAAATGAAGTTGGCTAGGAAGTCATCTCGAACGGTTAGGGGTGAGTAAGGGGTTAGGGGTTAATTCCAACGACACGAGCCGGGGCATAGCCCCGGCTGCGACTGGTACTGTAACCGAGTCGCGGGCCGCGTGCAACGCGCAGCGGCCGTTTTTGTCGCTTTTTCGGGTCGTCAAAACAGCAACGCGGGGGCGAACCCCGCGTCCTCGTTGCTTCTCAGACACACAACTGTTCGCACAGGTTCGCGCGGAATTCGGAAAAAGTTCGCCGCGAATGCTTCGGCGGGGCATCACTTGGCGGGCAACTTCCACTCCGGCCCCTCAATGCGGCACTTCGGCACCTTCGCTTGGAACTTCTCTGCGGCTGGCTTCGTGACCTTCGTGCCGGCGAGCTCCAAGGCGAACAACTGAGTCAGCCCTTCGAGGTGCACCAGACCCGCGTCCGTGACCTTCGTGCGCTCCAACTTCAGCCAACCGAGTTTGGTGAGCGGCTTCAAATGTTCGAGGCCCTTATCCGTGATGTCGGTCTTGTCGGCCCAAAGCACCGAGAGATTTTTTGAATCCTTCAGAAGCGCCAACCCGGCGTCGGTGATCTTGGTCCCGTTGATTTGGAGGCGGTTCAGGTTGCCCAACGACAGTTCCGCGAGGCCCGCGTCGGTGATGTCCGCCTGACCGTAAAGTGTGCCGAGGTCGATCTCTTTCAAATTCTTCAGGCCCTTCAGGTTGGAGAGTCCCTTGTCCGTGACCCGCGTGTCGCTGAGCATAAGCTCTTCGAGTTTTGCCATCCCCTTGAGGTGGCGCATCCCCTCGTCCGTGACTTTCGTCCCGTGAATCCGCAACTTGCGGAGGTGATTCAAGTCTTTGAGGTCGGCGAGACCGGCGTCCGAGAACGCGCGAGCCTGTTGGAAACTGAGTTCGGTGACCGACGGGGTCCGTTTCAGCGCCTCCAGCACGGCCGGTTTGAGCACACCTGCCTCGGTGACATGGTTGCTCTCGAAGTTGATGCTCCCACCACCGTCGGAACTGGGCCGGAGACTAACGTCCAGTTTCTCAAACGCCTCGATCTCTGCCATCGTGACATCGGGCAGTTTCTCAGCCGGCGCGGTGCCAGTCGGTGGTTGCGCGGGCGGGCTCGGGGGAACCTTTGGGGGCGTTGCCCCGGTCGGTGGTTGTTCGGTGCGGGGGGCAGGGGTTCCGGGCGTTGGCGGGGGATTCTCCTTGGTACCGCAGCCGATCAGCAGGCCCGTGAGTGTCACGAATACCGTCGCACCAGTCGAACGCATCTCTGTTTCCCTTCGCGTTGGTCCGGCGGCTCGGTTTCCTGCCGAACTTGTGTTTGGCCCGACCCGCGTTGCGCGTGAGACCGGACGCACCAGTTACTCGGACGCACACGTGAGGGCGGTTCCTCTCACCAAACACCCGAATTGTAATCGCCGACTTTCCCTTGCTCCAACCAATTCGGAACACGAACGAGCACCTCTTGCCCCGCGATTCGCCGGCCCTCCGGTTGACTCGATTTGTTCGCGTGTGCAGTATTCTTTCGGATCGCGCCGCGGCCGGTCGCAGGGCCGTTCGTTTCCACACGCGAACACGACACGCCCGCCGAACGCCGACGTTTTTCCTGTGTGGCGCGAACTCGGGGCCGCCTACCACACACGTGCGGACGTGGCCAACTCGCCCCGGACGCTGGAAAGTTTCGTCGAAAAGCGAGATGGCCAACTGGCCAACTCGCCCCACTTGGCCAACTCGCTGGCCGACTCGCCCGGCCCACCGAATGCCCGAGACCCGCCTAGCCGGCGCGACCGGTCGCGGGTTATCATGGCGCGGCGGCGCAAGTTCCGGCGGCACGGGCGTTGCACGTACGAAGTTGACAACGCCGATTACCAATTCGAGGGGGACTGCCAAATGCCCCGCACGCTCAAAGCCCTGACACTCGGCGCGATGCTCGCCGCGGTCAGTGTGACCTTCGCCGACGCCCCCGCACAAGACCCCGTGCCGCTGCCGCTGCCCGCTCGCGCCGCGCGCCCCGCACAGCCCGGCGCGCCGGCCCAAGGCGACGAACCCGAGGTGCTCGCCAAGGGGCCGGTTCACGAAGCGTTCGCTACGACGGCCGAAGCCCCGGTCGCGTCGCCGGTCGTCGAGAAGCAGCCGCCCGATCCCATCGAAGAACTGCCGCCGGAACAGAAGCCGGACGGCGACAACGTGCAGTGGATCCCCGGTTACTGGCACTGGGACGACGACGGCGAGCGGTTCATCTGGGTGAGCGGGTTCTGGCGTCAGATGCCGCCGGGCCGCGTCTGGGTGCCCGGGTCGTGGCGCGAGGTGCGCGGCGGCTGGCAGTACGTCAGCGGCTTCTTCCAAGAGGTCGCGCCGCCCCCGCTGCCGAATCAGCCGGCCGTTCAGCCCGAAATCGAGTACCTGCCCGCGCCGCCGGCGAGCGTCGAAACCGGCCCGGTGGTGCCCGCGCCGAACGCGACCAGCTTCTACATCCCCGGCTCGTGGGTGTGGCGCGGCCGGTACGTGTGGCGCCCGGGCGTGTGGGTGGAACACCGCGCGAACTGGATCTGGCACCCGGCCCGCTACGTGTGGACGCCCGCGGGCTACGTGTTCTGCGACGGCTTCTGGGACTACCCGCTGGCCGCGCGCGGCGTGCTGTTCGCACCGGTGGTGTTCCCGCAACCGGTGCTGCTGCGCCCGCGGTTCGTGTACACCCCGGTGTACGTGGTGAGCGAACCGTGCATGGTGGGCGCGCTGTTCGTGCGCCGCGGGTACGGGAACTACTACTTCGGCGACTACTTCGAAGGCCGGTACGCCACCCGCGGGTTCAACGCGTGGTGCGGCACCGTGACGCCGCGCGGCGGGTTCAACATCGGGTTCGGCGTGGGCCGCACGTGGGGCTACGACCCGCTGTGGAGCTACTACTCGGTGGCGTTCCGCACCGCACCGGCGTGGCGCACCGGCCTCGTGGACGTGTACGGCGGTCGGTTCGCCGGCACCGTGGCGCGCCCGCCGGTCACGCTCGTGCAGCAGAACACCGTGATCAACAACATCACGAA
Source organism: Gemmata sp. (assembly GCA_022843445.1). Classification (GTDB taxonomy): domain Bacteria; phylum Planctomycetota; class Planctomycetia; order Gemmatales; family Gemmataceae; genus Gemmata. Next base: position 10,350 of record JALHNS010000118.1, read on the forward strand.
GGTGACCAACGTCACCAACGTGACGAACAACATCACGGTGGTGAACGGCGCGCCCACCGTGAACAACACGAACGTGACGAACGTGGCGATGGTGGCCCCGCTGAAGGTGGCCCCGGACCTGACCCGCACGCAGTTCCGCGCGGTGAACGCCGAGGCCCGCAAGAGCGAGGCGGTCGCGGCGCAGCAGTTGCGCGACGTGGGCGCGCAGCGGAACCGGCTCGAAACGTTCGTGGCGAAGTCCGCGCCCGCGGTGCCGGTGCCGCCGGTCGGCCAGCCCGCGGCGCAGCCGAAGCCGCAAACGATCCGGCTCGACGTGCCGAAGGCCGTCGTGGCGCGAGCGCAGGTGCAAGACGAGAAGAAGGGGCCGCCGCCGAACCCGGTGCGCGCCGCGAACGTGAAACTCGACCCGAAAGTGGAGCCGAAGCTCCCCGTCACGCCGAAGGTCGAACCGAAGGTGCCGGTCAACCCGAAGGGCGATCCCAAGCTGCCGATCGGCCCGAAGGTCGAACCGAAGGTGCCGGTGAATCCGAAGGTGGACCCGATCCCGAAGGTGAACCCGAAGGTCGATCCCGTGCCGAAGGTGGAACCGAAAACGCCGATGGTTCCGAAAGTCGAACCGAAAGTGCCGGTGAACCCGAAGGTCGAACCCAAAGTGCCCGTGGTGCCGAAGGGGGAACCGAAGACGCCCGTGGTGCCGAAGGTGGAACCGAAAGCGCCGGTGGTGCCGAAGGTGGAACCGAAAGCGCCGGTGGTGCCGAAGGGCGATCCCGCGCCCAAAGTGGAACCGAAGGTGAACCCGCCGGTGAAGCTGCCAAAGATCGAGCCGAAGGTGAACCCGCCGGTTCAGCCGAAGGTGGAGCCGAAACTGCCGCCCGTGACGCTCCCGAAAGTGGAGCCGAAGCTGCCGCCGGTGACGCTCCCGCCGCCGAAGGTCGAACCGAAACTGCCACCGGTCGCACCGCCGAAAGTGGAACCCAAATTGCCGCCGGTGACGCAGCCGCCAGTGACGCAACCGAAATTGCCGCCGGTGACACTCCCGCCGCCGCAGCCCAAGTTACCGCCGGTGACGCAGCCCAAGTTGCCCGCGCCGATGCCGAAGCTACCGGCGCAGCCGCCCGCGACACCCGCGAAACTGCCGGTGGTGCAACCGAAGTTGCCCGCGCCGCTGCCGAAGCAGCCCGCGGCCCCGCCTCGCGGCGGGCAACCGGTCCCGAAGTCGAAGGGCAAAGGGTGAGCGCTCGCGAGGCCGCGGGGGAGCAACCTCCGCGGCCGTCCCGTTGGTATCACTCCAGTTCCAGTTCCGCGTGCGGCGGGCACTGCGCGAACTGCGTGTCGGCGACGAACAGGCACCCGGCGTTCGGGCACTTCCCGCGCAGGTCCGCCGGCATCCCCTCAACGGCCGTGGTGAGAATCAGCTTCACGCCCCTCGGCCGGGTCACGAGCAGCGGGCACGTGACCCGCGGCGAACCGGGCGTGAGCCACTCTTCGACCGCCGCGCCGGTGCGAAGGTCGTAGCGGACCGCCCTTCCCGCTTCCGCGAACTCCGGGTTGTAGAACGCGACGATCACCGTGCCGTCGCCGCAATCGCACATGCCGTCGGGGAAGCCCACTTCGTTGCTCAGGTCGAGCGCGACGCCGTCCGGCGCAATCGATCGCGCTTCGAGGTTCAGCCGGTAGCGGACCACTTTGCGCGTCGGCGTGTCGATGTCGAACAGCACGATTCCGCGGTCGTCGGTGGCGAACACTTTGCCGTTGGAGCACAGTTGCCCGCCGGCGAGCAGCGTCACCGCGTCGTCGATTGCGGTGTAGAGGTACAGCGCCGCGATCGGGTCCGCGAACTGCGTGTCCTTCGTGCCGAACACGACGGCGCGCCCGCCGGGCACGATCTCCGCGTCGTTGATGATGGTGCGTTCGTTGTCGTCGGGGATCGTCGCGAGCGGATCGGACCACAGCCCTTCGGCGAGGTCGCAGATGCGCACGTCCTTCTCGACGCCCACGAGCGCTTTGTTCCCGCCGCGGATCGGGAGGAGGAACCCCGGCCGACCGGGGCACGCGCGCTGCCCGTCTTCGGTGCCGTCCGAATCCGGGAAGTGGACGTGCAGTTCGCCTTCGGGGTCGTCCGCACCGAGCGCGATGTTCACCCACGCGAGCGCGGGCCGACCACCCACGGTCATCCACCGCGGCCCTTCGGGGAGGTAGCGGTCCTCTTCGGCTTCCGGTGCGAGGTACACGCGGGCTGGAGTGCGGCGCATGTTGCGCTCCCTTCACGGTTCGCGTAGGTTAGAGGCTATCCATACGAAGCACCGAACGCGAAGCGCACTCATGTTGCACGGCAAATCGGCCCTCGTTACCGGGAGCAGTCAGGGCATCGGCCTCGGCGTCGCGCAGGCGTTCGCGGCCAGCGGCGCGAAGGTGGTCGTCACCAGCGAGAAGCCGCTCGACGCGTGCCCGGACGTGCAGCGGCTCCTCAGCGACTACGAGCACACGCGGTACGTCCGCGCCGACCTGCTCGCGGACGGCGCACCGGAGCGCCTCGTCGCGGAGGCGTGGGCCGCGTTCGGCGGCCTCGACGTGCTCGTGAACAACCTCGGCACCTACAAAGAGCCGCCGCTCACCGAGATCACCCGCGACCACTTCGACTTCGTCTTCCGGCTGAACGTGTGGGTGCCGGTGGCGGTCACGCGCGAAGTGGTGCGCCGCGCGCAGGCCGCGCGCCGCGGGGGCCGCATCCTGTTCAGCACGTCGCTGAACGCGACCCGCTCCGAACCGCTGCACACGCTGTACGATGCCAGCAAGGGCGCGGTGAACGCGCTGACGCGGCAACTGGCAATCGAACTCGCCCCGCACGGCTTCACGACCGCGGCGGTCGCCCCGGGCCTCGTGGAAACGCCGCTCACCGACTTCGGGCTGAAGTCGTCGCCGGTGGAGCGCGACGCGGTGATCGCACAGATCCCGATTCGCAAAATTGCGACGGTCGAAGACGTGGCGTGGTGGTACGTGTTCTTGGCGAGCGACCGCGCGGCCTACAGCACCGGCAGCGTGTTCACCGTCGATGGCGGCTTGGACGCGCAGCAAATGGCCCTGCGCCCGATCACGGCCGCGGAGAAGAAGTGAAGGCGAACGATTCACGCCGAGTTCTTGTCGAACCGCCGGCGTGAGCCGGCGGGTGAATGCTGACAACCCACCGGCTCACGCCGGCGGTTCGACGCTCGGCTGCCGTCACTTCACTTCAACGGTCTTCGCGCCTTTGTCCGCGCCGAGAATCTTGACCGCCTTCAGGTCGGCCGGTGGGTTCTCCCACACGTGTTCGGCCTTCACCTTCGAGATCACCTGCGTCACGATGCCGTCCGGGCGCACCGCGGTCAGTTCGTACACGTACACGCCGTCCTTCGGCTTCTGGCCGACCTTCGGTGTCAGCTTCGCGCCGGTCCAGCCGCCGGTGTTCACCTGACCCACCGCGGTCACGGTCAGCTTCTTCTTGTCGGCGGAAAGCTCGGCCGTCGCGCTGATGACGACCTTCAGCACTTCGCCCTTCGGCGCGTCCTTCTTGTCGTCGGCGGTGACGGACGAAGCGAGACCGGCAGCGGCGACCGCGAGCGCGGCCGCGAACAGAGTGCGCAGCATGTGGGAGCCCTCGGGAGCGCCCGGCGGAAATACCGGGCCGCGACATTCTACACAACAACGCCCTCGCTCACGCGTCGGGTTCAAGCCCCGGTCACACCAGCACGTCCTTGTTGTCGAACGTGCCGCGCATCTGCTTGCGGTACACGTGGGCGTTGCCGTCCACGATGCCCTGCGTGTCCTTGACCTTCACGAAGGTTTCGGCCAGCCCGTCGGTTTCGTCCCAGCTCATCGGGGCCTCGCCGCTCACTTGGCAGTACAGCGCGTGATCGAACCCGGCCTTCGCGCTCACCTTGCCGTCGTGTATGTGAACCGTGGGGAAGAACAGCACGCGCTTGTCGGCGCGCGGGAACTCGAACGCCATCGGGTGCACCTTGCTCGCGTCCTTCCCCGTCTTCTTCAGCTTGAACACCGCGAACCCGAAGTCCTTGTACTGCGGTAGCTTCTCCCACACGCCTTCCGGCAGTCGGAACTGCTTGTCGAGCCGGTCGAAGTCCTTCACCGTCGGCACGAACGAGGCGACGAAGTCGCCGACCTCCACCACCTTCAAGCCGCCGCCGGCGAGGTCGTTGGGCGGGCCGCGGTCCTTCTTCACCGGGAACCCGCTCTTCAGGTCCGCGAAGAACGCCGCGTATTTTTCGAGGTTGATGAACTTCACCGCGTCTTCGGCCGAACCCTTGGGCGTGGGGATCGGCAGGATCATCGCGACGTCGGCGGCCGACGCGAACTTCATGCTGTACACGATGAACTGCCGGTCGTCTTTGGACGCGCGGGCGAAGATGTTCGTGTCCGCGACGCGATCGACGTTCCCGGAGAAGCAGCACATTTGCGGAACCCTCTGGTGGAGAAGTGAGACGTGACGAAGGGATTATCCGCGCGGCGGGGGCGGAGTCAAACGCGCGTTACGCGCCGCCCATCGCGCGCTTGAGCCACGCGCGGGCGTAGCTCCAGTGCCGGTCCGCGGTGCTGGGCGAAATGCCGAGCGCGCTCGCGGCTTCGTCGGCGCTGAGGCCCGCGAAGTACCGCAACTTCACGAGTGCGGCCTTCTCCGGGTGCGCGTCCGCGAGTTTGTCGAGCGCTTCGCTGAGCGCGATCAGCTCGTCGTCCGGTGCCGGTGCGGCGATCTGGTCCGGTTCCACGTCCGCGCGGGCGAGCGCGCCGCCGCGCTTCGCGCTGAGCCGCCGCCGGGCCTGTTCCACGAGAATGCGCCGCATGGCTTCGGCCGCCGCCGCGAAGAAGTGCGAGCGCCCATCAAAGTGCTGCTCGCCGCCTACGAGCCGCAAATACGCTTCGTGAACGAGCGCGGTGGCGTCGAGCGTGTGCCCGGGCTGTTCGCGCGCGAGCCGCGCTGCCGCGAGCTTGCGCAACTCGGCGTACACGAGCGGGAGCAGTTCGGCCGCGGCGCTCGGGTCGCCGCGCTGCGCCGCTTCGAGGAGTCGCGTCACGGCGCTCACTTCTGCTTCTCGGTCGGAACGAAGGGGCCGTATTCGGCGCGCTCGCGGGCCGTGAGCCGCCGCACACCCAACGCCTTCAGGTGCGCGGCGAGATCGACGGGGTACACGTCCAGCGCGTTCCACCCGCGGCGCACCGTGTCGGCGAGGAGCGCGCCGTGCGCCGCGAACGTCAGCCCGCGGCACGTCAGGTCCGTGTGCGTCAGCCGGTACACGTTCGCGCCGGTGTCGGTGCGCCACAGGGCCAGTTCGGTGTCGGAGCACGTCGCCAGCAGGTGCCCGTCGGCACTGAGGGCTGCGAACCGGAGCCGGTGGTCGGCCGGTTGAACCGAGCGCAGCGGCGCTGCCGGTGGTTGCGTCCCAGACCGTCACCGCGCCCCAGCGCCACACCACGAGCTTGCGCCCGGTGGGGTCGAAGGCGTGCCCGCCGTCGCTGAACGCCTCCTCGAACCGCAGCTTGCGCTCGCGCGCGCCGCGGTCGAGGTTCCAGATTTCCGGGCCGTGGTCCCGCGGGTACGGGTTGCGCTCGCGGTCCGGTACGACCGCCAGCCGGCGGCCGTCCGGGGCGAGCGCGTACCGCCACGCCCCGATCACCCCGTCGCCCAGATCGACCGTGCAGACCGCCGCACCGGTGTCGGCGTCGTAGGCGCGGAACGCGAGGTGCTTGCCCTTCGCCACCGGGAGCAGGAACCGCGCGCCACCGCTGGGCGCGGTCAGCACCAGCGCGCGGGCCTCGTTCCAGTAGTCCGCCTTCGGCAGGTTCGGGTAGCGGGCCACCTCCGTACCGTCGGCCGCGTACAAGACGGCCTCTTGCGGGCCGGAGCGGACCACCAGCACGCGCGAGCCGTCGGCGAGCACGCGGGCCAGCGTTTGCCCGTCCATATGAACCGGGAACCGAGTCGCGGAGAGGTCGAGGGTGCGCAGGGTGGCGGCGTCGAACGTCTCGAGCCGGCCGTCGCCGCGCAGGGCGACCGCCCGCCGGCCGTCGGCGGTGAGTAGCGAGTGGTACTTGCCGCGCGCGAACTCGACGGCCGGGAGGATGCCGCGGTCGGCGAGGTCCCAGAGCCGCAGGCCCGCCGCGCTGCCGTCGGTCACGGCCGCGGTGCCGTCCGGGCTAACGGCCAGCCCCTCGAACCGCTCGCCGACCGGGTTCTCGCGCGTCAGCCGCCGCCCGGTCGCCGCGTCCCACACCACCAGCCCGCGCCCGCTCACCAGCCCCGCGGCGCGGCGGCCGTCGGCGCTCAGTTCGCACCGCTCGATGCGGAACCCCTCCTCGCTCTCCAGCACCGCGCCCCACATCAGGGCCTTCAGGTCGAACACGCGCGTCGGGGCCGGGCCGCCGACGGCGTGCGTGCTGTTGAGTGTGGCCCGGACCAGCGTCGGGTGGAGCAGCAGCACCGTGCCGTCCGCGTCGGTCTTCACCGTGCCGCCGTTCGGCAGTTGGGCCTTGTCGGCGGGAACGACGAGGTGCCGCGCTTTGGTTACGAGGTCCCACACGGTGACGCCGTCGCGGCCCACGTCGCACAGTTTCGTGCCGTCGTGCGCGAACACGAGGTTCGGCCACGGCCACTTGTCCGGCACGCGGGTCTCGAACAGCGCGGCGCGCGTGCCCACGTCCCACGCGCGGACCGTGCGGCCGCCGGCCGACGACACCGCGATCTTGTCCCCGTCGCGCGACAGGGCCACGGCGCGGAACAGTTCCGCCGCCTCGAACTCGAACAGCTTCTCCAACTTCGGCAGCGCGTACACCGCGACGCGGTGCGGGGCCACCTTGTCGCCGTCGGACTCCCGCGGGCCGGAGCGGCCGATCACCGCGACGCGGTCGCCCGACGCGCTGAACCGCAGTTCCCACACGCCCCCGGCCCACTTCGCGGCCCCGACCCGCTCCCCGGTGTCGGCGGCCTGCACCGCCAGCCCGCCGGTCACGTCGGCGGTCACCAGCCAGCGCCCGCGGGGCGCGAGGGCGATGTGCTCGAGGTCCGTCCGGTCCCTCGTGCGCACGAGGTAGTCGGACACCGGCTGCCGGGTTCGGGCGTCGAAGGTGACGAGGGCCGTGTGCTCGTTGTTCAGCGCCAGCACGCGGCGGCCGTCCGGGTGGAACCAGAACCAGTTCGAGGGGGCGAACGGGTACGGCGGGTCGGCGGGCACGCTCGGGTGCCGCACGGTGGCGGGCGCGAACGGGCGCGGGTGGGGCAGCCCCTGAACCGCCGCCAGCGCCGCGCCCGCGGTGGCCGGGTCCGCGGAC
>JALHNS010000119.1 GCA_022843445.1 Gemmata sp.
GCGGCTCTGGGCCTCGCGCTCGGCGCGCTTGGCCGCGCGCTCGCGCTCGAGCGCCTGCTGAATGCGCCACAGCCGCCACTTCTCCAACCGCACGCGCTCGCGGTGCGTCTCGGCCCACGCGGTGTCGGTACACACGGCTACGGCCTCCGCCGCGCTCATCGCCCGCAAGCGCCAGTAGCCGAACACGAGGCGCAGCAGCAAGTAGCCGAAGAACAGGGCGAAGAGCGACACGAAGAACCGCATCTGCCCCGGGGCGAACTCGCCGTTATCGACCGGCCCGCGCCGCAGGAACCGGCGCACGTCTTCGGGATCCGCCCAGCGGAACGGGAGCGCTCTGGACATCGGCACGAACTCGATGTTGTTCACCAGCCACCACGCCCCCTGCCCCAGCAGCACGAGCGCCACCGCGGTGCCGATCATCCACACCAGTTCGTTCGGCGACACGTGCGCGGCCGGGCGGCGGGGCGGCGCGTCTTCGGGCCGCCGGAGCGCATTTTCCAGCGGCATCGCGGCGTGAATCAGGCCGAACACCCGGTACGCGCACCGCACGTACACCAGCGCCGCGAGCACGAGCACGAGGTCCGCGATGCGGAAGAAGTTGTCGGGGATCTTGCGCGGGTCGGCGAACTCGGCTTCCGGGATGCCGAACGGGAACAGCGCGAACCACGAGAGCACGAACAGCAGGAACGGCGGCCCGGACACCCAGCGGAACAGCAGGTTCGCCACGCCCAGCAGCGCCACCAGCACCGCGCCGATGTCGCTGCCGTTGTCGAACAGCACGAGGAAGATGAGCGCGAGCGCGCCCAGCGCGGCGTACAGGTACGGGCGCGCGGCCGGGTCGCGCAGCAGGAGGTCGAACACCTCGCGCTGCGTGAGCGGCGGGTGCTTGGGCTTCTTCTCGCGGCGCGGCGGCGGGTCGTCGCGGCGGCGCTCGTCCCGGTCGGGTTCGCGCGGGTCGGTACTCATCGGCGCGTCCTCATCCCGCGGAGCCGGTCGAGCCGGTCGAGCACGAGCCGCACCGGGTCCCCGTCGTCGGCGCGCATCACGGTCGCGCCCACGCCCGCCAGCGCGCGGCGCACGGCCCGGAACTGGTCGTGGTACTTCTTGGTCATGTTTTCCAGCACGATCTTGCTGATGCGCCGCGCCCGGGCGCGGTCGTCGAGGTCGTCCGGGTGGCGGCGGCGCTTCTTGCCCTCCGGGTCCGGCGGCGGGGGCGGAGCTTCGTCCGGCGAGGGCAGGTCCGCGGGCCACGGCACGATCACCAGTACGTGGTGCTTGCGCGCCCGCGCCGCCCGGCACGCCTTCACCAGCGGTTCGAGGGCGTCGCCCAGTTCCGTGAGGTCCGCGAGGAGCACGTACAGCTCGTTGTCGCGCGCGCGGGCGATCGCGCGCACGATCTCGCTGGCGAGTACCTCGGCCTTCCGCGGGCACCGGAACCGGTACTTGCCGCTGTCGTCGTAGAGCGGCATCGGCACCCGCAGTTGGTGGTGACGGAGAAACGCCCCGAGCCGCTTGCCGAACTCCTCGTCGTCGTGGATGTAGCGCTCGATGCCCTCGGGCCCGGTGCCGTCTTGCATGGCGAACAGTTGCGCCAGTTGCTTGCGCACGATCAGGTCGGCGCGGCGCGAACCGACCCAGCCGCGCATGCCGTAGATCAGCCAGAAAAACGCCGCGACCAGCGACGGTAGCATGAGCAGCGCGAACCAGATGAGAACGAACAGGGTGAGGCGCACGGGCAACCCCCACCCGCGGTTTCGGAGCGGTTGAACCGCAACTTCGAGCGTTCCGCCGAGCCACGATGCGTACAGCTTGCGCAGCCAGTCGGGGAGCGGGACGCTCCCGGGGTCCAGCACGCCACTGACGAAGAACGCCAACAAGCACGGCGGGAACACCAAGAAAAAGAGGACGAGCCAGCCCCACCACTTGTCGAGTAGCGGAACCCACGAACGGCCCAGCGGTACCGAATTGTTCGAGCGCTTCATCACCTCCGGGTACAGCTCGTGCGCCAGCGGGTACGCGCGCCCGACCAGAGCCTCCAGCGGAACGCCGTGCGTGCCCGGTTGCAGCGCCGACACCTCGGCGAGCTGGCGCAGCACTTGAATCATGTGCGACTGCGTGCGGGCGGTCTTTGAGCGCGTCGCACCTTCGTCGTCGAACGTGGTGAGGCCCACGAGGTCGCGGTTCGCCGCGCTCGCCTGCGCCACGACCGCGGCGATCCCCGCCATCCGCGTGAGTAGGGTGTTCCCGGGCGGCCCCAAGCGGACGCCGTCGCTCGTGTCGAGGAACAGCACGCACCGCACCGGCACGTCGTTCTCGAACTCTTTGGTGATGAGTTTGTCCTTGCGCGCCGACGCCTTCCACGCGATCATCTTCGGCGGGTCGCCCGGACGGTAGTCGCGTAAATCCAGCAACTCGTCGCCGCTGCCGGGGCGGCGCAGGCGGTGAATGCCGGGCGGCGGCAGGTTGTTGAACCGCTTGTTCGCGCGCTGCCGGCCCTCGTCGTTTACCAAGGGCGGCAGCACGAGGAACTCGACCGGGTCGCGGAGGAACACGCGGCGGTAGAAGAAGCCGTTCAGGTCGGCGACGCGCACCTTCACGCCCTCGAACCGCAGCACGCCGGCCGCCGGGCACCGCAGCGTGTACACCACGTCGCACGCTTCGCCGGAGCGCAGCGCGGTCACGCGCTCGGGGTCGCCCTCCAGCACGTCCGCGGCCGCGGGCAGCCGGTCCTCGATCACCGCATATTCGACCGTGACGAGGCCGTTGTGCTCGAGCCGCACGCGCACCTCGAACGGGTGCCCGGCCCACAGCATCGGCGTGGGCCGGCCGCCCTGTAGCACCCACCGGCGCACGCGCAGGCGTGCGACCGCGGCGTTCGATTTGGTGTGAAACAGCAGCCACTCGTAGACGAACCACACGAGCAGCGTGGCGGCGAGGAGCGCGGGCACTACCGTGAAATACGGGATCCAGAACGCCCCGATCGCGAGCAGCGCCAGAACCACGATCAGGAACCACCAGCCGCGCGTTGTGAGCATGGTGTGTCAGGCGAACGGAGGTTGCGTGGTGTTGGCGAACCGCCGGCGTATGCCGGTGGGTATACAAGAACCCACCGGCTTACGCCGGCGGTTCGACGGGCGCGGTCAGACCGTTTCCAGTACCGGCACGGCGTCCAGAATTTCGCGCACGACGTCGGCGCTCGCCTTGCCTTCGATTTCCGCTTCGGGGCGCAGGATCAGGCGGTGGCCCAGGACTGCGTAGGAGATCGCTTGCACGTCTTCGTGCGTGAAGAAGTGCCGGCCCTCCAGTACGGCGCGGGCGCGGGCGCAGCGGAGCAAGTTCAGGGCCGCGCGCGGGCTGGCCCCGAGGGCCACGTCCGGGTGCTTGCGGCTCTCCGCGGCCAAATTGCAGATGTACTCGAACAGCGATTCCGCCCCGTACACGCCCGGCAACTTGCGCTGCAAATCGAGGATCGTTTGCGGCGAGAACATCACGTCCACTTCCGCGACCGGCTTGCTGTACAACTTCAGCAGGTTCACTTCGTGGTTGAAGCCGGGGTAACCCATCTCGATGCGCAACAGGAAGCGGTCCAACTGCGCTTCCGGCAGCCGGTACACGCCTTCTTGTTCCACCGGGTTTTGTGTGGCGAGCACGAGGAACGGCAATTCGAGCGGGATCGAGGTGCCGTCCACCGTCACCTGATACTCTTGCATCGCTTCGAGCAGCGCCGACTGCGTCTTCGCGGGGGCGCGGTTGATTTCGTCCGCGAGCAGCACCTGCGTGAAGATCGGGCCTTTGCGCAGCACGAAGTCGTTCGCGTTGCGGTCGAAGATCGACGTGCCGGTCACGTCGGACGGCAGCAGGTCCGGTGTGAACTGCACCCGCTGGTACTGGCACCCGAGGAGCCGCGAGAACACCTTCGAGAGCGTGGTTTTGGCGACACCGGGAACGCCTTCCAGAAGGACGTGCCCGCCGGCCAGAAGCGCGATGAGCAGTTGCTTAGTCACGTCCTCCGCGCCGACCACGACGCGGCCCACCTCCGCGATCACCTTCTGGCTGAGCTGCTTGGCCTGTTGTGCGAGTTCGTGCGCCGCGGCCCGGGCGTCGGCTGGTGCCGGCAGTTGGGACGGGTTCGAGGTGTGGGCCAAGCTCATGCCGGTCTCCGCTCTTTCCTAAGTTCCACGTTCCGCGTTCCAAACGTTCCAAGTCGGCTCCGGTTCCATGGAACTTGCAACTCTTGGAACTTGGAACATCCGAGTTATTCGGCGAGGACGAACTTCCATTTGCCGTCGGCGTGCGCCCGGCGCAGCCGGTCGAAGTACGGTTCGATCTCGAACCAGCGCTGCGCGGTGAGTGGCACCGGCGGGCCGAAGGCGATGCGCCACATGTCGCGCACGGCTTGGCGCAGCGAGTCCGGGCGGCGCACCGCATCGCTCACCCACACGCGCGGGATGCGCGGCCCGAGGTCCGGGGGTACGCCGGTGGAGAGGAAGAACTCGCGCATCAGGTGGCTGACCGGGTCGAACACGTTGTTGCGGCGCATCAGTTCGCGGCGGCGGCGGTCGAACACGCCCGTGGGGCCGGTGCTGGCGGCCCCGGCCCCGGTCGTCGGCGGGGGCGGCCCGTCCGTCGGCTGCTTCGCCGCGAGCGTGCGCCCCAGCATCACGAGGACCATGCGCACCGAGAGGAACACCAGCAGCGCGGTGATGAGGAGGCCGAACCGCGACCGCTCCTTCGGGCCGTCCGGCGGGCCGAACGCGAACTGGTGAACGAGGTCCTTGCGCTGAATGTCGTCGAGTTTGTCGTCGATCAGTTTCGCCACTTTGTCTTGGTTCTGGCGGAGCAGTTGGCCGATGTTGGGCATCTTGTTCGGCGGCACCGGCGGCACCGGCGGGGTGAGCGCGTCGCGCAGCGAGTCGAAGTCCTCGATCACGCGGCCGTTCTCGACGAACAGGCACCGGTCGCGGCCCTCCGGCCCTTTCAGGAACTGCGCCACGCGCTGGGCGAGCGCGAAGTTGTCGGCGTCCGGTTCGAGCATCATCTGGTTGATGAACACGCTCGGGTCGGCGAGCGCGAGGAACGCGAACGCGGGGTCGTCCGGGGCGTTGCGCGTGCCCTCGCCACCGACCGCGAAGAGGGGCGGTTGCGGGCGCGGCCCCCCGAACCCGGCCCGCGCCGACCGCGGGAACCGCGCGAGCGGGTACATGTACTCGCCCGCGGGCGGCTCCGCCAGCAGGCGCAGTTCGCTCGGCCGGTTGGTGGCGACGCTCTTCAGCCCGCGGAACAGGCCGAACACCGGGCCGGGCTTCTCGATCGGCGGGCGAAACTCGTCCGGCGAGAGCGGGACCACGAAGGGGCACTCGACGCTGGTGCGCAGGCCGTCTTGCCCGGCGGCCGTCACGTCTTCGCCGGTGACCCGCGCGACCCGCCGGCCCGCGTCGAGCACCGCGAACAGTTCGACGGGGGTGTCGGCCGCGAGCAGCGCGGCCCCGCGCCGCAGGACCGCGGCGCGCGCCGAACCGAAGGCGTCGAGGCCGTCGGGCTGACCGGTTCCGAGCACGACCACCGCGACCGTGCTGTCGGCTTGGAGCCGCCCGAGCGCGTCGAGCCGCAGTTGGTTCCGCTTGATCGGCTTGAAGCCCTCGCGCGCGAGCACCGCGCGGAAGATGTCCGTTCCGCCGGCCGCGAACAGTTGCGGCGGGGCCGGTTGGAGCGGCCCGGGTTGCCCGACCGGCTGCGCGCGCGCGACCCGGTCGCTGCCGGCCAACAGCAGCGTGCCCGCGAACACCACCGAGGCCCACGCGCGGCGCGTCATGCTTCGTCCACCCCCGCGAGGTCGCACACGAGCCGCCGGGCCTCCACCAGTTCGGCCCGCGTCAGCGGCTCGTCGAGCGGCGCGTAGCGGGCCAGTTCGTACAGCCGGGCCAGTTGCACCGCGGTCTCGCCGTGCGTTTGCGCGAGCGCCGCGAGTTCGTCGGCGATGGTGGAGTGGGTCCACGTCTTCGCGCCCGGCCCGCAAATGAGGACGCTCAGGTACTCGAACGCGCGCACCACGTCCTCGCGCGAGTTGATGGCCCGCGGGTCGAGCGGCCACGCGCCCACCCCCCCGGCCGCGAACACCCCGGCCTTGCGCGGCACGAAGATCAGGTCGCGCTTCCACCACACCACCGCCAGCGCGATTGCGACGAGCAGGGCGATGACGAGCCACGCGGGCACGGCGAAGCCGGCGAAATTGAACCCGCTGCCGCCGCCCCAGTTCCACCGCGGCGCGCGCGGCGCGTTCCAGTTCGCGTTCGGCTGGCGCGGGCCGAGGTCCCAGTCCGGGCCCTTCCAGTTCCAGTTGAAGTCCAGATCGAGCTTGGGCCATTCCCAGCCGTCGAGGTCCTTGAACAGGTCTTTGAGGTCGTTGCCGTCGCCGTCCTTCAGCAGGTCGAACAGGTTCTTGCCGTTGTCGTCGGTGAAGGCGTTCAGCACGTCGGGGTCGTTCAGCAGTTCCAGAATGGCCTTCTTCACTTCGGGCGAATCGTCCAGCGGGCCGACGTTCTTCTCCCAGAGCGCCTTCGCCACCTCCGCGGCCTTCTGTTTGGCGAGCTTGTCCGGGGCGTTCTTCCCGAGGTCGAACGGGTTGTTCGGGTCGACCGGCGGCAGTTGCGGCGGCTCGAACGGCGGCTGCACCGGCGGCCGATCCTTCGGGTCGATGGGCGGGAACTTCGGCTCGAATTTCGGGTCGATCTTCGGCGGGTTCACCGGGTCCATCGGATCGATTGGGTTCACCTTCGGCGGGGGAACCTTGAACGGATCGTTCCCGAACAGTTTCTTGAGCCGCTCGAGGTCGTCCGGGTTCAGTTTCGGCTGCCCGCCGTTGTTGTTCGGGAACTGGTTCTGTTGCTTTTGGGCGATGTCCTTGAGCCGGTCCAGCAGTTCCTTGTTGTTCATGAGCTGCTTGATCGCCTCGTCCACATCCTTCTGGTTGAGGTTCTTCTGCTTGCCCATTTGCTCGCGCAGCAGTCGTTCCAGTTCCGGGTTCTTCTCACCGTTCTGAAAGTGCTGTTTGAGGAACTCGCGAATCTGTTCGGGCGTGAGCTGCCCGGTCCAGATGGTGTGCTTGCCAACGTTCGGGTCGGCCGGCGGAACGCGGAACGGTTGCGCGCTGGCCCGCGGGCACAGCGCAACCGCGGCGGCGAAGAACGCGAGCGCGAGAACCAACCCGCGACGACCGGCAGACATGGCGCGGCCCCCGAACCGAAGGGTGACACTTGCCTATTGTGCCGGAACCGCGCCCGCGAAGCAAGCACGAGACCGAACACCAGTTGCGCCGCCCTCAGAACGTCACGCGGTCGCCGAACCGCTCGCGCAGCGCCTTCTTGGTCGCCGACGTGCTGGAACCGTTCAGGCGCAGTTGTTCCAGCGCGGCGAGGTGCGGCGAGGCGGCCAGCACCTTCGCCTCTTTCGCGCCCACCGTGTTGCCGCCGAGCGCGAGCACCCGCAACCCGCTTAGGTGTGATGATTCGGCCAGCGCCTTTATTCCCGCCGATCCGATCCCGCACTGGAACAGATCGAGTTCGCGCAGGTTGCTCGCGCGCGGCGATTCGGCGATGGCTCGCACCCCGGCGTCGCCGATCGGGTTGTCCCACAACACCAGTTCGCTGAGCGACCCGAAACATTCACTTTCGACGAGCGCGCGGATCCCGGCCTCGCCGATCTTGTTGGAGTTGAGTTCCAGTTTGCGGAAGTTCGGGCCGGCGAGCCGCGCGAAATCCGCGAGCCCGTCGTTCCCCAAATCGCAGCGCAACAGGTTCACGTCTTCGAGGGTGCGCCAGAACGCGCCCTTCGCCAACCGCGGCACAATCTCCATACCGGAGTGAACGGCCGCGTACAGTTTGCGCAACTGCGCGAGCGCCGGGGCCGCCGCGAGGGCGTCGATCCCGGCCGCACCGTACAGAGACGCGCCTTTGCTCGACAGGCTCAGCTCGTGTAACCCGGCGAACGCGGGGCCGGCGAACAGTTGCGCGAGGGCGTCCGCGGTCACGGCCACCGCAAGCACGAACCGCTTCAGTTTCGGGAACGGGTTCGCCGCCGCGACGCGCGCGGCCACATCGGACGGGAGCACACCACCGAAGGGCACCAGTTCTTCCAGTGCGCCGAAGTGTTCGGCGTCCGCGAGCGCGTTCCACGAGGTCGGCGGTTGGTCGTACGCGGAGAAGCTGATCTTCCGCAGACGCGCCGTCCACGGCGCGGCGCACACGCGGCACACGATGTCGGTGTCGGTGTTGCGGAACTCGACGCTGGTGATCGGTGCGAGTCGGAGCAGTCGCTCCATCACACCCAAGAGCGGCCCGGCGTCGGCGTAAATCTGGTGCGGGAACCCGCGGCGCATCTGCGGGTAGCCCTTGGTGCCGCGCAAGATGTTCTTGCGGCCGAACAACTCCGGGTACCACGCGCTCGCGTACTTCGCGAACAGCGCCGCGGGCGCTTTCTGTGCGGCGGCGCGCTGTGCCGACCAGCGCCGTTCGGGGAAGTCGCGCGCGAGCGCGATTTCGAGCCGGATGTATTCGGCGCGCGCCGTGTTGCTGTCGCCCCCCTGCTCGTCGAGCCAATCGGCGTACATGAGCCGCGGCGTGTCTTCTTCGGTGTGCGCGAAGATCGCCGCCAACAACTCACTTTCAGTAGACACGGCGCGAGGCCCTCACTCGCCCTCTTTGAACTCCTCGTAAACGTACACGGTTCCGGGCCAGTCCGCGAACGCGGAATCGATGAGCGCGCGCACCTTCTTCCAACTCAGCCCGCCGTAACCGGCCGCGATGCGCGGCATGGCGACGCTGCGAATGCCACTTTCGTCGGCCGCGGCGCGCAGCGCCTTCAGCGCCGCTTCCACGACCAGGTAGGTCGCGCCGCGCCCCGGGCGCGGTTGCGTGCCGAGGTTGAACACCGCCGGCGCGCCCGGTTCGCGCCACAGGAAGACGCTCCCGAGGTCGAACTCTTTGGGCTTCGCGCGGCACCGGCGGCGGAACTCCTCGAACATCGCCGGGTAGCGCTCGCGGAACCCGACCGCGACGCCCGCGCCCATCGACCCGGCGCAGTTGCACCCGTGCGCGAGCGCCTCCGCGCCGACGCGATTCACGAACACGTCACCGGTCACATATTGGACGGGCATGAGCGCTCCTCAGTGTGAAAAACTGTAGGAGGATACGCGCGCCACACGCGCGCCGCGATGTCGGTAGGGTCAGGAAAGCGGCGCGAACCAGCGCCACGCGAAGCCGTCCGGTAGTTCGGCGTCCGCGGCGCATTCCAAGTGAACGATCCGCCGGTGCGCGGGTTCGGTGGCGTGCCCGCTCGCGTGCATCAGCAGCGGGCGCATCAGCAACACGCGGCCCGCGGCGCACGTCAGCACTTCGGCCGCGGTGTGCGGGTCGTCGGTCTGCGATTACGCGCGGTGCGAACCGGGGATCACCCGCAGCGGGCCGTTGGTTTCGGTCATCGCGTCGAGGTGAAAGCGCACGGTCAGCATGCGATCCAAGAGCGCTTGCGGGGCGATGACGTGCGGCACGCCGGCCTTTGTTGTGGGCTTCGTGAAGTGCGCGCTCGGCCGGTGTTCTCGCACCGCGAGCGACACATCCTTGTGCCACGGGAGCGCCCACGAGCGCCCGGGCGGCTTGTCGAAGTACAGGCCGCGCACCACACCGGCCGAAGGGCCGAGTACACCGAGAATGGCGTCGCGCACCGGCGCGAGCAGGTGCAGCGCCGCGGGCCACAGGTCGAGGACGTTTCGCGCGCCGTAGTCGCCGAGCAGCGCTTCGTCCGCTGAATGCGCGGCGCACACGTCGGCCCATTGCGCGAGCGCGGCAGCGACTGCGCCCGCGGTGAGCGCCGCGGGGTGGAAGGCGTAGCCCCGCGCGTCGAGCTCGTCGCGCCACGACACGGCGTTAGGCCAGCCCGCGGTCGCCGGCGGTACGCAGGCGCTTGTGTTCGAGGCTCGCGGAGATGAAATCGCGGAACAGCGGGTGCGCCTTCGTCGGCTTCGAGAGGAACTCCGGGTGCGACTGCACCGCGACGAACCACGGGTGGTTCGGCAGTTCGATCGCCTCCACCAAGTCGCCGGTCGGGCTGGTGCCGCCGAACACGAACCCGGCCGCTTCGAGCCGCTCGCGGTAGGCGTTGTTCACCTCGTACCGGTGCCGGTGCCGCTCACTCACCACGTCCGCGCCGTAGGCGGCGCGCGCCTTGGTGCCGGGCTTCAGGTGGCACGGGTACGCGCCGCGCCGCTGCGTGCCGCCGAGGTTCGTTACGTTCACCTGCTCTTCCAACATGCACACCACCGGGTGGGGCGCGGTCTTGTCGAACTCGGTGCTGTTCGCACCCGTGAGGCCGGCGACGTGGCGCGCGAACTCGATGGTGGCGCACTGCAACCCCAAACAGATGCCGAAGAACGGCAGCCCGGTTTCGCGCGCGAACTTGATCGCGTCGATCTTGCCTTCGATGCCGCGCCGGTCGAACCCACCGGGCACCAGCAGGCCGTCCGCGGCGCGCAGGTCGCGCCACGCGGTCTCGTGATCGTCCGCGTCCTTGGAGCGCAGGTCTTCGGAATCGATGCGGCACACGCGCACCTTCGCGTGGTTCGCGATGCCCGCGTGGTCCAGCGCTTCGTACACGCTCTTGTAAGCGTCGCGGAGCTTCACATACTTCCCGACGAACGCGATCGTCACCTCGTGCGCCGGGTGCCGCATCCGGTCGAGCATCGAGCGCCATTCGCTCATGTCCAGCGGTTTAGCGTGGGTGAGGCCCAGTTTCGCGACGATCAACTCATCGAGCTTATTGTCCGCGAGCGAGAGCGGCACCTCGTAGATGCTGAACTCTTTGTCCTTTTCCTCAATCACCGCGCCCTGTTCGACGTTGCAGAACAGCGCGATCTTCTTGCGCTCTTCTTCGGGAATCTTGTGCTCGGTGCGGCAGATGAGCACGTCCGGTTGAATGCCGATCTCGCGCAGGTCGCGGACGCTTCGCTGCGTGGGCTTGGTCTTCAGTTCGCCGGCGGCCTTCAAGAACGGGACGAGCGTGAGGTGAACGAAGAGGCAGTTGTGTTTGCCGACGTCGAGCGCGAACTGGCGAATCGCCTCGTAGTACGGCATCCCTTCGATGTCGCCGACGGTCCCGCCGATTTCGGTGATGACGACGTCCACTTCGGGCGTCACCATCGCGCGGATGCAACTCTTGATCTCGTCCGTGACGTGCGGGATCACTTGTACGGTCTTGCCCTTGTAATCGCCCTTGCGCTCCTTTTCGATCACCGAGAGGTAGATGCGCCCGGTGGTCATGTTGCACTGCTTGTTGAGCGTCGCGTGAGTGAACCGCTCGTAGTGGCCGAGGTCGAGGTCGGTTTCGGTGCCGTCGTCCAGCACATACACTTCGCCGTGCTGGAACGGCGACATGGTCCCGGGGTCCACGTTCAAATACGGGTCGAGCTTCTGCATCCGCACGCGCAGGCCGCGCTGCTCGAGGAGCATCCCGATCGACGCGGAGGTGAGACCCTTGCCGAGCGAACTGACCACACCGCCGGTAACGAAGATGTGCTTTGCCATGTGTGAGCCGGTCCTTGCGTGGGGCTTTTCCGTCCAATTCAGTCACTATATCGCCGGCGGCGCGTCGCTCCAATCACGGTTGCGCGGCGCGCCGGGCGAACGGGCGCTACGCGGCCCGGCGCGAAACGCCTTCCCGGTACGCGCGCACAAAATCGGCGTAATCGGCCGGCGTATCGACGCCGCGGTGCGCGCGGGCCACCACGCCGACGCCGATCGTGCCGCCCGTTCCCAGTACGCGGAGCTGTTCCAACTTTTCGCACTCTTCCAGCGGGTGCGGCGGCGCACTCGCGATCGTCGGCAGGAAGTCCTTACGGTACGCGTACACGCCGAGGTGCTGCAAGAACCGCGGCGGCGTCGCGGCGAAGTCCGGCGCGCCGTCGCGCACCATCGGGATCGGGGAGCGCGAGAAGTACAGCGCGCGGCCGCGGTCGTCGCACACCACTTTCACCACGTTCGGGCTGCGGTAGTTCTCTTCGCTCGTGATTGGGACCGCGAGCGTCGCCATGTCGGTCCCGGGAACGGCCATCAGGTCGGCGAGCGCGTCGAGCGCCGAAGGCTCGATCAGCGGTTCGTCGCCCTGCACGTTCAGCACCACATCGACCGCGAGCCGCGCCGCCACCTCCGCGACGCGGTCCGTACCGCTCGCGTGGTCGGCGCGGGTCATTTCGGCCCACCCGCCGAACTCGCGCACCGCGTCGCAGATGCGCGAATCGTCGGTCGCCACGATGACCGCCGAGGCGCACTTCGCGCGCGAGGCTTGTTCGTACACGTGCTGCACGAGGTACTTGCCCGTATCGCGCAACAGCGGCTTACCGGGCAACCGCGACGACGCGAACCGCGCCGGGATGACGATCGCAACGCGCATGTGCCCAACCTCCGTGCCGTGGAGCAAAGCGCGGATTAGACCCGCGCGGGGCGCGGCGAATCAAGGCGAGGTTCAGACAGCGAGCCGGCGCGCAGAACGCGATTGACGCGCACCGGCGGGTTGGGTAAACCGCGGCCCATCCGCACCCAAGCTCACGGACGAGCACCCATGCGCCTCGGCGTCGTTACCCCGCTCGCGAACGAAGAAGACTGCATTCACGAACTGCTCGACCGCACCCTCGCGCAACTGGGGCCGGACGACCGCATGTTCTGCGTGCTCGACAACGTCTCCAAAGACCGCACGCGCGAGCTGATCCTCGCGCGCGCCGAAACCGAGCCGCGCGTCGCGCTCGTGTGGGCACCGGAGAACCGGTGCGTGGTGGACGCCTACTTCCGCGGGTACCGCGCGGCGCTCGCCGCGGGCGCGAAGTGGGTGCTCGAAATGGACGGCGGCCTGAGCCACCAGCCGGAAGAGATTCCGCTGTTCGTGCGGGAGATGGAAAAGGGGTTCGACTACGTCGGCGGGTGCCGCTTCATGAACCGCGAGGGCTACAGCGGCCCGTGGTCGCGGTACCTCATCAGCCGCGGCGGGGGCGCACTGGCGAACCTGCTCCTCGGCACGCACATGATCGACATGACCGGCGGCTTCGAGTGCTTCAGCCGCCGCGCGCTTGAGGCAGTGTTGGCGAAGGGGGTTCGCAGCCGCGCGCACTTCTTCCAAACCGAAATCAAGGTGCTGATGCACCAGTTCCGGTGGACCGAAGTGCCGATCCACTACAAGAACCCGAGCAAGAGCGTCGGCAAATCGAGCCTGAAGGAAGCGTTCCGCAACCTGTGGGCGCTGTTCCGCGAGCAGCGCTTCTCCGCGCTCAAACCGGTACCGGTCGCGGCGCCGCAACCCGCGAGCGCGCCCGCCGCGCCCGCCGCGACGAACACGAAGTTGGTGAGCGTCGTCACGACCATTCAAGAGCCGACCGCGTGCGTGAAGAAACTCGGTGCGGCGCTCGCGGCCGTCGGGTCCGAACTCATCGCCATCGGCGACAAGAAGGGGCCGGCCAAGTTCGAGCAAGAGGGCGCGACCTTCGTGCCGCTGAGCGCGCAACAGCAGTTGCCGTTCCGCATGGCGCAATCGCTGCCGGTCGGGCACTACGCGCGCAAGAACCTCGGCTACCTGCTCGCGGTGGAACGCGGGGCGGAGTGCATCTACGAAACCGACGACGACAACGCGCCGAACGAGCACTGGAAGCCGCGCGCCGTCACGACCCGCGCGCAGGCCGCGGCCCCGCGCGTGTGGATGAACGTGTACCGCGCGTTCAGCAAAGAGAACATCTGGCCCCGCGGGCTGCCGCTGGATCAGATCACCAAGCCGCTCGCCGGGGCGCACGACCCCCGCACGCCGGAGCGCGAGTTCTACTGCCCGATTCAGCAGGGCTTGGCCGACACCGCCCCGGACGTGGACGCGGTGTGGCGGCTCGTACTCGACCGCCCGTTCACCTTCGACCGCGGGCCGAGTGTGTGGCTGCCGCCGGGAACGTGGTGCCCGTTCAACAGCCAAACCACGTGGTGGTGGCCGGAGGTGTACCCGCTGCTGTACCTACCGAGCTACTGCTCGTTCCGCATGACCGACATTTGGCGCAGTTTCGTCGCGCAGCGGTGCCTGTGGGAACTCGGGCACGGCCTCGTGTTCCACGCGGCGGAAGCGGACCAAGACCGCAACGTACACAACCTCGTGCGCGACTTCAAAGACGAGATTCCCGGCTACACGCAGAACGACGGGATCGTGGCGAAGCTCACGGAAACGTCGCTGAAGCCGGGCGTCGGCGCGGTCGCGGACAACTTGGTGCGGTGCTACGAAGCGCTCACCGCCGCGGGCTACTTCCCCGCGACCGAACTGCCGCTGGTGCGCGACTGGGTGGCGGACCTCGCCACCGTGACGGCCGGCGCGCGAACCGGCGCGGCGCGGGCCGCCTAAACCGGGAGCGCCACGATGTCGCTCCCGAAATCGGCGCTCGTCGCCTTCGCGCTCGCGTTCGTCGCCTTCGGCACGGTGCAGGTCGCGCACAACGCGCACCTGTTCCGCACCGCCGTTCACGAGCACTCCGATTACGCCGCGAATTCGCTCCTCGTGCTGCAAGCGAAGCGCGGCGAACTGCTGCACGGGCACTACTCGCGCATGGGGTTCTACCACCCCGGGCCGGCGGCGCTGTACTGGTTCGCCGGCTTCGAGTTGGTACTGCACGACGCACTCGGCGCGGTGCCGGCCCCGCACAACGCGCACATGATCGGGCACCTGCTGCTGAACGCGGCGCTGCTCGCGGTCGGCGTCGCGGTGCTGTGGCGCACCTTCGGCAGCGTGCCCGCGCTCGCTGCCGCGACCGCGGTGTTCGCGCACCTGTCGCTTTCCGGCGCGCTCGCGTCGCACTGGTTCGCGCACCTGTTCATCATGGCCTACCTGCCCTTCCAACTGGCGGCGGCGAGCGTCGCCGCCGGGCGCGTTTCGCATTTAGGTTGGCTCGCGCTCACCGCGAGCTTCTGCGTTCACGTTCACGCGTCGCTGGTCGCGTTCGTAGTGCCGATCTCGCTCTACGCGCTCGCACGTGTGTGTTGGCGCGCCGCTCCAACGGCCCGTGCGAAGCGCGCGTGGGGCGCGTTCTTCGCGGTCGTCGCGGTGTTCGTGCTGCCCATCGCGCTGCACACCGCCCTGCACTACCCCGGCGAAATCAAGCGGTACTTCGACTTCCAACAGCAGGCGAAAGAGAAGCCGCCACCGGGCACGGCGCTCGAAGCCGCGCGCTTCGTGCTGCGGGCGCTCACCGACGACTCGCGCTTCGCGGGGCCGCTCGCCGCGGGCGTGGGAATCGCCGCGGCGGTTTGCGCGCTCACGTTCCCGGCGCGCGGGCGCGGCTTCGCGCGACAACTGCTCGTCATGACGTTCCTGACCACGGGCGCGATGGCCTACTACACGCGCCGCGGGATCGACGACTATTCCGACGAGTGCTTGTACCTCGGCTACTTCTACAGTTCCGTGCTGATCGTCTGGCTCGCTGTTATCGCCGCGCGAGTCGCCCTCGCGCTGCGGACGGTTCCCGGTGTCGCGCTCGCGTGCGGCGGAACCGCGCTCGCGTTCGCGCTCACCGGCACGTTTACCGTCGCGTACCGCGGGGAGAGCGACCTCGCGCGCGCCGCGGACGCGCTCGCGGCCGACCCGCGCTGGGAGCACGGGCCGCCACTGTTCACCGCGCACGGCGACGGTTGGAAGGTCGCCGCCGGGTTGCTGCTCGAACTGGAGCGCCGCGGGAAGCGGCCCGCGCTCATCGACCGCGCGCAAGCGCTGCTCTTCACGAGCGCGTTCGATCCGCACGAACCGCCCGGTCGCGTGTGGCAGATCGATTGCGCGCACGAGGCTCCGCCCGGCGCGCCGGTGCTCGCAGAATTCGCCCCGGCCGAGGGCGGGCGCGCGCGCGAAATCGGAACCCGCGTGCCGCTCGGCACACCGTTCCGGCTGTCGGCGCGGGGCCGCGCGCCGGGGCTGAAGCCGTTCACGGGCTGGCACCGCTTCGGGGAAGACGAGCGGCTCCTGCCGGTCGCGCCGCGGGCGGTGCTGCTGCTCGACGTGGAGCCGACCGGCGCGCCGCGCGTGCGGTTGGAACTGGACGCCGAAACGTGCGCGCCCGGGCGCACCAGCGCCGGGCAGCGGGTGCGCGTGCGCGCGAACGGGACCGAGGTCGGCGAGGTCGCGTTCCCGGACCCCGGGGGCGGCTCGCGCGCCGTCGAGTTTCCCCGCGCACTGCTCCGCGCGCCCGGGCCGACCGTGCTCGAGTTCGAGTTCCCGGACGCGCACAAGTACCGCAGCGCGCGCGCGCCCGGCCCGCCCGACGTGAATTCGGTGGTGTTCACCCGTATTGCACTTACCTCGGTGCCCTGACATGCAGACCGAACCGCTCCCGCGCCCGCGCGTGTGGAAGGGCTTGTGCGCCGACGCGGCGCTGCTCCTCGTGGTGGCCGCGCTCGGCTGGAAAGCGGTGGCCGGCGGGGCGGCCCTCGCCGAGCTGGACCTCGGCGACGAAGGCTCGTGCCTCATCGCTGCGGCGCGGTTGCCCGAAACCGGGCTGCCGAGCGTGGAGTTCTCCCCGCTGTACATCGTTCTGATGCGGGCGCACGTCCTGCTCGGCGCGCCGGCGGAGGAGATCCCCTTTCGCACGTGGGCGTGCCTCGCGGTGGCGCTGCCGTGCTGCGTGTTCGTGCTGGCGCGGGCGCTCGGCGCGGGCCGGTTCGCGGCGGTCGCGGTCGCCGGCTTTATTCCCGCGACGGCATTGATCGACATCTGGCCGTACTCCCCGTACCTCACGGCCTGCGTGGTCGCACTGGGCACCGCACTCGCCGCGCGGCTCGCACGGCCGACCGGCGTCGCGGTACTCGGGCTTACCACGCTCGTTGCGAGCTACACGCGCCCGGAACTGCTGTACGCGACGTTCGGCGTCGCCGGTCTCGCCGCGCCGCTCGCCGCGTACGGGTTGTGGGCGCCCGCGCGCCGCGCGAGTACGGTCGGCGCGCTGGCACTGTACGCGGCGGGCACGGCCACGGTGGTCGCGGTTCTCGGCAGCCCGCTGCACCCCGGCGGGCGGCTCATCATCGCGTTCGGGCAGCACTACACGCAGAACCGCGCGACCGCGGAAGGCTGGGCCGGCGTGGGCTGGATCGAAGACTGGACGCACCGGTTCCGCGACGACTTCGGCGACGCGAAGAGCGTCGGCGCGGCGTTCCGCGCGAACCCGGACGCGGTGTTCTGGCACCTGTGGCGGAACGTGCGGCGGTTGCCGGAGTGCCTGACCGCGTGCGCGACGCCGCACGTCGAACTGACCCCGATGCGGCTCCCGCACGTACAGCCGGACGCGCCCGTCTTTCGGCCGTACACGCGCGGCGCCGCGCGCGCCGCCCTCGGCCTCGCGCTGCTGCTCGGCCTGTTCGGGGCCGCCCGCGGGCTGCGCCGCTGGTGGACCGGCGAACCGTCCGCGCTGCCGAACGGCGCGCTCGCGCTCGTCGTGCTGGTGCCGCCGATGCTCGCGGGCACCGTGCTGGTGTTCCCGAGGTTCCTCTACGTGCAGCCGCTGCTCGCGGTCGCCGCGGCGCTCGCCGCCGCCGGGTTCGGCCACCT
>JALHNS010000120.1 GCA_022843445.1 Gemmata sp.
CCGACGGCGCGGAAGACCGCGCGAACGAACTGCTGGCGCGGCTCGCGTTCGACCCGCGGTGGGCCGGTGAGCCGTTCCGCCGCCTCGTGCGGAACGTGCTCGCGGCGGTGCCAGAAGCGACCGGCGAGAAACTGTTCGCGCGCGCCCGCGCGCTCGCGGAGCGCGAACCCGGCGGCGCGGCGTGGGTGGCCGAAACCGCCGCGGCGCGCCAGAACCCCGAAACCCCGGCCCTCTTCGACGCGCTCGCGAGTGCGCCGCGCGCGACGCCCGACGATTGGCTCCGCAAGGCGCGGTTCGTGTCCAAAGGGAACCCGGCCGCGGGCGCGGCGGTGCTCGCCGAAGCGAAGGGCAAACTGCCGGCGCTTTCCTTCGCGCGGCTGGTGGCGGTGTACGCCGATTCCGCCGCCGGTAGCACGTTCGCCCCGACCGCGGCCGCGCCCGACGAAGCGCGCGCGCTCGCCGAAGCGCGCCTCGCGGTGAAGCTCTCGCGCGGGCAACCGGCCGAGGCCGCTAAGCTGCTCGAAAGCTACCTCGCGGAGCCGGCCACGAAGGGCGCGAGCGCCGAGTGGGCGCGGCGCAACCTCGCCATGCTGTACGCGGCCGGCGGCACGCAGGCCGACCGCGACCGCGCGATGGAACTGCTCAAGGACGCCGAAGTGCGCCCGGACGCGCCGGTCGAAGACCTGCGCGCGACCGCCGCGGTGCTCGCCACGCTCGCGCGGTTCCTTGAGGGCCGCGACCGGCGCGCGGTGCTGAGCAAAGCGGTCGCGGCGCTGGAAGCCGTTCACAAGAAGACGACCGCGCCGTCGGACCTGTTCACGGTCGCGCAGCTCTACCGCGCCGCGGGCGATCGCGCCGCGGGCCGCAAAGCCCTGCAACAACTGCTGAACCGCAAGCCCGAAGAGCTCGCGGCCGATCCGCAGTACGCGCTCTACCTCACGACGGCCCTTGAGGAACTGGTGGAAGACGGGAACTTCCAGAGCGCCGCCGCGTTCGCCGGGAAGCTGGCGCAGATGCGCGCGACCGACTTCCGCTCGCTCGCGACGATCGCCCGCTACGAAGCGAAAGCCGGGCGGCCCGAGCGCGCGCTCGCGGTAGCCGAAGACTACGCGCGCCTCGCGGACGCGAACGGCGGCGACTACCTCGCGCGCGCCGCGCAGGTGGCCGAACTGCTGGACGAGCTGAGCCGCCTTCCGAACGTGCGCGGGACCACCGCGGCGCGCGCCATTTCCAGCGCCGCGGCCGAGCGCTTCGCGGCATTGGTGCCGAACCGCCCGGACGCCATCGTGGGCCTCGCCGGTGTGCTCGCGGCCGACGGGCGCGCCGCTGAGGCCATCGCCCGCGCCGAGCGCCTTCCCAAGCTCCCGGCGCGCCTGAAGGCGACGACCGCCGTGACCATCGGCCGCGGTGCGGACCTCACCGCGCCGGAGGCCGCCCAGTTGCTGAAGTGGATCGACGACGGTTTGGCCGAAGAGCCGAACGCCCCGGACCTGC
This sequence comes from Gemmata sp., assembly GCA_022843445.1. GTDB lineage: Bacteria > Planctomycetota > Planctomycetia > Gemmatales > Gemmataceae > Gemmata. Next base: position 1,495 of record JALHNS010000120.1, read on the forward strand.
TGATGCACCGCGGCGAGTTCCTCGCGCGCCGTGGCGACCTACCAGCCGCGTGCGCCGCGTTCGAGAAAGTGCTCGCGCGGGACGAGCGGAACGTGGTGGCCTTGAACAACCTCGCGTGGCTGATGTCGGCGAACCCGGCGACCGCGGAGAAGGCGCTGGAACTGGTGGCGCGGGCGACCCGCGAGAGCGGCATGACGGGCGAACTGCTGGACACCCGCGCCCGCGTGCAGATCACGCTGAAGCAGTTCGACAAAGCGGAGCGCGACCTCGCGGACGCGATCAGCTACGACCCGACGCCCTTGCGCTGGTTCCACGTCGCGCTGTTGCGGTTGGGCCAAGAGAAGCCGGCGGAAGCGGCGAAGGCGTTCACGGAAGCGCAGCGCCGCGGGCTGGAAGCGCGCACGGTCCACCCCACCGACGCGCCCACCTTCACCAAACTCAGCGCGAAGTAGTGAACGAGATGTTGCCCGCCCGCTCGCGCGCACGGTTCCAATACAGGGACGCACGAGGGCGCGGCGATGGATGTGAACTCGTACCCGCGCTACCCAACGGGGCGCGGCGACGGCCCGGACCGCGACCCGCTCCCGGAGCGCGGCGGTTGGGAGTTCGCGGGCGGCGTGTTCGTGGTGGTGGTTCTGCTCGCTCTGTTCTTGTGGGGCGCGTTCATCGCTCTGTTCGTCCTGTTCGGCTTCCCCGTCTTCGCGCTCGCGTGAGCGCCTCCCGCGCACAAGTTTTCACCCCGGAGGGTGCGACATCGTAGCCCGGTGCAACGCACCGGGTACGACACGAGTGATGCGCGCACCGCGAAGGCGTGCGACACGAGTGAGTCTGTCGCTTTCAGCCTGCCCGCTCGTTCTCCGCGACACCCGGTGCGTTGCCCCGGGCGAGAGCGGTTCTCGAGCGCTCGTAGCGGTTCGATTCGGGCGGCGAAGAACGACGCGGAGCGTCGTGCCACTCTCGTGGTGCGACGCTCCGCGTCGCATTCCCTACACCCAATCGAGAACCGCTCTCAGTTGTCTCACCCCTTCGGGGTGAGTATCTCCCATTACGCGCATCGCGGGTACGCGGCCGCTCGCGCGCCGACGTGTTGGAACCGCGCCCGCGGCGGGTATTCCTTCCCAAGGCGCGGTTCGCACTCGAAGAGGTGACACGATGAGCGCACGGCAACCACTCGTTCGCACGGAACGAGACGGCGCGTGGGTGGGGTGGATGGGTGCCCCGCTGCGCTACGCGGCGCTCGGCACCGACACCGCCGACCGTTACGCGCTCTCGGTCGGGGGCGTGTCGGCCGGGGGCGGGCCGACGCCGCACCGCCACGGGTTCGCCGAAACGTTCGTGTTGCTCCGCGGGTCCGCGACCTTCACCGCCGGCAACCGCACGGCCGAGGTGCCCACCGGCGGGGCCGTCACCATCGGCGCGGGCACCGCGCACTACCTGCGCGCCGGGCCGGACGGCGCGGAATTTCTGGTGCTGGTCGGCCCGGCCGGGTTCGACCGCTTCCAACTCGAAACCGGCGACCCGCTTCCCGGCCCGGGCGCGCCGGTTCCGCCGTTCGACCCGGTGCGGTTCGCCGCCCGCGTCGCCGCGGTCGCACCGAACTACGCGATCGACATGAACCCGCCGGAGGCGTTCGCCCAAGAGCCGAACGTGCGCGTGGTGCCGCCGGGCCGCGGGCGCACGGTCGCGTCGGCCGGCGACCTGTACCGCTTTCTGGCGACCGGCGACGACACCGGCGGCGCGTACGCCATTTGGGAAGCCGTGGTGCCGCCGGGCGGCGGGCCACCGCCGCACGTTCACAGCTGCGAAGACGAAGGCTTCTATGTGCTGGAAGGCGAAGTCACGTTCACGGTGAACGGCCGGCGCGTGGTGGCGACCGCGGGCACGTGTGCGAACATGCCGCCGGGCGTGCCGCACCACTTCCGCAACGAATCCGACCGGCCGGCGCGGATGCTCATCTTGGTGGCCCCGGCGGGCTTCGAGCAGATGTTCTTCGAGGTCGGCCGCGAGTTGCCCGAAGGGGCCACGACAACGGAACCGCCGACGCCGACGGAGATCGAACACTTGCTGCGCGTCGCCCCGAAGTACGGGATCGAGATTCGCGCACCGGGCACCCCGTGAAGCCGGCGCGCCGCGGTTCCCTACTCGATCTTCAGCGCGTGCAGCGCGGCGGTGCCGTCGCGGGTCACGCGCAGTTCGGCGATCAGCGTGCGGCTGCGCACCGCGTCTTCGTACTTGCGGCCGGTGCCCTCCTGCACGAAGTACGATTCGATGCCGTACTCCACCCGACCGCCGCTCAGCACCTTCCCGCGAAGGAACACGCCCTCCGTCGGCTTCTGGTAGGTGAAGCGCTCCGCGCGCCAGTGGTTGCCGTCGCGCGTCAGCACCGCGTACACCGTCTGCCCCTCCGCCGGGCTGAACGCGCCGTCGACGGCGCTTGCGCGGCTGAAGGCGTAGCTCAGAATCACGTAGTCGCCGCGGAACAGGTCGCGCGGGTCCACCGGTTCCACGGGCACCGTGATCGCCTCACCGTTCACCAGCGGGCCGATCCGCCACACCACCAGCCCCACCAGTATCAGCAGTTGTAGCCCCACCGCCGCCAGCAGCAGCCCGCGATCACGGGCCGGGGCGACAGGCACCGGCGCTTCCAGTTGAGTGTCGTTATGCATGGCGCACCTCTTTCCGCTTCCGCCAGTATTGGGCCACCCCGAACAGCACCCCGCCGCACACCATGAACAGCGCCGCCGCGCCGAGCATGCCGCCCACACCGCCGAACAAGTCGAAGTACCGCACCACCGCCCACAGCAGCAGGTAAGCCACGCCGTACCCGAACGGCCGGCGGCGCTCCTCCCGCAGCCCCACGCCCACCAGCCACACCCCGGCCGCGAGGATCGCCGCGTTCGCCAGCACGGTCGGCACCACCGCGCCCGAGTCGCCGCCCCCGCTGGCCGCGTACCACTGCGCGAGGCCCGCGAACAGCACCGCCAGCGCCAGCGGCACCCCGTGGCGAAGTTCGAGGAGCGGCGCGTCCGCTTCACCCTTGCGCCGGCGGAGCAGCCACGCCGCACCGAGCGCGACCGCCACCAGAATTACGATCAGCGCGGGAACCGCGAGCGCGAAGGGGGTGGATTCGGCCCGCACGTCGTAGCGGTTGAAGTCGTAGGAGCCGAGCGGGATCAGCGCACCGCCCGCGAGCGCGAAGCCCCACAGCCGCAGCGGAATCGCGAACGCGCTGCCGCGCGGGTGGCTCTCGGCGAGCAGCAGCAGTACCGCGCCCACCCCGCCGATCAGAAACACCGGGTTCGCGTCGAGCTTCCACGCGAGCGGTTGCAGGATCAGCCACCACGCGAGCAGCGGCGCGTACAGCGCGAGCGCCGCGGGCGCGTTCTTCCGGTACGACCACCACGCCCCCAGCGCCACGAACAGCGGCAGCGCCGGCGCACAGTTCGGCACGCCGGGGGGCCGGCCGAACAGCCAGCCGCCGAGGTCGCGGAACCCGATCACCTCCGTTCCCACCCACACTGCCAAGATTGCGCAGAGCAAGACGTGCAGGAGCACCGTGTCGAGCATCAGAGCGAGCGGGAGCACGCCGACCGCCCACCAGAACAGCCCATCTGGGTAGTGCGCGTTGATGTGGAACGCTTGGGCGATCTGCCCAATCGCCGCGCCGTACAGCAGGCACCCGACGAAGAACATCACCTCAGCCCCGACGCGCGAGCCGCGCCGGTACCGCAGCCCGAACGCCGCGGCGTGCGCCGCGAGCGTGCCGATTACCGCACCGGCCACTTTGAGCGCCCGCGGCATCTCGGACCAGTTGTACCCTACCGCCAGCAGCACCGCGAGCGCGACCAGCGTCCCGGCGACCGCCATGAGCGCGAGGATGCCGTTCGAGTGCGCGCGCTCGGCGATGTCCTCGTCCGTTTCGTACAGCGCGAGCACGCGCTGCGGGTCGTCGATCGCGCCCGCGGCGCGCCACGCCTCAAGTTCGGTACGGAGCCAACTGAGTTGGCTCGCAGAGATGGACCGTTTCGACATGACACCCTCCCCGAGGTGCAACCGCGAGGGGAACAGGCACCGCACTCCGCGCGCCACGGCGCGCAAAAAGCGAAGATTCGCGCTTGATTGATTTTGGACGCGCGTATATTATGAAATTGAGCGCCGACGGGAGCCGGTGTGAGGGGCTTTCGTGCGCGCTCACAAGAGTAGGCAACTCGCTCCGCGAGTTGCCATTGGCGCTCGCAACCACCTACAGGTTGTTCACAGCGCAATGGTCGCTCGCGGAGCGAGCGACCTACACTTGAAGTCCGAGAATTCGACCTTCGGCACCGCGCGGGTTTCGCCCGTCGCGGTTGCGGCGCTTTCACAGCCCGAATTGCGATTCCGCGCGCGAATTGCCGTTTTCGCCTTGTTTTTCGCAACCGGGCGGCGGCGAGCGTTCGCATACAATACGTCCATTCATCTGCACCACGGCGAGAACGCGGACATGCTCGGACGGCTACTCAAAGGCATTCGCGCGGGGCTGGCGAAGACCAAAGGCGTGTTCACCGGCGTCTTCGACCTGCTCCGCGGGAAGGGCAAAGTCGATCAGGCGTTCCTCGACGAACTCGAAAAGCGCCTGTACCTCGCCGACGTGGGCACGCAGGCGACCCTGATCATCGTGGATCGCGTGCGGCAAGCGTTCCGCGACAAAGAGATCACGGGCGAAATTGAAGTATTCGTGAAGGCGCAACTGCGCGAACTGCTCGCGGCCGAATCGCCGGGCATCAACTACCAAACGACCGGGCCGACGGTGGTGATGATCGCGGGCGTGAACGGGAGCGGCAAAACCACGTCCATCGCCAAGCTCGCCAAGAAGTTGCAAGGCGAAGGCAAGAAGGTGCTGCTCGCGGCGTGCGACACGTTCCGGGCCGCCGCGGTCGAGCAACTGACGGTATGGGCCGGCCGCATCGGGTGCGAGATCGTGAAGCAGGGCCAGAACGCCGATCCGTCCGCGGTGGCGCACGACGCGTGCGAAAAAGCGAAAGCGCGCGGGTTCGATGTCCTAATCGTGGATACCGCAGGCCGGCTTCACACGCAAACGCACCTGATGAAGGAGTTGGAGAAGATTCACCGGATCGTGTCGCGGCAGATTCCGGGGGCACCGCACGAGGTACTTCTGGTGCTCGACGCGACCACCGGGCAGAACGCGGTCACGCAGGCCGAGCAGTTCTCGAAGTCGGTGAAGTGCAGCGGGATCGTGCTGTCGAAGCTCGACGGTACCGCGAAGGGCGGCGCGGTGTTCGCCATCAAGCAGAAGCTCGGATTGCCGGTGAAGTTCGTGGGCGTCGGCGAGCAGATCGAGGATATGGAACCGTTCGACCCGGACGCCTTCGTGAACGCGCTGTTCGAGAAGGAGTAAGAGTTCGCCGCACGATGAACGCCGAGGAAGACACGATCAGAGAAGGCGAAGACGGGATTAGCCACAAAAAGGCACAAGAGGCACAAAAGAAGGCAGAAGAGTTGAGTTCAAAACAACTTCTGGTCTTGGTTTTCCTTTGTGTCTTTTGTGCCTCTTTGTGGCTAATCCCTCTTCTGCCTGATCGTGTCTTTGATCGGCGTTGATCGGGCGGCGAGAACGGGGTTCGGCGGTTGCCGTTGGCGGTGGCGTTCCTAACATGACCGTTCTTCTTTCCGTAGCGAATCGGTTGCGAGAACAGTCATGGCAGTCCCCAAGCGGCGCACGTCGAAAGCCCGGAAGGGCACCCGGCGGAGCCACCACGCGGTGGTCGCGGTCCAGATTCAGTACTGCGCGCGGTGCAACGAACCGCAACTGCCGCACCGCGTGTGCGGCAACTGCGGCTACTATCAGGGCCGCGACGCGGTCCAAGTGGAAGACGAGAAGCAAGGGAAGTAAGTCATGCGGATCGCGCTCGACGCAATGGGGGGCGACCACGGCCCCGGTCCCAACGTCGGCGGCGCGCGGCTCGCCCTCGAAGCCAACCCGGACCTCGCGGTCGTGCTCGTCGGCGATCGCGCGCAACTCGAACCGCTCGTCGCTGCGGCCGGCGTCCCGGCTTCGCGGTGCGAGATCGTCCACGCGCCGAACGTCGTCGAAATGAAGGAGAAGCCGGCCGAGGCCATGCGCCGCAAGCCGGACGCGTCCGTGTTCGTGTGCTGGAAGCTGATGGCCGAAGGTGCCGTCGACGGCCTCGTTTCCGCCGGGAACACGGGTGCCGTGGTCGCGGGCGGCCTCAAGACGCGCCGGTTCCTCAAGTGCGTTCACCGGCCCGGGATCGCCACGGTCATGCCCACGGCGAAGGGCCGTTGTGTCATTATGGACGTGGGCGCGAACGTGTTCCCGAAGCCGCGGCACCTGCTCGAATACGGCGTGATGGGCGGCGTGTTCGCCAAGCACATCCTGAACGTGCCCGAACCGAAACTCGGCCTGATGAACGTGGGCGAGGAAGAGGGCAAGGGGCACGAACTCGTTCAAAAGACCTACGACCTGTTCCGCAACGGGCCGCTGAAGGACCGGTTCCTCGGCAACATCGAGGGCCGCGACATTCACCGCGGCGCGATCGACGTGGTGGTGACTGACGGCTTCACCGGCAACGTGGTGCTGAAGCTCTGCGAGGGCGTCTTCGAGTTCGTGATGAACATGGTGAATCAGGAGATCGTGGCCCCGCTGCCGAACGACCGCGACGTTGCCACGCAAGCCGTTCGCGGGCTGTTGGGCAAGTACCACTACAGCGCGTTCGGCGGCGCGCCGCTGCTGGGCGTCGAGGGCGTGTGCATCATCTGTCACGGCTCCTCCAAGGACCGCGCCATCGCGAACGCGCTGGGCGTCGCGGCGCTGGACGTGCGCGTGAAGCTGAACGAGAAGATCGTGGCCGAACTGGAAGCGCTGCCGCCGGGCGAGGAGTAATCAAAGGCAACCCACCCCTAGCCCCTCCCTTCAGGGAGGGGAACAAGAGATTCGCACGACCTAACGGCTTTCGATTCCGCATGGGATTTTCTCCCCTCCCTTCGCCGCGAGCAGCCAAGACTGCGGGAGCAGGGTTGGCGTCGCTCGCGGTTCAAGCAGCAGGGGCCGGGGGTGGGTCGAACGCACGCGCGTCCGGAACGCTGTGGAGTCTCGCAGCGAGGAACCAACCGAATGTCCAAAACCGTTTTCCTGTTTCCCGGTCAGGGCGCGCAAAAGGTCGGGATGGCTGCGGAGCTGTGCAACGCGCTCCCGGCCGCCGCGCACCTGTTCGCCCGCGCCTCGGCGGTGCTCGGCTACGACCTGCTCGAGGTCTGCACGAACGGGCCGGCCGAGAAGTTGAACGCGACCGACGTGAGCCAGCCGGCCATCTTCGTTGCGAGCCTCGCGGCGCTCGAGCACCTGCGCGCCACCGAACCGGACGCGGAAGCCGGTGTCTTCGCAACGGCGGGCCTGAGCCTCGGCGAGTACACGGCGCTGGCGTTTGCCGGCGCGCTCGGCTTCGAGGACGGGGTGAAGCTCGTTCAGGCCCGCGGGCGCGCGATGCAGGCCGCGGCCGAAGCGACCCCCTCCGGGATGGCGAGCGTGCTGGGGGCGGAAGTGCCGGAAGTGGAAGCGCTGGTGGCCGAAGCCCGCGGCGCGGACGTGCTGGAAGTGGCGAACCTGCTGTGCCCGGGAAATACGGTCGTGTCCGGGGCACGCGCCGCGCTCGACAGGTTCCTCGCGCTGTGCGAAGCGAAGGGCGGGTTGCGCACGGTGCGGCTCGCGGTGGCCGGCGCGTTCCACACGCAGATCATGCGCCCCGCGGACGACACGCTCGCGGAGGCCCTCGCGGGCGTTCCCCTGAGCGCGCCGCGGGTGCCGGTGTGGTCGAACGTGGACGCGCGGCCGCACACCGACCCGGCCGAGATTCGCGCGCTTCTGGTGAAGCAGGTGTTGGCCCCGGTGCGCTGGGAAGACACGACGCGGGCGCTGCTGGCCGCGGGCGCAGAGCGGTTCTACGAGATCGGGCCGGAGCGCGTGCTGGCCGGGCTGCTGAAGCGGGTGCTGCGCAAAGCGGACGTTCGGAACGTGCCGGCGTGACGGGCGAACGGCCGGCGCGCACCGGCCGGTTCTTGCGGGCCACCTTTTCTTTTGTGCGTCGCGTTAGTAAAGTTTCGTTCGTCAGTTGCCGCGCGCGCGTCCGGGCGGCGAACCGATACAACATTCGCATGCGCCGAACGGCCCCGCGGTAGGGAACCGCGAGTGTCGCCGGCACCGCGGTCGGGCCGCTCCCGCCCACCGCCCGGAGGGTCGCACCGTGTCCGTCGAGAAGCGCGTCATCGACATCGTGGCGGAACACTTCGCCTACGACAAAGAGAAGATCACCCGCACCACCACGTTCATCGAGGACATCGGTGCGGACTCGCTCGATATCGTCGAGTTCGTCATGGAACTGGAAGAAGAGTTCGACATCCAGATTCCGGACGAACACGCCGAGAAGATCAAGACCGTCGGCGAGGTGATCGACTACATCGACAACGCCATCAAGAACAAGCAGTGACCGACCCAATGACGCGCCGCCGGGTGGTGATTACCGGGCTGGGGACCGTGAACCCGCTCGCGCTGAACGTGCCGGACTACTGGCGGGGCCTCCTCGCCGGTGCCAGCGGCATCGCGCCCATCACCCTCTTCGACACCGCCAAACTCGCCATCAACAACGGCAAGACCGCGGAGTTCAAGACCACGTTCGGCGGCGAGGTGAAGGGGTTCAACCCCGAGCCGATCGTCGACGCCCGCGCGGCGCACCGGATGGACCGGTTCACGCAGTTCGCCATCGTTGCGGCGCACGAAGCGCTGAACGACAGTGGTCTGGACATTTCCAAAGAAGACGCGTTCCGGTGCGGGTGCATCTTCGGTAGCGGGATCGGCGGGCTGGCCGAACTCGAAGACGCGCACCAGACGCTCATGGACCGCGGCCCCCGGCGCATGGGCCCGCTCATCATCGCCAAGATGATCGCGAACGCCGCGAGCGGCAACATCTCGATCCGGTTCGGCCTCCGCGGGCCGAACACCACCGTCGCCACCGCGTGCTCCTCCGCGGCGCACGCCATCGGCGATTCGCTGTACGCCATCCGCAGTGGCCTCGCCGACGTGATGATTAGCGGCGGGAGCGAAGCGGCCATCACGCCACTCGGCCTCGGCGGGTTCATCGCGTGCCGCGCGCTCTCGGAGCGCAACGACGCGCCGGCAAAGGCCAGCCGGCCGTTCGACAAGGACCGCGACGGCTTCGTGCTGAGCGAGGGAGCCGGCGTGCTGGTGCTCGAAGAGTACGAGCACGCGAGGGCCCGCGGCGCGAACGTGTACGCCGAAGTGTGCGGCAGCGGCAACACCGCGGACGCCTACCACATCACGGCCCCGCACGAAGACGGTATCGGCGCGGCCGAGGCGATGCGGTGCGCGATCCGCGACGCCGGTTGGAACGCGCCCGACGTGCAGTACATCAACGCGCACGGCACGAGTACGCCGCTCGGCGACGTGGCCGAAACGAAAGCCGTGAAGCAAGTCTTCGGCGACCACGCGAAAAAGCTGATGGTGTCCAGCACCAAGAGCATGATCGGGCACCTGCTCGGCGCGAGCGGCGGCGTCGAAGCGGTCGCGTGCGCCTTGATGATTAAGCACGGCGCGCTGCACCCCACAATCAACCTTGACAACCAAGACGTGGCCGGCGGCTGCGACTTGGATTACGTCCCGAACACCGCCCGCGAGGTGCGCGTGACCCGCGTGCTCTCCAACAGCTTCGGCTTCGGCGGTCACAACTGCTCGCTCGCCCTAGGCGCGGTGTAGCGCGAAACTTTCGCCGCACGATCAACGCAGAAAAGCGACACGATCCGAACCGAGGAGAGTATTCATTTACTCTGTCTTCTGTTCGGATCGTGTTTTTGTCTGCGTTGATCGTGCGGCTCGTTTTCTGAGGTGTTCGCATGCTTCCCGATCTGCTCGGCGGCCGGTGGACCGACGTTTCGCTCACCCAACCGGAGTTCGCGCGGTACTCGCGGCACGTCATCATGCCCGAAGTGGGTGTCGACGGGCAGCGCAAACTGAAGAGTGCGAAGGTGCTCGTCATCGGAACCGGCGGCCTCGGGTCGCCGCTCGCTCTGTACCTCGCCGCTGCCGGCGTCGGCACGCTCGGCCTCGTGGACTTCGACAACGTCGATACCTCGAACCTCCAGCGCCAGATCATCCACGGCACTGCGGACGTCGGGCGCTCCAAGTGCCAATCGGCCGCGAACCGCCTGCGCGACATCAACCCCGAAGTGAAACTCGAACTGTACGAAACGCAGTTCACCTCGAAGAACGCGCTGGAGATCGTGAAGCCCTACGACATCGTCGTGGACGGCACCGACAACTTCCCGACGCGGTATCTGGTGAACGACGCGTGCGTGCTGCTGAACAAGCCGAACGTGTACGGCAGCATCTTCCGGTTCGACGGGCAAGCCACGGTGTTCGATCCGCGAGTGGGGCCGAGTTACCGCTGCCTGTACCCCGAACCGCCGCCGCCCGGCGAAGTCCCGAGTTGTGCCGAAGGTGGCGTTCTCGGCATCCTGCCGGGTGTCATCGGGTGCATTCAGGCGACCGAAACGATTAAGCTGATTCTCGGAATCGGCGAACCGCTCATCGGCCGGTTGCTACACTACGACGCGCTGAACATGACGTTCCGCACGTTCAAGATTCGACGCAACCCGAAGTGGGCGGTCGGAGCGCCGCACCCGACCGTGACCGGGTTGATCGACTACGAACAGTTCTGCGGCGTCCGCGGCAGCGCAGCGCCCACACCGGCGTTCGCGGGCAGCGACATCACCGCGGAGCAACTGAAGAAGCGGATCGACGCGGGGGAAAACCTGTTCGTGCTGGACGTGCGGAACCCGAACGAGTTCGCCATCTGCCGCATCCCGGGCACGGTGCCGCTGCCGCTTCCCGAACTGCCGGCGCGCGTAGCGGAAGTGCCGAAGGACCGCGAGGTGATCGTTCACTGCAAGAGCGGGATGCGCAGCGCGAAGGCGATCGAGTTCTTGAAGTCGCAGGGCTACACGAAACTGGTGAACCTGACCGGCGGCATCCTCGCGTGGGCCGAAAAGGTCGATCCCGGCATGCCGCGGTACTGACCGGGTGTGATTCCCGACCGCGTAGGTCGCACAGGGCTTCCGCCCTGTGCTACGGTAGGCGACCCGCTCCGCGGGTGCTCAGGCAATTGATGGTCTTCCGCCCCGGAGGGGCCGGCTATCGTAGCACAGGGCGGAAGCCCTGTGCGGCCGACGCGGAGTGAAGGTTCCAACCCATGTCCGACGTCGAATCCCTTTACCGTGCCATCCTCGCCGCGCCGGGTGACGACACGCTGCGGCTCGTGTACGCGGACGCGCTCGAAGAGAGCGGCGACGAGTTGCAAGCCGGCTACATTCGCGCGCAGGTGGAACTCGCGCGGCTGCCGTTTTACGACGCGAAGCAGATCGACGCGCGGCACTTCTCCCCGGGCGCGCCGGATTCCGGGTGGGTCTGGGAGCAACCGCTGCCGGACGGAGTCGAGTGGGCGCGCGAGCCGTACCGCCGCGGCCTACCCGGTGCGGTGCGCGGCGACGCCGAGATGCTGTTGCGCGGCGCGGACGCGCTGTTCGCGCGGTACCCCGTCGAATCGGTCGAGTTCGGTATCCTCCGCGTGTCCGACGCGACCGCGCTCGCCGAATGCGCTTGGCTCGCGAGGGTGCGCGAGCTGAACTTGCGCATCGGCGTCGGCGCGCAAGCGGTCGCGCGGCTGTTCGATTCGCCGCACCTGACCGCGCTCACCGACTTGAGCGTCGGCTCCGAACTGAGTACGCCGCCGGCGCTCGCGGCCGTGGTGAGCGGCCCGGTGTTCCCGCGGCTCCGCGCGCTGACCGTGCGCAACGACCGGCGCGGCGGCGGCACCGTCGCGGGCGAGTTGATTCGGTACCGCGGCCCCGCGCGACTGGAGAAGCTAGACATCACCGGCAACCGTCTGTCGGCCGAACCGCTCGCGCCGCTGCTCGCGGCCCCGGTGCTGGCGCGCGTCGCGGAACTCGACCTGACCGACAACCAGCTCGGCGAACACGGGTGCGCGGTGCTCGCGGCGGCCGACCTGCCGGCGCTGCGCGCGCTGAACCTCACCCGCACGCGGCCCAACGACGAGGGCGTCGCGGCCCTCGCGCGGGCGCGGGTCCTGCCGACGTTGCACGCACTCGCGCTGCCGGGCAACAGCCTTACCGCCCTGAGCGCGGTCGCACTCGGCGACGCGCCGCTGCACGGGTTGCGCGCGCTGAGCCTCTTCGGGAACCGCATCGGCGACCGCGGGGCGGAAGCGCTGGCCCGGTGCGACGCGCTGAGCGGCCTGCTCGAACTCGATCTGGGCGAGTGCCGCGTGCGCGACGCGGGCGCGCTGGTGCTGGCCGGTTCGCCGTACCTCGGCAACCTGCTGTACCTGAACCTGATGGGCGAGCCGTTCGGCGCGCGCGCGGCCGGCGCGCTGCGCGAACGATTCGGCGAGCGCGCGCGGTTCAAAGCGGAGTAACTCCGCGGTATGCTCGGGCCACACTTCGGAGGTCCCACGAATGAGCGACGGCCCCGCCCTGCGCGCCGCCGTGTGCGCGAACCCGGACGACGATACCGCGCGCCTCGTCTACGCCGACTGGCTCGAGGAGCACGGTCAGAGCAAGCGCGCGGCGTACATTCGCAGCAAGATCGAACAGCACCAGTTCGAGACCGAAGACTCCGCCGCGGGCACGCTGTCGGAGTTCCTTGAATACCTGCCGGACGCGGGCGGCGATCGCGTCGATTGGGCCGCCACGGACCCGGCGCTCGGCGCGCACCGCACCGCGGCGCGCCGGTTCGAGAAACTGCGCTCGCCGCTCTCGTACAAGGGCGAGGGCGTGCCGCGCGTGAAGGGCGCGGAAGTGAGCGGGTGGGTGCGCGGGTTCTACTATCACGTCGCCGTCACCGACGGCGACCGGTTCCTCGCGCGCGCCGACGAGTTGTTCCGCGCCGCACCCATCACCAGCATCGACTTCCGCGCGCTCACGGCGGATCAGGCCCGGGCGTTCGCGGCCTCCGGGCACTTCGCGCAGATTCGCGAACTGGAGTTCGACATCGAGGTGCCCGCGGAGGCGCTGCGCACGTTGGGCGCGCACCGCGACGCGGCGGGCGTACACACCATCGAATTCGGCGGCGCGGCCGGGGGCGCACAGGTCGAAGCGCTAACCGCGGGCGCGCACTGGACCGGCCTGCGCGCGTTCGGCACATTCGACGCCCCCGACGAAGGCATCGGGGCGACCGGCGAACAGTTCGCGGAACTGTTCGCGCGCCCGTGGTTCCGCGGCGTGCGCAAACTGAAGGCGTGGGGGTGCGGGCTGACCGCCAACACCGTGCGCGTGATCGCCCGCAACTGTCCGGAGTTGCGTGAGTTGGACGTGGCGCTGAACCCGATTCGCGCCGCCGGTGCGACCGCGCTCGCCGAATCGAAAACGCTCCGCAACCTGCGGCACCTCGACGTGGGTTCGTGTGACATCAACAGCGGCGAGGCGCTCGCGGCCCTGATGATTAGCCCCAAACTGCCGGCGCTCGCGGTACTGAAGGCGAACAACAACTACGCGCGCGGGGCGAGCGCGAAAGGGCTGGCGCGGCCGGGCCGCGGGCCGGGGCTGCGCGCGCTGGAACTGAGCGAACTGGGGTGGCGCGCCGCGGAGGCACTCGCCGCGAACCCGGCGTTCGCCGGGCTGTGGAGCTTGGGGATGGGCGGGTGCGAACTCGGCGACGGGGGCGTTGAGCAGTTCTGCCGCGGCGCGGCGTTCGAACGGCTCACGATGCTGGACGTGTCGCGCACGCACTTCGGTTCGGCCGGCGCGCAGGCGCTGGCCGCGTGGCCCGGTGCCGCGAGCCTGCAATGGCTGGACGTGTCCGGCAACAACATCGGCGCGGCCGGCGCACGGGCTCTAATCGAAAGCCCGCACCTGACGAACCTGAAGTACCTCGCGGCCGACGGGCGCGGCGCGAGCGCGCTCAAGAAGCACTTCAAGAAGGCGATGCGATGAGCGACCGCGACGCGCTGCTCGCCGCCATCCGCGCGCACCCGGCCGAAGACGTGCCGCGGCTCATCTTCGCCGATTGGCTCGACGAGCACGGCACCGGCACCGAGCGCGAGTGGGCCGCCTTCATCCGCGACGACGTGACCCACGCCGCGCGCGACGACTACGACCCGGCGCGCCTGCGCTGGGAACTGATCGTGAAGCCGCGGCGCGAGGGCGAAGCGTGGGCGCGCGCGCTGTTCCCCAAGCGCCACAACGGCGCGGGACCGGACCCGTACTTCCTTCGCGGGTTCCCGTGGCTCTTGCCCGTGAGTGCCGATTCGTTCGCGGGAGCAGAGTCGCCGGTGCCGGCAGAGGCGGTGGAACCGGTGTTTTCGTTCACACAACCGGGCCTCGTGCGCGCGTGCGGGTGGCCGCACTTCGCGCGCGCCGCCGGCCTGCTGCTGCGCGACTACCGGCTGAGCCAGTACGACGCCGAAGCGCTCGCACGCGTCCCGTTCGCGCCGGGCCTGCGCGAACTCGACACCGGCCAACACGGGATCGCGGACGCGGCGGCGGTGGTGCTGATCCGGTCGCAGTTTCTCGAACGGCTCGAACGGTTCCGCTGGGGCGCGCCCCACACCGACGGGCGCGTCGTGGCGCGCCGGTTTGCGGGCGCGCGCGCCCGGTGCGCGCTCACCGAGTTGGCGCTTCACGCGGACGGCATCGAACCGCTCCTCGGCGAGTGCCCGCTCACGCGCGGGGTGCAAGCGCTCGACTTGGCGCGCTCCCGCTTTCAGCACGCGGCGCTCACCGCGCGGGCCGCGACCGATTTACCGAATCTGACCGACCTGAGCCTTGCGAATATTGTTCTCGGTGCGGAGGCGCGGGCGGCGGTCGTGGCAATGCCGCTCGCGGCGCGGTTGCGGCGGTGGGTACTCGCCTCGAACCACTTCACCGCGACCGAAGTGGCCGCGCTCGCGGACCGCGACGACCTCGCGCGCCTGCGCGCGCTGGACCTGAGTTATAACGCGATCGGGAACGCGGGCGCAAGCGCGCTGTTCCGCTCGCCGCACCTCGCGGGGCTGCTCGTGCTCGATCTCAGTTATTGCATGGTCGGCGACGAGGCGGTTGAAGCGCTGCTCGAATCGCCGCTGTGCGATTCGCTCGTGCTGCTCTCACTCCGCGGGTCGCCCGCGAGCGCGGAAGCGAAAGTGCTGCTCGCGGCGCGCATGGGCGACCGCGTTCGACTGTAGCCGCGGCGCGTAAAATGCCCTCATGAGCGACCGCGACGCGCTGCTCGCCGCCATCCGCGCGCACCCGGACGACGACACGCCGCGCCTCATCTTCGCCGACTTTCTGGACGACGCGGGCGAAAGCGCTCGCGCGGCGTTCGTTCGCGCGCAGGTGGAAGTGGCGCGCAGCGAACCGTGGGAGCCGGTCGCGGTGCGGTGCCGCTGGCACGACGCGGACGCCGTGAGCGGGCGCGCGTTCGCGGCGGAACTCGCGCCGCTGCGGCACCCGGTCGCGTGGGCGCAGTACCCGTTCCGCCGCGGGTTCGGCTACGCCATTCACGTGACGCGCGCCGCCGCTTGGCCGGAGTTCGCCGAACCGGTGTTCGACCTCGAACCGGTCGGGGCGCTGAGCTTCTGGAGCGGCACGCTCGACGAGTGGAAGCGGGTGGCCGCGTCGCCGCACGTGAAGCGGTTCCGCGAACTCACGTTCCACAACAACCCCATCGAGCCGCTGTTCGCGCTGCGCGACAACCCGGACGCGAGCGGCGTCACCGACATCCGCTTCGAGCGCGCGACCGGGGCCGGGATGCCGGAAGTGATCGAAGACCTGTCGCGCTCGGTGCTGGGGCGCGCGGCGCGCGGGCTGCACTTCCGCGCCGGCTACGGCTCCACCGGCGCGCTGATGGGCGCGCTGAGCGCCGGCGCGCCGCTGGAGCGCCTGTCGTTCCGCATTATGGGGCTGACCGCGGACCACCTCGAAGCGCTGTTCGACGGGCCGGGCGCGGCCGCGCTGCGCGCGCTGCACCTGCGCGACGAGCCGCTCGGCGCGGC
>JALHNS010000121.1 GCA_022843445.1 Gemmata sp.
CGCACGTTCGGTCCGCGCGCGACCTACTCGCCGACGCGCGCGCGCTTGCGGCGCGGGGCGAACCGCCGGAACTGTTCGCGCTGAGCCTGCGCGCGGCGCTGGACGCGCTCGGCGAACTCACCGGCGCGGTCTACACGAACGACCTGCTCGACCGCATCTTCTCGCGGTTCTGCATCGGGAAGTGAGCGTCACGCGCGCTTGCGCGCCGTAACCTCGATCTCGATCTTCATGCGCGGGTCCGCGAGGCCCGCGGCGAACATCGTCGCGGCCGGGCGCACGCTCCCCAAATGCTTCTTCAACACCGGCCAGCACGCGCGAAAGTCCGCGGCGGTCGGCAGAATGTAGGTCACGCGCACTACGTCCGCGAGTGTGGCTCCGGCTCGAGTGAGCGCCGCCGCGATGTTTACGAAGCACTGTTCGGCTTGTTCGGCCACGTCGTCGGAAATTGTCATGGTGGCGTAATCGAACCCGGTGGTGCCGGAGACGAACACCCATTCGCCGTCCACGACGGCCCGCGAGTAGCCGATCTCGGCTTCAAATGTGGAACCGGAACTGATGAGTTGGCGCGACATCGCGCGAACCTCGTGAAGAAGTGACCAAACGCGAGCGGGCCGCGGGAATTGTGCCCGCGGCCCGTGTGGTGAGTCGTGCGAAAAGCGAGCGAGGACGACGGGACTCGAACCCGCAACCACCGGCGTGACAAGCCGAAGGTTGGTGTTATCAAACGCTATCATTTCCAGCAAAAACCGCGCGCCGACGAGCGCGGGCGTAGTGCCGGGCGTAGTGACCAGCTTAGCGAAGGGGGCACCGCCGACGCCGAACTCGCGGCGCTCGGGGTAGCGTCTGCCAACCCCCCGGAACCGGTTCCGGGGGGGGCCCTCGCCGACGCCGAACTCGCGGCGCTGGTGGCCGTGTGGCCGGCGCTCCCGGACCACATCCGGCGGGCGATTCGCGCGCTGATCGACGCGGTTGGCGAATGAGGAGTGACCCGGCAGGGCGTTCGAGCCGTGCGGCCTACCAGACCTGCCGGGCCGGAGGTACCATTCGGCCGGACCGCCTCGCAGCGGCCCGACCACCTAGACTTTGCACCTCGGCGCACTCCGCCAGTGTCACCGAGCGGAGTCCGGCAGGGTAAAAGTCCTCGCCGGGCGGAACCCGACGAGGTTGTTGCGGTACCCCGGCTCGTAGAAGATGCGGTAGGCGGAGCGAGCGGTCGACGGAGGAAAGTTGAACGAGCCACCACGCAACACAAGGCGATCATTTGAACTCACATCTGTACGATTATCATTATCAATAGCGACCATGCCGTCCGCCGCTTTGGGATACGCCCGGTAGGCATCCTGGCACCATTCCCAGTCGTTGCCGTGCATATCGAACAGACCCAGATCATTGGACTTCATCAAACCCACCGGGTGACTCTTCCCCAACGAGTTCCCGTCGAACCAACCATACTTGCCCAGTAACTCCGCTGGCTCGCCGAACGAATAGGTGGTGTCGGCACTGGCCCGGCAAGCGTACTCCCACTCCGCCTCCGTTGGCAACCGGTAACCCGTCCGCTTCAAGTAGTCCGGGGCCATCGTCATCCCGTTCGCGTACTCGCCCTTCGCGTTCGGAACATAACACCACTGATCCTTCGGTATCCCTTCCTGCTCACTCAACCAGTTGCAGTACGCCGCCGCATCGTACCACGTCACGTCGTTCACCGGGCAGTCACCCGCGGGGGCATAAGCCTTGCGGTATTCGTGGTCCCTGCGAAACTTGAGGAACTGCTCGACTGTCACCTCCTTCGACGCAATCGCGAAACTACGTGCGATCCGCCGCCGGTGCCGATCTTCCCGTTCTCCCATCCAGAACTCACCCGGCGTCACCACCACCGCCATCGTGTGCCCCTGACCCGTGAGATACCACCGCCGGTTCCCGTCTACTTTCCCCTTCGCCAACTTCTGATCCGTGGCCTTCGCAACGTCCGCCGCTTCCCACTTCCGCAACAACCACTCGGCGGCCCCGTGAATCCCCGGATCGGGATCGTCGCGGTACAGGTCGAACAACCGGGGCAAAATGTTCTGGCGCTCGACGACCGACACCCGATCCGGCCCGTACTCGCCCAGAGCCAACAGGATCGCCCGCCGCGCCGACACGTCCGGCTCGTCTGTCAGGCGCGCGACCAGCACCTTCGGATCGACTCCGCCGGGGGCCAACCGCTCGATGAGGTAGCTCCGCGCCGTCGGGTCCGGCCGGTGCCGCAACAGCGGCCACGCTTTCTCGCCCTTGCCCATCACCAAGAGCACCACCCCGATACTCGCCTGCCGCTTCGCCAGTGTGAACTTCGTGTCTTCCTTCGCATCCGGCGCACTCGCCTCGACCAACTGCTTTTCCAGTCGAGCCACCGCGTCGGGCACCTCGGGCGCAAAGGTGCCGTAAACGGTGGCGATCAAGCCGCGCTCCGACACGCCACGACCCTCGTCCACGAGGAACTCGGCCAGCGGCGGAATCAGCCAGCGCCCCGCTCCCTTCAGAGCGTCCGTCCACGGGGCGATCACAAACGGCTTCTGGATCACCAGTATGGTCGCCACGTCGCGCCCGACCTGAGTCCACCGTGCATCGTCGGGGGCGAACACCGACAGCGCGCACGCCGCACGCAGCCGCCGGTCTTGGTCGTTCTTCGGGTTCGCCAACACCTCCCACAACCGCCCCGTCAGGACATCCTGATGGCCCGCCAGCGCCTCACGAATCACGACCACCTCCGACGGGTCGCCTTTCAGCAACCGCTCCGTGAGGTAATCCACCTGCCCCGCGTCCACCGGCAACAGCGCCAGACTGGTGTGCAGTTGCTTGCGGGCGTTGTTGTTCTGCTCCGCCTGCGTGTACGCCTCCCGCAACAGCGGATCGACCCACCGGCGGTACGCGGCCATGTCCTTCACCACCGCCGGCGCGTCGGGCGTCGTGGATTCCAGTAGCCGGTCCCGCAGCACGCGGGCCTGTAACCGGCCGTTCCCTTCCCACCCGGCCAAACCGATGATGGTCAGGATCAGGGCGACGACCGTTCCCCGCACCGCGTGGTAGCGGGTCGCCGTCCGCATCATTCTCCGCTGTGGCGGCGTCCAGTTCTTCTTCCGCGTCAACCAACGAATGCTGAACCACTGCACCAGTGACGGCAGTTGCCGGTTCTCCGGGCGCGCAGTCCACACAGCGGCTCGATCCGCCAGCAGCAGTTCGGCCCGACCGCGCCGCGTCTCCTTCTGCTTGCGCGTGAGCCAGTCCCGCAACGACGGCACGAGGTAGTCGTGCGTCAGTTGGTAGTACCGCATTCCGGCCGGCACCCCGGGCGCGTCGGCGTCCTCATGCCCCTCCGGGTCGGTCGGCGTGATGAGCCGGATTTCGCCATCGAGGATGCGAAGCAAGTCGTCGAAGTCCCTCGGCCGGTTCTGGTAGCCCGACACTTCGAGCAACTCGCCATACGACCGCATGTGGCCCTTGATGTCCGTACCGGACTCCGGCAACAGCGCCTTCAGGACACCCCGCGCGGCCTTCTGATGGTAGCGGTGTTCCGGCGGAGCGGTCGCGGCACTGAACGTCTCTTCGAGGAACGTGGCCCCGACGCCTTCGGTCCCGCCCACCGCCTTGAGCGTGGCCGGCGTCCATGCCTTGCCCTTCATCATCTCCGCGAACAGTGCGAGGCGCACACTGATCACCTTGCCCTCCTGCGCCAAGCCCGCCACCGCCTGCGTCAAGAACTCCTTCTGGTCGCTGGTCGCGTCGCTCATGTGTTCGGGGAGTTTGCCGAACGCCCGCCCGAACGCCGCCAGCACCTTCCGGGCGTGATCCGTGTCGAACAGGTCCGCCGCCGCCGAGTTCTGACCTTCAAGGAGACGGACTTCCAACTCCCGCATGAACCGTGTCGCCGCCATCCAGAAATCGTCGCGCACCATGACGACGCACTGCACCCGCCCGCCGTCGCACTGTCGCAGAGCTTGCACCAACTCCGTGTTCGGTTCGTCCTTCTTCGCGTGCAGCCACTGCTCGAACTGGTCGAGAACGATCAACACCTTCTTCCCCGCCGGAACGCCCTGACCCCGGCGCAGGGTGGCCAGCGTTTCCTTTAGCCCAAGGTTCGTCGGCAGCGACGGACAGCGCTTCCGCAGGCCGTTCAGCAGCCGCGGTTCGGTCTCGTCCGCGGTCGCCTCGACGTACACCGCAATGACGGCGTCGGACAATCGGGGTAGCAACCCCGCCTTCACGAGAGACGATTTCCCGCACCCGGACGGCCCGTAGATCAGCCCCACCGTGAACGTCTGATCGGCGTCCGGTTCTTCGATTCGCGTCTTCCAGAACCGGAGGCTGTCGGGCAGTCCGTCGCGGTCCCGCGGCCCCGGCAGCAGCTCCAGAAAGAAGTCGGCGTCGTGCGCGTCGAACGACCGCAGCCCCTTCGGCACGATCTTGATCGGCCGGCTGTCCGAAGCCGGAGTCGCCGGCGTGACCGGCGTAACGGCGGTACCCGACCCGGCCACCGTTGAAGGCGGTTGCACGATTGGTGCGACCGCCGGCGTAACACCGCGCGCCGGTGTGCCGCCGGGCTGCTGGCTCAGGAAGTGCCGAAGGTCGTCGGCCATGTCCTTCGCGGTCGTGTACCGATCCGTCGCCCGCTTGGAGAGCGCCTTGAGGCAGATGCGTTCCAGTTCCTTCGGGATGGCATCGTCGTACTGGCGCGGCGGGCGCGGCTCGAACGACGCGATCTGCTCCAACAACTCGCTTTGCGAGTCCGCCTTGAACGGCCGACGCCCGACCAACAACTCGTAGAAGACCACCCCCAGGCTGAACACGTCACTGCGGCCATCGACCCGGTGCCCTTCGCCCCGCGCCTGTTCCGGGGACATGTAGGCCGGCGTGCCCGCGAAACCCGGCCCCGTGCCCACGTCCCGTTCCCGCAGCGCCAGCCCGAAATCGGCCACGAACGGCTGGTCGGTTTGGTCGAGGAGGATGTTGCCCGGCTTGATGTCGCGGTGCACCAGCCCGTGCTTGTGGGCGTAGTGAAGTGCCTCGGCGATTGTGGCGACCAACCCCACCGCATCGTGGGTCGAAAGGCGACCGCGCTTCAACCGCTCGGCGAGGTCGGTGCCATCGACGTACTTCGAGACCACGAAGCACGGGAACTCAGTCGTGCCGCCGACATCGAACACGGGGACGATGTGGGCGTGGTCGAGGCCCGCAACGGTGCGGGCTTCTTGCAAATAGGCTTCGGCCTGGTCGGGCCGCGCCACCAGTCGCGGGTGCGGCACCTTGATCGCCACCGGGCGGTGCAACTGGTCGTCGTGGGCTAGGTAGACCAGCCCGAACCCGCCCTTGCCCAGCACCCGCTCGACCCGGTAGCGGCCGATCTGTTCCGGCAACCCGGCGGACACGGCGTCAGTGGAAGGAGTCACGGCCGGGGAGTTCGGCCGAAACTGGGTGGATTCGGGGTCCGACATGGCCGTGCGTCGCCCGTGACTTGGGGGTTCTGTCGCCGCGCGATTGTACTCTCGGGGCGTGAGGAGAACTAGCATGTGTTCGGGTTCGCGTGTGTGCTCGGGCGTAGTGACCGGCAGAGCGAAGGGGGCACCGCCGACGCCGAACTCGCCGCGCTCGTGGCCGCGTGGCCGAACCTGCCCGAACACATCCGCGCCGCGATCCGGGCGCTTGTGACCAGCGCCGCGGGCATGTAAGCGCTTCGAGACGTTCCAACGCGCGAGCGTGCGACGGGTTCGCACTTGCCCGCGTTTCTTGTTTCCGCTCGCGCCGCCGGTGGGTACACTTGGCTTCCCACCAGACGACGCGACGCGGAGCGGGTGCCCATGCCGCACGATGGTATCTCGAACCCGATTCTCAACTCGCCGTTCGCGGAGCCGAACCGGTTCCACGCGTTCGACGAAGACGGCATCACGAACACCGTCGAACACGGGCGCAGGCCGAGCAGCTACTTCGTGCCCATCGCGCAACCGCGGAAGCGCACCAAGCCGCCCCTTCGACCCGCCCAAGAGCGGCACCATCGCGGTGAAGGTGATTGACCACTACGGCGACGAGGTGCTGAAGGTGTACCCGGTCCCAACGCGCGCCGCGACCGGCAAGGGGAAGTGACTCATCCGGCCGTTTCGTTTATTGCGTTTATATGACCACGTGATATAGTCACAGCAGTTGGTTCGCCCGCGTTTGTTGTGGGTGGTGGGCGAGCCGACCGTTCGCTAGGGGGGGGCACCATGTCGCTACTCGAGTTACCCGAAACGGTTGCGCCGAGTGGGGCCGAGTCGCAAGTCGCGGAAGAATCCGGCCGTCGGTTGGCGAAATACCTCGACCGCACGAAGCCGACGGTGAACGTGTCGGTGCAGAGCAACGGCACACCCGGCGAAACGGTCGCGGTGCCGATGGCCGCGTTCCGCATGCTCACGGACATCCTAAACGCGATGGCCCGCGGTGACGCGATTACGCTCATTCCCTTGCACGCGGAACTGACGACGCAGCAAGCCGCGGACCTGTTGAACGTGTCGCGCCCGTTCCTCGTGAAGCAATTGGAACTCGGCAAGTTGCCGTATCACATGGTCGGCACGCACCGGCGCGTTCGGTTCGCCGACCTCAAGGCGTACAAGCACGCTCTTGCAGAGGAGCGCCGCCGCGCCCTCGACGAACTGGCCGAAGAGGGCCAAGACCTCGGCATGGGGTAAGTTCCGGTGGCCCAATTCACCGCGCTGTACGACGCGTGCGTTCTGTATCCGGCGACGATGCGCGACTTTCTCATGTCGCTCGCCGAAACGGACCTGTTCCGCGCGCGCTGGACCGACCGCATTCACGACGAGTGGATTCGGAACGTGCTCAAGGACCGCACGGACCTGACCCGCGAGCGCCTCGATCGCACCCGCGACCTGATGAACGCCGCGGTGCCGGACTGCCTCATCGCCGGCTACGACGACCTCATCGAAGCGGTTGAACTGCCGGACGCGGACGACCGGCACGTTCTCGCCGCCGCGATCCGCGGGCGCGTGGACGTAATCGTAACGCTGAACCTGAAGGACTTCCCGCCCGCGAGCCTCGCGCCCTACGACATCGACGCGCAACACCCGGACGTGTTCGCCGACCACCTCTTGAACCTCAACGCCGGCGCGGTGTGCGCCGCGGCCAAGCGCCACCGCGAGCGGTTGAAGAAGCCGCCGAAGACCGCGCAAGAGTACCTCGACGGGTTGGCGAACACCGGCTTCACGCGCACCGCGGCCGGCCTCGTGGCGTACCTCGACGTGATTTGACCTCACCCCTTCGCTTGCCCATTGGGTTCCCGAAGGTACTCGTGCCTCGCGCTATCATGTCGTAGCGGCGCGAACGCCGCGCTACGCCCGACTACACGCGGAGCAATCGCCATGAAGCCGAACGGCACCCGCGCCCGTGCGCATGACGAGGGGCTAACGCTCGACCAGCAGAACGCCGTTGACCTAATTGCGGCGGGCGCGACCGACACCGAGGCCGCGGAGAAGTTGAAGCTGAACCGTGTCACGGTCACGCGCTGGCGCTGCTACTCGCCCACGTTCCGCGCGACGCTCGCCGTGCGGCGGCGCGAAGTGTGGGGTGCGACCGCGGACCGCCTGCGCGCCCTTCTGCCGAAGGCGCTCGACGTGCTCGCCGAGGCACTCGAAGGGGAAGACCGCGTAAACGCGGCGCTCGCGCTGCTGAAACTCGCCGGCCCGCTCCCGCTCGCGTGCGCCGAAGCCACCGACCCGGACGCCTACGTTCGCGCCGAAGCCGAACGCGAAACTGACACCACCCACGGCCCGGCCGAGCGGATGAAACTCACGCTCCGCGGCATCGACCCCGACGAACACCTCACGCGCGCCCGCGCCCGCCTGCACGAACTCGCCGAACCGCCCGCGAAGTAACTTGGCGCTGGCGTCCGTCCCGTCACCGGCTTATCATTTCAACCTTGCTTGTAACGATGCGGCCTGTCGCCCTCTTGCAGGAGTTGGCGGGCGCGCTCACGCCCTACGGTACAACACCGATGATCACTGTCATTTGTCCGACGTGCAAGAAGCGGCTCAGTGTCGCCGACGAGCGGGCCGGCGAATCCTTCGAGTGCCCGAACTGTGACGCCGCGTTCACCATCCCGCTCGTGGAGTCCGCACAACCGCGGTCCCGTGCTTCGGACAACGGCGACCGCCGACCACCGGCCCGCCGCCGGGAAGACGACGATGACCACGACGAAGGGGAAGACCGCCGCCCGCGTCGGCGATTCCCGTGCCCGAACTGCGGCTCCGTCGAAGTGCCCCTTCGCCGCAAACGGATTTCTACAACCGGTTGGATCGTGTTCGCGGTGCTCTTGGTCTGCACCGTAATTTTTTTCTGGGTCGGGTTGCTCATCAAAGAGGAATACCGCGTTTGCCCGGAGTGCGGTGCGGAACAGCCGTAAATTCTTGGGAATCGGCGCGTTCTCCAAGGTTTCAGTAAGCGGCCGCGCGTGCATTGTTGGCAGAGTAGTGGGCGCTTGTAACGCACGGTTCACCTTGCATCGGTCCGCGTCCCGCGATTGAATCGGAAACGGGAACAGCGGAGTAATTACCCGCTGAAAGCCGTTCGCGGGCGCGTGGTGGCATCCTCACGCGCGCCCGCGAACGGCCCGCCCGCACCGAGGATGCGGCATGTCCGTGGCTTCCGACCCGTTGTTACAGCGCGAGAGCGTTCGGGACCTCGTCCCCACAATTGAGGCAATCGCAACGGGGTACGCAAACCAGTGCGAACCCGTGCGGGCCGAGTTGAATCGACTTCTCGCTCTACCCGAAATTGAGTGGCTTGACGGGTTGTATTCGGCGGGTTCGGTTCTCGCGCCCTTGGAACTTTGGGAGCACGAGCCACCGCCCGATGTTCGTGCTTCTCCGAAGACTCACGCTCGCTACGCGATTCGGCAATTGTTCTCTGCTGCAACAGCGTGCGATGACCAACTATTTCGGGCAAGATTTCAACGGCTTCAACGCGACCACATTGTTGCGAACGCTGCAATCGCAGAGCGAACGGAGGCAGTGGATTCCTTGTTCTTGTGCTGCCTGAAACACGCACACGACGCGACCGTTTATCAATTCCGCGCGGCGCTCGCGACGGTCGGGTTGGAACCAACGTTGTCGCTGAAAGATGACTTCCGCCGTTGCGGGGGTGAGTTCTCCCCTGTCGCACACGCAGCAATTTCGCACTGGCTCGACCGTAGCGGCCCGCACTTCTGTCGTGTCGGCAATCGCGTGCTGATGATCGGCGAAGCGTACGCGCCGCCGAGCGTGCAACCCCCAGAGGAAGGACCGGCACCCACACCGGATGACGAACCGATACCAGCGCCCGAAGCTGACGACATTCAAGCTCAACTTCGCGCCGCAATCGCGGAACTGCGAGCTAACGAGAATGGCACCGATGAGCACGGGGGCGGAGGAAAATCGCCGCCGGTTGCAGAACGGGGGGGCGCTCAGGCCGCAACACCGGCGCTCGCGGATTCGGACAGCGACGATGATTCCCACGAAGAGCGATCTGCCCCAGAATCCGGGCAACAGAACGACTCGCAAAACGAAGCGACTTGCACCGTTGACAACATAATAAACAAGCAACATAACGCCCCGCCGAGTCAGGACAAGCAAGATGAGATTGTGGCTGCAATTCGGCGAGCTAGGTGCCCGCTGCAACGCCCCGACCTTGTACGGGAACTACGACTGAAGAGTGAAGGTAAGTTGGGGCACCATCTCGCTTGGATGGTGGGCAAGGGAATCCTCATCAACATCCGTAATCGTGGATACTGGCCCGCTGGCGACAAAAATCCCGAATGAGTGTGACCAACCCGTGACGGTCGCACGCGGTCACATGAGGTCACATCGCGGTCATACCCTCTGCGCTGATGCCGGCTTATCGTGTGGTCATCCGAACTCCGGAGACCCGCATGAAACCGACCGATTCAGAAATTAAGATGCCCGACCCGGATGACATCCGGCGGGCAATCGACGCCACCGATGAGCGCGCACGGCTTTTGCGCCGGCTACTGCGTCTAGCAATTCGGCTACACCTGCCACTGACCACCGGTGACCGGATCAACCCGCCCGCCTCGCCATCATCGGCGAAGGGGGGCGCGCGTGGCTGACTTGCTCCCCTTCGCCGTGTCCCCAGACACCGCCCCCGCGCCGCTGCTCGTGAGTGCCAAAGACCTCGCCACGATGCTCGGCATCGGACTCCGCACGCTTCGCGCGCACGATAGTGCCGGGCGTCTGCCGCGACCGGTGCGCATCGGCGGTTTGGTGCGCTGGAACCTCGAAGACGTTCGCGTGTGGGTCGCGGCTGGCGCGCCCCCGCGTGCGGAATGGGAGGCGCGCCGCGCCGCCCGCACCTGACCCCATCCCCACAAACAGCACCGGGCCGAGTGCCGCCGCCACCAAGCGCAAGCACTCGACCCGATGCATCGGAGCTAACTATGGAAATTGTACAGAACGATAGGCGAGAAGGCGAGCGCGCCCGCGACGAGGCGCTCGACCTGCTGCGCCTGCACCGGCACGCGCTCGTGCGCGAAACGAAGCGGCTCGCGCTGCGGCTCGCGTTCGATCTGGGCGAAGTGAGTGCCGACGAGGTGCGCGGCCGGCTCACCATCCCGGCGGGCATCAAGCCCGCGTTCGTCGGCTGCGCGTTCAAAGACCTCGCGGCGCGCGGCCTCATCCGCTCGACCAAGTTTCGCCAGACGAACCGCGCGGTCGCGCACGCTCGCCCACTCCGCGTGTGGGTGCTCGCCGACGCGCACGGCGCGGCCGACGAGCTGCGCGAACTCGAAGCCCAAAGCAAAGCCGAGAACGACTGAACCGCAACCCCGCGCGCGGCAACGTTGCCGCGTGCACTTCACCACTGCTACGAGGCAAAGCCATGAACTTGAACGATGCGTTTAGCGGCGGGTTCGCCAACTTCGACGACGCCGAAGCCGCGCCCGAGTTCACCCCGGTGCCGCCGGGCGTGTACGTGGCGCGCGTGCTGTCGGGCGAAGCGACCAAAACGCGCGCCGGGGCCGACGCCTACCGGATGCGGTTCGAGATCACCGAGGGGCCGCACACCGGGCGCACACTGCTGCGGATGTGGACGTTCGGCCCGAAGGCGCTCACCTACAGCAAGCGCGACCTCGCCGCGTTCGGGCTGTCCAGCATGTCGCAACTGCTCGCGCCCTTCCCCGAAGCCGGGCGCGAGTACGTCGTGCGGCTCGTGGTCGCGCTCCAGCGCGGCAACGACGGCATCGAGCGCAACGACATCAAGAGTTTCACCGTGGTCCGCGTCACCGATTCCCCCGCGGCCGACTTCATGCTCGGCCGGCAGAGCGAAGGGGGGCAGCAGTGACCACCGGGTTCGACGCGGGCGCGCTCGTCATGGGTGCGCCCGCGTCCCCGCGTGCTCTCGTGCGGCACGCGGACCTGTTCGCCGCTTACGCGAACGGGCTGATGCTCGAGCGCGACGAGACGCGCGAAGCGTACCTGTCGCACTTCGCGTTCGGCGCGGAGATGAAGACGCACTACGCCGCGAACCGGAACAGCGTGGCGAACTACGCCGGGCCGTGCTGGTGCCGCTGGCTCGTGCTGGACATCGACCGCCCGGACCTCGCCGACGCGCTCGCCGACGCGCGGAAGCTGGTGGGCGTGTTGTACCAGCGATACCCGGCGCTCGTGGGCGAAGTGCTCGTGTACTTCTCCGGCAACAAGGGGTTTCACGTCGTACTCGATCTGGCGCACGAACCGCCGCCGGCAGAAGGGTTCAACCGCACCGCGCGGGCGTTCGCCGAAGCGCTCGCCGAAGCCGCGGGCGTGAGCATCGACACGGGCGTGTACGACGTGAACCGCATCGTGCGGTTGCCCAACACGCGGCACCCGAAGACCGGGCGGTTCAAGCGCCGCGTGTTCTCCGAATCGCTCTTTCAGATGAGCGCCGCGGGCATCCTCGAACACGCCAAGCACCCGGCGGGCGACGGGTTGCCCACCGCCCGCGCGAGCGCCGCCGACATGGCGCGGGACTGGCGCGCCGCCGAACTCGCCGCGGCCCGCGTCGCCGAGGTGCGGGCAGAGCACCGGCGCACCGGCACACCCGACGCTCGCGCCCCGCGCGACGTGCTCGACGTGTTCCGGTTCGGCATCGCCGAGGGCGAACGGCACAAGCAGTTGTTTCGCGCCGCCGCGTGGCTCACCGAACAGGGCGCGCCGCCGGCGCTGGTGTCGGCGCTGCTCACCGAACCGGGGTGCGACAGCGGACTGACGCCGAAGGACGTGGCCCGACAAATCGCGTGCGGCATCGCGCACGCGAACCAACAGAGCACCAACACGAAAGGGGAGACAGCAGTATGAAACCGAACTTCACCACCGGGGCCGACCTGCTCGGCTCGTGGTACGCGGACGTGGAACGGGGCGAACCGCCGGTGCGGTACGCGATGGGCGCGCCGTTCGACGCGCTCGACGTGCGGCCCGGTCGGGCGCTGGTGTTCGGCGGCGCGCCGGGCACCGGGAAGACCGGCGCGCTGATGCAGATGAGCGTAGACTTGTTGCGGCTGAACGAAGCCGGGCGGGTGCTCGTGGCGAACGTGGAGATGGTGCCGGCGCTGCTCATCGAGCGCGCGGTATCGCGCCTGTCCGGGGTGCCGCTCACCGCGATCAGCGACCGCACGCTGACGCCCGCCCAACTCGAGCGCGTGAAAGTCGCAACCGAGGTGTTGAAGACGGTCGCCGGGCGGTTGGCGTTCCTGCAAGCCCCCTTCGCTCTGGAGCACGTCGCCGCCGCGGGCACGGCGTTCGGGGCGAACGTGCTGGTGCTGGACTACCTGCAACGGTTCAGTGTGGGCAAGGGCGGGCCGTCGCAGCGGGAGCAACTCGAAGCCGCGTGCGAGAAGGTGCGGCGGTTCTGCGATCAGGGCGCGGCCGTGCTCGCGGCCGTCGCGGTCGCGCGGCAGAAGAACGAGCGCGGTTCGAGCAGCTACAAGGGGCTGAACCTCGCTTCGCTCCGCGGCTCGTCGGAACTCGAATACGGGGCCGATGCCGTGTACCTGTTCACGCCGGACGACGGCGCGATCACGCTAGAGTGCGCGAAGAACCGCTACGGCCCGACGGCCGACGTGCGCGTGTCGTTCGACCCGACGACGCAGACGTTCGCGCCGCTGGCGGACGTGTCCGGGTTCGCCGGGTTCGACGACGCGAAGCCCGCACCGGCACACAAGCCGAAGGGGGGCTGACGTGCAGCGGCTCACCATGCAAGAACTGAACGAGAAGTACGGCGGGAATCTGCCCGCGAACGCGGTGCTGCGGTCGGACGACGACCCGGCACCCGTGCCGACCGTACAAAACCGGACACCCACAAAGCCCCAAACCGGGCGGCGCGCGGGCCGGGGCGAGCGGTTCGCGGTGCTGAACGCCTTCACCGACTGCGCGCTCGCCGGGTTGACCAAGAGCGAAGCGAAGGTGTGGCTCATCCTGTTCCGCGACACGAAGGCCGCGACCGGCACCGCCCGCACCGGGCAAGCGGACCTCGCGCGCCGCGCCGGGCTGTCGGAACGGGCCGTGCGCTACGCGCTCACCCGCCTCGACGCGAAGGGGTTGCTCCTCGTGGTACGGCGCGGGAAGTTGGGGAGTGGACCGACGACCTACCGCGTGCGCGCGACCGGTGCGGCATGAGGAAGCCCGTTGCCGCTTGCAACCGGCAAATTCTTGCAAGCGCCCGCGGCAACCCACTTCCGCTATCCCAGAATGGGACCATCGCCGCCGCCGCTCGGGCGCTCCGGCGGCGCACAACATCGAACCGCGCGCCACCTTGAAAACCCTATGAATCGTGCGCGACTTTCAACGCCGCGTTCGACGGCGCTTCGATGTTCAAACTGCTTCAATTTCGCGCGGCTGACGTGACGCGCGAAGTGCCCACCGCGGTATAGTTCTCCTTCGCCTTGCTCGGCGGGTTGTGTGCGACCGGAAGCCGCACGCGAACCGCCCGGCCGCTTCCGAAAGGCTCATCCGATGCCGAAGCCGTTCAAACTGAACAGCACCCGCCCGCTACCCGCGAACGCCGAGATCGTGGAGCACAACGGCGCGCCGCACGTCCGCATCCGCGACCGCGGGCGCGGGCAGTTGTTCCCGCTCACGAAGGACCGCACGAAGTACCTGCGACCGTCGCGCCGCTGGTACTTCGAGCTGCGCGACGACACCGGCACCGTGAAGCGCGTGAAGGGGTACGCGGACCTGAAAGCGACGGAGCAACTCGCGGCCGAGTTGGAGCGCAAAGCGGCGCGCACGCGCGTCGGCATCATCGACCCGAGCGACGCACACCTGCGCCGCCCACTCGCCGAACACCTGACCGACTACGCGGGGCACCTCGAAGCGAAGGGCTGTACGCCGGCGCATGTGCGGCTCGCAGTGGGGCGCGTGTCGGCGCTGCTCGTCGGTTGCGAATTCAAGTTCCCGCTCGATGCGGACGCGGGCAAGGCCGCGGAATGGCTCGCCGCGCTCCGGCGCGACGCCGCACCGGTCGCGATCCCCGCGGGCGACTCGTTCGCGCCGGGCGAAGTGGCGGAGTTGCTCGGCATCAGTGGGACCGCCGTGCGCGCCGCCGTGAAGCGGCTCGAACTGGAAGCGACCGGCACCGGGAAGGCGCGCCGGCTCACGCGCGCGACCGTGGAAGCGCTCGTGCTCAACCGCGCGAAGGGCTGCGGGCCGGAAACGGTGAACCACTACGTGCGCGCGGTGCGGGGTTTCTTCGGGTGGCTCGTGAAGGCGAAGCGCATGGGCGCGAACCCGCTCGATTCGCTCGCGCTCGTGAACGCCGCGACGGACGTGCGCCGCGCCCGCCGCGAGCTGTCGGCCGACGAGTTGCGCCGCCTGTTCGACGCGGCCCGCACCAGCGCCCGCACGTTCCGCGGGCTGACCGGCACCGACGCTACTTTCTCTACCTCACCGCCGCGGGCACCGGCTTTCGCGCGTCTGCGCTGGCGAACCTGACGCCGAACGACTTCGACCTCGACGCGCACGCGCCGACAGTTACGCTCGCGGCCCGGTTCAACAAGTCTCGCAAGTTGAAGGTGCAACCGCTGCCCGCGGACGTGGCCGCGGCGCTCCGCGCCTACCTCGACGGCAAACCGGCAACCGCGCCGGTGTGGGGCGGGACATGGGCGCGCGACCACCGCGGCGCGGAGATGATCCGGGGCGACCTCGAAGCCGCGGGCATTGCCTATGCGACCGACGGGCCGGACGGCCCGTTGTACGCCGACTTTCACGCACTGCGGCACTCGTTCCTGACGCTCGGCGGGCGCTCGGGCATCGACCTGCGCACGCTGCAAGAACTGGCCGGGCACTCGAAGCCCGAACTCACCGCGCGCTACTCGCACCGCCGGTTGTACGACCTCACCGGGGCCGTTGCAAAACTCCCGAACCTCGTGCCCACCGACGCGCCCGAAACGAGCGCACAACGCCTTCGCTTGACCGGGACCGACGGCGCGAAACCGGACAACTCTATCCGTTTGGGCGTAGTGCCGGGCGTAGTGAACCCTCGCGCCGGGTTGCATCAATCGGCATCGTCTGACGAGATTCCGGGCGTGCGGGCGAATCGGGGTGAGGTGCGGCAAACGCTAGAAATGCAAGGGGCCGGCGCTTCTCAGCACCGGCCCGCATCGGTTGGCACGAGCGAGGACGACGGGACTCGAACCCGCAACCACCGGCGTGACAAGCCGGTACTCTAACCAATTGAGCTACGTCCCCTTCCACTCCAATTCTTAGCGGGCGCGCGAACCGCCGACAAGAGCTTTTTCCCACCCGTGACGGTTTCCCGCGCCGCACTAACCTACCCAACAGACACCACACCGCACACGAGGTTCGCCATGTCCAAACTGCCGCTCGCCGGGAAAGTCGCGCTCGTGACCGGGGCCTCGCGCGGCATCGGGGCCGCCATTGCCACCCGCTTCGCCCGCGACGGCGCGAGAGTCGTCGTGAACTACGCCAGCAGCGCCGCCGAAGCCGAGAAAGTGGTCGCGGGCATCGTCGCCGCCGGCGGGCAGGCCGTCGCGGTGAAGGCCAACGTCGGCAACCCGGCCGACATCGCTACCATGTTCGACGCCACCATCGCGGCGTTCGGCCGGCTCGACATTCTGGTGAACAACGCCGCCATCATGCAGCGCCTGTTCCTCCCGGACGTGACCGCCGAAACGATCGACGCGCACTTCAACGTGAACGTGCGCGGCTACCTGCTGTGCTGCAAGCGCGCGGCCGAACTGATGACCGACGGCGGCAGCATCATCAACGTGGGCAGCGCGATCAGCCGCATGGCGTACCCGGGCGCGGTGGTGTACACGGCCACGAAGGGCGCGGTCGATCTGATGACCCGCGTGCTGGCCGCGGAACTGGGGCCCAAGGGCATTCGCGTGAACGTGCTCGCGCCCGGATCGACGCGCACCGACATGAACAGCGAGAAGAGCGGCAAGACGAAAGAGGAAGAGGTGCAGGAGATCGCCGCGACCGCGCTGCGGCGGATCGGCGAGGCGGACGACATCGCGGACGCCGCGGCGCTCTTGGCGGGCGACGACGCGCGGTGGATTACCGGGGCGTGGCTCGACGCCTCCGGCGGCATCCGACTGTAGGGCGCGTTCGCCCGACGTGGGTGCCACCCGCGCGTTGACAGTTTTTGTTCGCGCGTATACTATTCACTCGGGTCGCGCTGCGTGCCGGTCGCATGGCAATTCGTTTGGTGGCGCGAACTCGATGCCCCGCGCACCGGCTCGGTTTCGCCGTTCGCGCACCGGTCGGGCAGGGCAAGCAGAGCCTCGAAAGGACATTGACTCGATTTGATCGTGTGTATACTATTTGGGTGTCGGCGCGGGCCCGTTCCGATGAAGGGCCGTTCGTTTCGTGGCGCGAACTCGGAAGGCCCGCACTTACGCCTTGAAATCTCATTTTTGAGGCAATTTTGCGGGGTGCTAGCCCGGGCGCGTAGCTCATTTCGGGAACAGGTCGCGGCGCACCGCGAGCGCGAACGCGGGCTGGTTCGGCACCGGCACGATCCGAAACGTCGCCGTCTCGCGGCCCGCGGCCAATTCCTTCATCTCCGGGTCGTCTTTGAGCGCGGGGCTACTGGCGACCGTCGCGTCGACGACGACGACCCCGACGTTCGACCGCGTGACGAACTCGCGCAAGTTCGTGCCCGGCGGCAGCGCGAACGGGTCGTGAACCGGACCCGTGAACCCGGCGAAGAACTCGCGCCCGCCGTTGTGGTCGAGTACCGCCGTTTCCGGTGGCAGCCCCAAGGCGCGCAACGCGCGCGTCGCGTCGCGCGCGAGTGTGGGCAGGGTGACCATTTTCTGCCCGCCGCCCGACTTCCAGAACTTGGCCTGCACGCACACGCCCTTCGCACGATTGGGCACCACGAACCCCAACAGCGTTGCGATCAGCAGCAGCGCGACCGCCTCGCCGCGCGCGCCGAGCGCCGGCCGGCGCAGCGGGAGGTGCCGGAACCCGGCAGCGGCCAGAGCCGCGCAAAAGGCCA
>JALHNS010000122.1 GCA_022843445.1 Gemmata sp.
CGCCGGCCCCGGTCGCAGCCCGCGGCGCGGAAGAAGCGCCGCCGCACGCGCTCGGCGCGCCGGCCACCGCGCCCGGCAAGCACGCCACGCGCCGCGACTACTTCGTGCTGTACCACGACTTCGAGTTGGACCGCTCCGACCCGCTGTTCGCGGACCTCGGCGCGCTGCCGGACCAAGTGTTCGGCGAACTCGGGTTGCCGCCGGGCACCGGCATCGTGCAAGTGTTCCTGTTCGACACGCAGGACCGCTACGAGCGGTACATGAAGGCGAAATATCGGAACCTGCCGAACCGCCGCGCGTACTTCATCGCCGAGCCGCGCGCCGGCGGCGCGGACGAGTTAAAAATCTTCACGTGGATGGGCGACACGCTCGCCACCGACCTGCGGCACGAACTCACGCACGCGCTGTTGCGCGGCGTGCTGAAAGACGTACCGCTGTGGCTCGACGAGGGCTTGGCCGGCTATTTCGAGTTGCCGCCGCAGAACGCGGGCGTGAACGCGGCGCACTTGGACACGCTGCGCCGCACCCCGTTCCGCCCGGACCTCGCGCGGCTCGAAAAGTTCGGGCACGTCGCGCAAATGGAGAAGCCGGAGTACCGCGAGGCGTGGGCGTGGGTCCACCTGATGTTGCGGTCGTCGCCCGGCACGAAGAAGGTGCTGCACGAGTACCTGCTCGCGCTGCGCACCGACCCCGCGCCCGGGCCGCTGCTGCCGAAGTTGCGCGAGGCGCTCCCGGACCCGGAGCAAGCGCTGGTGGATCACTTGGGCGCGCTCGACGCGCCGCGCGTGCGCTCGCGGGCCGCGGCCCCGAAGTGATTGGCCTTTGCCCTGTCCCCTTGCGGGAGAGGGTGCCCGCGCTTCGCGGGCGGGTGAGGGGTGAGCGACACGCGCGAATCAGCTTACTGATTTTGCGCTGAACTACACGCCCGTCTCCCGGCCTCGCAAAGCCTCGGCCACCCTCTCCCGCGCGACCAGCCCGGTCGCGGTGAAGGTCGTGTCGCACACGAGTAGGCGGACGGGCGCGGAAGGCGAGAGGGCACTGAAGAAAACCGCGCGGTTGCGCGATATTGAGAGGGCATCATGATTGCGGTTACGGGCGCCGCGGGCTTCATCGGGTCGAACCTCGCGCACCGGTTGGCGCGCGAAGGGCACCCGCTTCTGCTCGTGGATCAGGAACTCGCGCCGGCGAGCGCCGCGAACCTCGCAGGCCTCGAGCGGTTCGCGTTCGTCCGGCACGACCACTTCCTCACCGACCTCGCCGCCGGCCGCACGCGCCCGCACGCGATCTTCCACTTGGGCGCGTGCAGCGCCACCACCGAAACGAACTGGGAATACCTGAGTCGCAACAACGTCGAGTACACGCGGCGGCTGTGGGACTGGTGCGCGGCGCACGCGCGCCCCTTCTTCTACGCGTCCAGCGCCGCGACCTACGGCGACGGCTCGCGCGGGTTCGACGACCGCACCGCGCCGAACGACCTCGCGCCGCTGAACCTGTACGGCAAGAGCAAGAACGACTTCGACGCGTGGGCGCTCGCGGAAGTGGCCGCGAAGCGCGCGCAGCCGCCGAAGTGGGCCGGGCTGAAATTCTTCAACGTGTACGGCCCGCGCGAGGCGCACAAGGGGCGCATGGCGAGTGTCGTCTATCAATCGTGGAAGCAAATTCGCGCGACCGGCGGCATGAAGCTGTTCCGCAGCACCGACCCGCGGTTCGCGGACGGGGGGCAGTTGCGCGACTTCGTGTTCGTCGGCGACTGCGTGAACCACCTGATGTGGCACTGGAAGTACCCGAGTCCGAACGGGCTGTACAACTCCGGCACCGGGAAGCCGCGCTCGTTCCTCGATCTGGCCCGCGCCGTGTTCTTCGCGCTGGGCCTCGCGCCGAACGTGTCGTTCACCGACATGCCGGCCGATCTGGCACGGCAGTACCAGAGTTACACCTGCGCCGACCTGACCAAGCTCCGGGCCGCGGGGTGCGACGTTCCCGCTACCGAGCTGGAAGCCGGCGTGCGCGAAACGGTAGCGTGGCTCGAAAGTGGCACGGCTTCGCTCGCGCGCGCGGCGTAGCGCGAGAACGAGGGCCGCGAATCCGCTACTCTGAAGAGTGGAACGCTGCCCCCCTCTACCGACACCACGATGAACTTCTTCGTCACGGCCGGCAACACGCAGAGCCTGATCGACCGCGTGCGGTGCGTCACCAACATCTTCTCCGGGCGCACCGGGGCGAGCGTCGCGCGCACCGCGTGGGGCCGCGGGCACACGGTCACGCTCGCCACCTCGAACCCCGAAGTGCTCGCGGAGTTCGGCGTGAACCCGCGCGACCCCGGCGAGCGGTTCACCGTGCTCCCGTACCGCACGTTCGACGACCTCGCCGTCATCATGCAGACGCAACTGCGCGCGACCGCGTTCGACGTGGTGTGCCACTCCGCCGCGGTGAGCGACTACCTGCCCGCGGGCACGTTCACACCGAACCCCGGCACGTTCTACAACGCGCGCACCAACCAGTGGGAAGGCGCGCCCGCGGCGCTCACCGAACAGAAGGCCGGAAAGATCAAGAGCAGCGAACCGGAACTGTGGTTGCGGCTCGTGCGCGCCCCGAAGCTGATCGACCGCGTGCGGCACCCGTGGGGCTTCGCCGGGCTGCTCGTGAAGTTCAAACTCGAAGTGGGGCTGAACGACACCGAACTGGTGGAAGTCGCGGAGGCGTCGCGGCAGCAGTCGGACGCGGACCTCATGGTCGCGAACACGCTGGACGGCGCGTCGCACTGGGCGTTCGTGGGGCCGATCCGCAACCAGTACGAGCGCGTGCCGCGGCGCGAACTGCCCGACCGCTTGTTGCTCGCCATCGAGGACCGCTTTCAGGAGCGCGCACAGAATCATGGCTAACGTGCTTCTCGGCGCGACCGGCAGCGTGGCCGCCGTTCGCGTGCCGCAACTCGTGGAAGCGCTAGCCGCTTCGGGTCACGCGGTGAAGGTGGTTTCGACCGCGGCCGCGCTGTACTTCTTCGACCCCGCACCGCTCCGCGCCGCCGGGCAACTCACGACGGACGACGACGAATGGCCCGGGCGCG
Source organism: Gemmata sp. (assembly GCA_022843445.1). GTDB lineage: Bacteria > Planctomycetota > Planctomycetia > Gemmatales > Gemmataceae > Gemmata. Next base: position 3,068 of record JALHNS010000122.1, read on the forward strand.
CCGACGGCGCGCGCTACGCGCGCGGCGACGCGGTACCGCACATCGAACTCCGCAAGTGGGCCGACCTGTTCCTCATCGCCCCACTGGACGCGAACACGCTGGCGAAGCTCGCGGTTGGGCTGTGCGACAACTGCTTAACGTGCGTGTGGCGCGCGTGGGACACCGCGCGGCCGGTGGTACTCGCCCCCGCGATGAACACGCTGATGTGGCAGAACGCATTTACCAAGCGCCACCTTCGGTCGCTCGCCGCGGACGCGGGCGCGGGCCACATCCCCGGCCACCTCGCCGACGACGCGCTCGTGCAGCAAATCAACGACCGCAGCAGCACGCTGCGCATCGTCGGGCCGATCACGAAGGCGCTCGCGTGTGGCGACACTGGCATCGGAGCGATGGCCGAAGTGCCGGACGTGGTCGCCGCGGTGCAGAGCGTGCTCGCGCGAGCGCAAGCGGCGTGAAAACTCGCTGAGTATCGCAATCGCTTCTGCGCCGGCGCTCGTCGGTGTTGTGTCAGCACTCACACACACGGAGAGCCACCATGTTTCGCACCGCGTTCGCCCTGTTCGCCGCCGCGCTGTTCCTCGCGCCCGTCTCGGCCGACGAACCGAAGGAGATGAAACCCACCGTCGAACTCGGCGGGAGCAACGACGACGAATCGCTCCAGAAAGCGATGCCCGCGAACGGCGTGATCGTGTCGCAAAAGGGATGGGACGCGCTCGCGAAAGCGTGGGGCATCAAAGACGCCCCGAAGGTCGATTTCACGAAGGAACTGCTGATCGTGGGGACGTGGAAGGGCAGCTCGTTCGGTCTGCGCCCGATGCTGAAGGACGGCGACCTGAGCGTGAGCGGCTTCGGCACGAAAGACCTGCGCCCCGGCTTCCGGTGGAAGGTGCAAACCGTGTCGCGCGAGGGCGTGAAGACCGTGCAGGGCAAAGACCTGCCGAAGGAGTAACGCGAGCGCCGAGCGTTCGCTACAACACCTCCGCATTCACCCCGCGGAGGTTTCTTTATTCGCTCCGCCTGGCGCACAAACCGTCGTGCCGCGCAACAAATCACGCTGTGCTTTGCAAATCGACAGTGTGACAGAAGGTCGAGGTTATCGATGACCGAAGCGGAGTGGCTCGCATGCCCCCACTCTGAAGCCATGTTGAAGTTCATGAATAACTCGGCGAGTACGCGGAAGTTGCGGCTTCTAGCAGTCGCAGCTTGTCGCCGCGTGTGGGGATCGCTTGGCAAAGCCGGGCGGAACGGTGTCGAGGCTATCGAAACGTATCCAGAGGGTGTCGCAGACGAGCAGAATTATGATGCACTCAGGCGGCAAGTCGGTGTTGAGATCACCTCGCGCGTTCTGGCGAGGGCGGGCGGCAAGTTAATCTGCGCGTCGACTGCGGTGCTACGTTCCTTTCTGAGCGACAACGTCGAAATCCATACCCCACTACTGGAGTATCTCGCAAGCGCATTGGACTTCGCAGCAGCAGCTTACGGTATTGGGGACGCAAATCTCCCCGACAACGAGGAGCAACAGGCGCAAACCGCATTGGTTCGTGACATCTTCGGGAACCCGTTTCGCCCCGTTGCCTTTACAGCGTCGTGGCAAACAGGCACAGTCCAAACACTCGCACGCCAGATGTACGATTCGCGCGACTTCAGCGCAATGCCCATCCTCGCAGATGCACTTCAAGACGCCGGCTGCGAGAACGAAGACATTCTGAACCACTGCCGCGGGGCGGGGCCGCACGTTCGCGGGTGTTGGGTAGTTGATGCGCTCTTGGGCAAAGCGTAGAGTGCCTGTGCTGCGGTGCAGAACCAACCCGCCAACAGGACTTCCCATGCGCCTCTCCCTCTTCGCTCTGCTTGTGGTCGCGCCAGTATTTGGTGCGGACGCCAAACCGGTACCGCTGTTCGACGGGAAGACGCTCGCCGGCTGGGAAGGCGATACCGTGAAGACGTGGAAGATCGAAGACGGAGCCATCACCGGCGGGTCGCTCGAAACTGTCGTGCCGCGCAACGAGTTCCTCTGCACCACTAAGACCTACGAGAACTTCGAGCTGAAGGTGACGTTCAAGCTCACCGGCGACAAGGACAAGGCCAACGCGGGCGTGCAGTTCCGCACGAAGCGCATCCCGAAGCATCACGAGGTGATCGGCTATCAGGCCGACATCGGGCAGAACTATTGGGGTGCCTTGTACGACGAATCGCGGCGCAAGAAGGTCCTTGCGGCCCCGGCCAAAGAGATGATCGAGAAGTTGGTGAAGCACGGCGAGTGGAACGAGTACACGATCCGCTGCGAAGGAACCCGCGTGCGGCTGTGGCTGAACGGCACACTGACCGTCGATTACACGGAGATGGATGAGAAGATTGAGCGCACCGGGGTGATCGCGCTACAAGTTCACGGCGGCGCGAAGGCGAAGGTCGCATACAAGAACATCACGATCGAAGAGCTACCGAAGAAGTGAATGACGCGAACCCCGCCCCGAGGGGCGGGGTTCGGATAGGGCAGTTACTCCGGCACCGCGTACACTTTGATCGTCGGGTCGCCTTCGCACAGCGGAATCACCGTGCTCAGCAGTTTCTCGGTGTGCTTCTCCTTCATGTGCGCCGCAAGCCCCTCCACGCCGCGGAACTGCTCGTACATCACGTACAACTCCGGGTGGTCCGGATCGCGATTCAGGTAGTACGCCACGCAGCCCTTCTCTTTGCGCGTCGCCACGAGGCACGGCGCGAACGCCTCCTCGAGCTTCTTTTCGTTCCCGGCTTTCACCTTGAACGTGACGATCAGCGCGAACGGCTTCGACGGGTCTTTCACCTTCGATTTCACCAACTTGATGACCGGGTTCTCTTCGTCGGCCGCGCCCGCGGGCGCGCTCGCCCACACCAGCGCCGCCAGCGGCAGCGCGATCAACAACGCACGCATCTTCGATCCTCCGTGTTGGGATTGGTCAATCGCTACGCTTCGGCCAAGCACGCGCGCAGGAACCGCACGCCGTGTTCGATGTCGCGGAACCGCTCCGCTTGGTTGCCCACTTCGCGCTCGATGCACAGCGGCCCGGCGAAGCCGATGCGCTTCAGCGCCTTCACGAAGGCGCGCGTGTTCGTTTGGCCCTCACCGAGCGGCACTTCGCTGCCCCACGTGCCCGGTACCGTCGGCCGGTTCGCGTCCTTGAGGTGAACGCTGCGGATGTCCGGGGCGAGCAGGTCCAGCACCTGTAGCGGGTCGTCCTTGTCGTAGAGCAGCATGTTCGCGGGGTCGAAGTTCACCTTGAGGTTCGGCGACTTTAGATCGTCGAGCGTGCGGCGCAGCAGAGCCGCCGACTCTTGGCCCGTTTCGAACGCGACCACCACGCCGGCGGCCCGGGCGAGATCGCCCACTTGGGCGAGCGTGTCGAGGAACGGCTTGCGCGCGGGCGCGCCCACTTCCGGGATGAACCCGGCGTGCAGCATCACGTCGGTCAGGCCGAGTTCCTTCGTGCGGGCGAGCGCCCACTTGAAGCGCTCAAGGCGCTCGGGCCGCGTCGCCGGATCGCCGAACCCGCCGGTGCGCTCGATGTGCTGCGGGGTGGTGTAGTCTTCGCCGGGGAAGCCGAGCATCGCGCCGCTCATGCGGAACCCGGCGGCTTTCGCCGCCGCGGGCATGTTGTCGCCCTCGTCCCAACTCGCGTGGTGCGGGTCCCCACAGGCGATCTGAACCACGTCGATTCCGAGCCGGTCCATGAACCCCTTCAGCTCCGGCACGCTCGTTACTTGTAGCGACCAACTGCACACGCCGATTGTGAGCGGCTCGATTGCCATAGCCGAACTCCCAAAGAGAGGTATTCGCGGCGATTGTACCGCCGGATGCCGAGAAGTCGCGGAGTTTGTGGCGATTCTGCCACAAGTTACAGACGATCAAACGAACGAACGCTTGTGCCACAAAAATCCTTTCGTTTGTTGTGCCGAAAACCGGCGCGTGCTCGCGTATCTCTGGTACCGGCTCGGCGATCGAGCCGCCAAACCAAGCTCCGCGTCGCCCGGGGAGCGCGGTTCGGGGTAGAGGGCGGTGTGTTCAGCCCACACACTGCCCTCCCCCGGCCGTTTGTATTCCGCACGCGCGTTCGGTACACTCGGCGGGGCATCACCCTCCCGGAGTTCCCGCCGTGCGCAGCACACTTTCCCGCCGTTCGTTCCTCGCCGCTTCCGCCGGTCTGGTTGCGGCCCCGCGGTTCCTTCGCGCGCGCAACGCGAACGAGAAGCTCAATATCGCGGTGCTCGGGGTTGCGAATCGCGGCGCGGCGAACCTCGCCGGGGTATCGCACGAGAACGTGGTCGCGCTGTGCGACGTGGACCCGGACAACGCGAAGAAGGCCCGCGAACAGTTCCCGAAAGCCGCGTACTTCACCGACTATCGCAAACTGTTCGATACCGCGCACAAGACCTTCGACGCGGTGGTGGTGAGCACGCCGGACCACACGCACGCGCACCCGGCGTGCGTCGCCATGACGCTCGGGAAGCACGTCTACTGCGAAAAGCCGCTGGCCGAAACCGTGAACGAAGTGCGCGCGATGCGCGCGCTCGCGGCGAAGCACAAAGTCGTGACGCAGATGGGCACGCAGATTCACGCGGAGAACAACTACCGCCGCGTGGTGGAGATCGTGCGCGCCGGGCTGCTCGGCGACATCAAGAAAGTGGCGGTGTGGAACAGCAGCAAGCCGGTCGGCGGGAAGAAACTCACGTCGAAGCCGTCGGCGAAGTTCGACCTCGATGTGTGGCTCGGCCCGACCGACACCGCGTTCTTCGAAGTGGAGAACAACAAGAGCAGTTGGAACTTCGCGTGGCCGCACTTCCACTGGCGCTGGTGGTGGGAGTTCGGCGGCGGCACCCTCGCGGACCTCGGCTGCCACTACATCGACCTGCCGTATTGGGCGCTCGGCCTCACCTCGCCGACGAGCGTGCGCGCCGAAGGCAAGAAGACCTACGCCGGAGACAACACGACACCGGACGTGATGCGCGTGGAGATGACGTTCCCGAAAACGAAAGACCGCGGCGAAGTGGAACTGAGTTGGGACCACGGCGTGAGCGGCCCGCCGGACGGCAGCGGCATTAAGGGCTTCAACTCCGGGGTACTGTTCGTGGGCACGAAGGCGATGCTCGTCGCGGATTACGGCAAGTACCAGATTCTGCCAGAAGCCGCGGCGCGCGATTTCAAGGCACCGGAGGCGAGCATCCCGAAATCGCTCGGCCACCACAAGGAGTGGACGGAAGCGATCAAGGGCAACGGCACGGCGCTGTGCAACTTCGCGTACGCCGGGTTGCTCACCGAAGCGGTGCTGTTGGGGAACGTCGCGTACCGCACCGGCGCGGACATCACTTGGGATCACCAGAAAGGGACGACCGGGAGCGCGAAGGCGGATGCGTTCCTGTCGCGCGCCTTCCGCAAGGGTTGGGAACTGCCGACGTGACGCGGCGAACCGTCAGAACAGTGCCTGCATTGCCTTAATCACCAGCACAAGCAGCACGTCTGCGACCAGCACCAGCAGGCTGCACGCGACCACGCTGTCGGTCGCGGCGCGGCCCACGCCCTCCGCGCCGTCGCGCGGGTTCATGCCGATGTAGCACCCCACCGCGCCGACAACGAAGCCGAACGCGAGCGTCTTCAGCGCCGCGGGGATCACGTCTTGCAGCACCAGTTCGCGCAGCGCCGCGGTGTCGTACTTCAAGAAGGTGGTGGCCCCGGTCGCGCTCTCCGCCACAAAGCCGCTGCCGAGCGCGGTCGCGGCGATGAGCACGTGGAGTATCGGCACCGCGAGCACGCACGCCAGCACCCGCGGCCCGACGAGCTTTCGGACGGGCGACACGCCGAGCAGTTCGAGCGCGTCGATTTGCTCGCTCACGCGCATCGCGGCCAGTTCCGCGCCGAGGCTCGCGCCGGTGCGGGCCGCGACGATCAGCCCCGCGCCCACCGGCGCGAGTTCGAGCAGCACCGCCGCCGCGAGGAACGTGGGCAGGTACTCGACCGCGCCGGTGCCGGTGCGCGCGAGTACGTCGCGCGTGTGCAGCCAGATGACGACCCCGAGCGCCAGCCCGGTCACGACCGCGAGCGGAAGCCCGCCGATCACGACGTTGTACAGTGGTTTCAGCCACTCGCGCGGCCGCGCGAGCGCGCCCAGCGCCGCGGGGAGCGCGCGCGCCGCAAACGCAGACGCGCGCCCGACCCACTCGAACAGCGACGCGGGCACGGAGCGCTCCTCACGCCGATAGGGAGTTCCAAGCTCCAAACCGCAGCACGGAACTCTGAAACTTGGAACTTCCGACTCACACCGGGACTTGCACCGCTTCGAGCGCGGCCTCGCGCGTGGGGTAGATCGGGAGCACTTCGGTGAGTTTCATCATCTCGAAGACGTCGCGCACCGCGGGCACCGGGGCGCACAGCACCAGCAGGCCCGTACCCTTCAATTGGTTCTGAAGGCCGAGCATCAGTCGGATGCCGAGGCTGCCCGTGTGCTCCAAGCGGGACAAGTCGAACGCGAACCGCCGTACGCCCGCCTGATACACCTCTTGCACCTGCGGGTGCAATTCCTCCACCGCCACCGGGTCCAGTTTGCCGACCAACACGACGACCGCGGCGCGCCGGTCGGCCGTGAACTCGAAGCGACACGAGAACGGGGGCGCGGGTGCGGTCACGGGCGGTCACTCCGGTGGGATCACAGAACACACCGATTGTACCGCGCGCCGCCGTGCCGGTTGCACCATTCGGGCGAAATCGGGTACCATTACCGTACCTCTCGGAGAGCCGCCATGTTCGCGCTCGCGCTCGCGCTGCTTCTGCCCGCGCCGCCGCACCCCCAACCGGAGCGCGTTCGCGCGGCGGTGACCGCGGCGCTCAAGCCGCTAACGGCCGGCGCGACCGGGCACGCCGAGCAAAAGACGTGCTTCGCGTGCCACAACCAAGCGCCGGCGCTGCTCGCGTTCCGCACCGCGAAGGACCGCGGGTTCGACGTGAGCGCGGACCTGTTCAAGGGCCAAGCCGAACACGTCGCGGCGTTCGCCGAAACGAACCGCGCGAAGTTCAAAGACGGGCGCGGCACCGGCGGCGCTGCGGCCACCGCGGGCTACCTCCTCTTCGCGCTCGAACTCGCCGGCCACGGGGCGGACGAGAACACCGACGCGGTTGTCGGCTACCTGCTGAACACCCAAGCCGACCGCGACCACTGGCGCACCACCTCGAACCGCCCGCCGACCGAGGCGAGCGACTTCACCACGACGTACCTCGCGCTGCGGGCACTCCGCGTGTGGGGCGCTCACGCCAAACTGGACGCCGCGAAGGTGACGGCTCGCACCGAGAAGGCGCGCGGGTGGCTGGTGAAGGCGACCGCCAAGGACACCGAAGACCGCGCGTTCCGGTTGCTCGCCCTGAAGGAAGCCGGGGCCGAACCGCGCGACGTGCAATCGGCCGCGTGGGAGCTTCTCAACGCGCAGCGCGCCGACGGCGGTTGGGCGCAGCTCGATAGCGGCACCAGCGACGCCTACGCGACCGGGTCGGCGCTCGTCGCGCTGCACGACGCCGGCGGACTGAAGCCCGACGCGCCCGCGTACCGGGCCGGCCTCGCGTTCCTGCTGAGCGCGCAGCAGAAGGACGGCACGTGGTACGTGAAGACGCGGAGCAAGCCGTTTCAGCCGTACTACGAGAGCGGGTTCCCCTACGAGAAGGACCAATTCATCTCGGCCGCGGCCAGCGGGTGGGCCGCCGCGGCGCTGGCACGAGCGGTTGGGAAGTGAGGTTCGCATTGCTCCCGCGCGCGGCGCGCCGTAGACTGCCAGCAGTCCGAACACACGAGACCGACCCGTGACGCGCGCGCGACTTCTGGCGATTCGACTTCTTGGACCGCCCCGGGGCAGGTCTTCTTCGCGCGTCGGTTGATCCGATCCACGAGGTAGCACGCGGCCCCGGAACTTCAGTTCCGGGGCTTTTTGCGTTTCCATCAGGAGAACTCTCATGGCCGTGCCGAGCGACCCGAACCGCGTCATCATCTTCGACACGACGCTGCGCGACGGCGAGCAAAGCCCCGGGTGCAGCATGAACCTGCACGAGAAGCTCGAAATGGCCCGCGCGCTCGCGGACCTCGGCGTGGACGTGATCGAGGCCGGGTTCCCCATCGCGTCGCCGGGCGACTTCGAGAGCGTGCAGGCCATCGCGCGGCAGATCAGCGGCCCCACCATCGCGGGCCTCGCACGGTGCAACCCCGCCGACATCGACCGCGCCGCCGACGCGGTGAAGGACGCGCAGAAGCCGCGCATCCACGTGTTCCTCGCTACCAGCGCGATTCACCGCGAGTTCAAACTGCGCATGACGCCCGACGAAGTGGCGAAGCGCGCGGTGGAAGGCGTGAAGCGCGCGCGCGACCGGTGCGCGGACATCGAGTTCTCGCCCGAAGATGCTGCGCGCACCGAACTGGACTTCCTCGCGGAAGTGGTCGAGCGCGTGATCGAAGCCGGCGCGACCACGCTGAACATCCCCGACACCGTGGGCTACGCGGTGCCCGAACACTACGCCTCCATCATTCGCCACCTCAAGCAGAAGGTGCGCGGCATCGAGAACTGCGTGCTGTCGGTCCACTGTCACAACGACCTCGGCTTGGCGGTGGCGAACAGCCTCGCGGCGCTGCGCGAGGGCGCGCGGCAGGTGGAATGCACCATCAACGGCATCGGCGAGCGCGCCGGCAACACGTCGCTGGAAGAAGTGGTGATGGCGCTGCACACGCGCCGCGACTTCTACGGCCTGAGCACCGGCATCAACACGCGGCACCTGTACCCGTGCAGCCGCAAGCTGTCGCTCGTCACCGGGCAGCAGGTGCAGCGGAACAAGGCCATCGTGGGCCAGAACGCCTTCGCGCACGAAGCGGGCATTCACCAAGACGGCATGCTGAAAGAGCGCAGCACGTACGAGATCATGCGGCCCGAAGACGTGGGCATCTCCCGCACCGAACTGGTGCTCGGCAAACACAGCGGCCGCGCGGCGCTGAAGGACCGCATCGGGCACCTCGGCTATCACCTCACCGACGAGCAACTGAACCGCGTGTTCGACGAGTTCAAGAAGCTCGCGGACAAGAAGAAGGAGATTTACGACGCGGACATCGAAGCGCTGGCCGAGAACCAACTGCACGCGGGCACCGGCAGCCTGTGGAGCTTGGTGGGCTTCACCAGCACCGCCGGCACCGGGTCGCAGACCTCCGCCGCCGTCACCCTGCGCCACTTGGACGGCACCGTGCGCCGCGACGCCGCGGTGGGCAACGGCCCCATCGACGCGCTCATCAAGGCCATCGACCGCATCACCGGTGCGAAGGTGAAGGTGGTGGATTATCGCGTGCGCTCGGTGTCGCAAGACATGGACGCGCAGGGCGAAGCCACGATCGAAGTGGAGCACAACGGCCGCCGCTCGCGTGCGCGCGCGGTGAGCGTGGACGTGGTAGAAGCGAGCGCGCTGGCGTACTTGGAGGTGGTGAACCGCGTCGTCTCGCGCCAACTGCGCGACCGCCTGAAGCCGACCGACAACGTGCCGCCCGAAGTTGTACCCGGTGCGTGAGTGTGGTAAGACGCGGTGCCTTCACGAGGGTTCGTCATGGTCAGCGCGCGAACGGGCGAAGAGATCGAATCGCTCGGCGACCTGCTCGCCGAGTTGGGCGGCGTCTCGCCCGACCGCGTGCGCCTGCGCCCCGCGCCGGGCACCGCCACGGTGAAGGACGTGGTGCGCCTGCTCCACAAGCACAAGCGCAAGTTCGAGCTAGTGGACGGCACTCTCGTGGAGAAGCCGCTGGGCGCGAAAGAGTCGTTTCTCGCAATCGAACTCGGTTTCCTTCTGAAAGAGTGGAACCGCGCGAACGGGAACGTGGGCATGATTCTCGGCGCGGACGGGCCGATGACGTTCATGGGCGGCCTCGTGCGCATCCCGGACGTGTCGTTCACGCTGTGGAGCCGTGTGCCGGGGCGCACCGTGCCCGCCGAAGCGGTGCCGGACCTCGCGCCCGACCTCGCGGTCGAAGTGTTGAGCGCCAGCAACACGCCCGCGGAGATGGAGCGCAAGCTCAAGGAATACTTCCTCTCCGAAGTTCAACTCGTGTGGTTCATCGACCCGAAGCAGCGCACCGTGACCGTGTACACCTCGCCGGACGACGCGACCGCCCTCACCGCGAAGGACACACTTACCGGCGGCGACCTGCTGCCGGGATTCGCGGTGAAAGTGGCCGACCTGTTCGCCCAACTCCCGGCCGATGCGCCCACACCGAAAGCCGCGAAGCCCAAACCGGCGAAGAAGCCCAAGAAGCGCAAGTGAGCAGTTAATCCGCGCCGCGGGTGCCGGTTCTGTCCGGTTCCCGCGCCCGGAGGCCGCGCATGGCTCGCACCCGCCACCTCGTGCTCGTCCTCGGCGACCAACTCGACCCCGCGTCCACCGCGCTCGACGGCTTCGACCCGAAGTGCGACGCGGTTTGGATGGCCGAAGTAAGCGAAGAATCCACGCACGTCTGGACGCACAAAGCGCGCATCGCGCTGTTCCTCGCGGCCATGCGGCACCACGCCGACGCCCTCCGCGCGCGCGGCTTCACGGTCCACTACACGCAACTCACGGACCGTGCGAACACCGGCACCTTCGCGGGCGAACTGGCCCGCACCGCGAAGAAACTGCGCCCCGAACGGCTGATCGTGGTGGAACCCGGCGAGTACCGCGTACGGGCCGCACTCGAAGCCGCGGCGCGCGAACTCGGCGTACCGTTGGAGGTGCGCGTCGATCGTCACTTCCTATGCACGATCGACGAGTTTCGCGCACATGCCGACGGTCGGAAGCAACTGCGCATGGAGTTCTTCTACCGCGAAATGCGCAAGCGCACCGGCATCTTGATGGAGAACGGCAAGCCCGCGGGCGGTGAATGGAACTACGACGCCGACAACCGCGAGAGCTTCGGCCGCGACGGCCCCGGGATGCTCGTTCCGCCCCCGCTCGCGTTCGAGCCGGACGCCACCACGCGTGCCGTGTTGAAACTGGTAGCGGAGCGCTTCGCGGAGCACCCCGGCTCGCTCGCGCACTTCGATTGGCCGCTCACGCCCGACCAAGCGAGCGCCGCACTGACGGACTTCGTGGAACACCGGCTGCCAGACTTCGGCCGCTACCAAGACGCGATGTGGACGAACCAACCGTACCTGTACCACTCGCGCATTTCGGCCGCGCTGAACCTGAAGTTGCTGGACCCGCGCGAGGTGCTGCGCGCGGTCGAAGGCGCGTACCGCGCGGGCCGCGTGCCGCTCGCCGCCGCCGAAGGCTTCATCCGGCAGATCCTCGGCTGGCGCGAGTACGTGCGCGGCGTGTACTGGCTTCACATGCCCGGGTACCTCGACCGCAACGAACTCGGCGCAAGCGAACCGCTGCCGCGGTTCTACTGGACCGGCGACACCGACATGAACTGCCTGCGGCACGCGCTGCGGCAAACGCTCGACTACGGCTACGCGCACCACATTCAGAGGCTCATGGTCACGGGGCTGTTCGCGCTGCTGCTCGGCGTCGAGCCGCGGCGCGTTCACGAGTGGTACTTGGCCGTGTACGTGGACGCGGTGGAGTGGGTGGAACTGCCGAACACACTCGGCATGTCGCAGTACGCGGACGGCGGGGTGATGGCGAGCAAGCCGTACTGCGCGAGCGGGAAGTACGTGCAGCGGATGAGCAACTACTGCACCGGGTGCCGCTACGACCCGGCCGAATCGACCGGCGACCGCGCGTGTCCGTTCACCACGCTGTACTGGGATTTCCTGCTGAAACACCGCGCGCGTCTGCTCGCGAACCCGCGGGCGGCGCTGCAAGCGAAGAACGCCGCGCGGCTCGGCGCGAAGGAGCAAACTGCGATTCGGGCCGCCGCCGACCGCTTACGCAAGAGCCTGCTGTGAGGGAACCGCCGTGAGCGAACCGGACGTGCTGATCGTGGGCGGCGGACTCGCGGGCCTCGCGTGCGCGCGGGAACTGCACCGGCGCGGCGTCTCGTTCCGCGTACTCGAAGCGAGCGACGGCGTCGGCGGCCGCGTGCGCACGGACCTCGTGGACGGGTTCCGCCTCGACCGCGGGTTCCAGATTTACCTCACCGGGTACGCCGAAGGGCGGCAGGTGCTCGACCTCGCGGCCCTGAACCTGAAGCCGTTCGCGCGCGGCGCGCTCGTGCGCAACGGCGGGCGGTTACACCGCGTCGCGGACCCGCGGAGCGCGCCGCTCGCCGCGCTGCGCTCGCTGTTCAACCCTATCGGTTCGGTCGCGGACAAGTTGAAGCTGCTGCACGTGTACCGCGCCGCGAAGGCCGCGCGCCCGGGGCCGGACGTGAGCACCGCGGACGCCCTCGCCGCCGCGGGCATCGGGCCGAAGCTGTTTGAGCGCCTGTTCCGGCCGTTCCTCGGCGGGGTGTTCCTCGAGCGCGAGCTGAGCACGTCGGCCCGATTCTTCAACTTCGTGTTCCGCGCGTTCGCGGCCGGGCCGGGTGCGGTACCGGCGCTCGGCATGCAAGCGATTCCCGACCAACTCGCCGCGGCGCTCCCGGCGGGCGCGGTACGGCTGAACGCCCCGGTCTCTTCAGTGCGTGACAACGCGGTGACACTGGCGAGCGGCGAAACGCTTCGCGCGAAAGCCGTGGTGGTGGCGACAGAAGGGCCGACCGCGGCGCGACTGCTGAACGGCGCGGTGCGCGACCCCGGCTCGAACGGCACCGTGACGCTGTACTATTCCGCCGACGAACCCCCGGTGCGCGAACCGATTCTGGTACTCGACGGCGAGCAGCGCGGCCCGGTGAACAACCTCGTGGTGATGTCCAACGCTTCACCGGCGTACGCGCCGCCGAACAAAGCGCTGATCGCCGCGTCGGTGATCGGGATTCCGCCCGAAGACGAAGACACGCTCGACGTGCGCGTGCGCGACCAGATGCGCCGCTGGTACGGCGCCGCCGCGGGCCGCTGGCGGTTGTTGCGCGCGTACCGCATTCCGCACGCGCTGCCCAAACAAGAAGTCGGCGCGCTCGAACCGTTCGCGCGCCCGGTGCGCCTGAAGCCGGGGTTGTACGTGTGCGGCGACCACCGCGACACCGCGAGCATCGACGGCGCGCTCACCAGCGGCCGCCGCGCCGCCGAAGCCGTGTGCGCGGACATCGCACCTTGACGAGCCGGAAGCGTGAGCGACGGACTTGTGCGTTTTGAAGACCGTCGCTCACGCTTCCGGCTCGTTGAGCAACGCGCTCAGCCGCTTCGCGCGGTGCGGCACGTGCGCGTAGCGGTCGTTCGGGTCCAATAGCACTGCGTTCAGCCCGGCGGCGGTCGCTCCCGCGTAGTCGTTTTCGAAGTCGTCGCCCACGAACAGCACTTCGGCCGGTGCGCAGCCGGCGGCGCGCGCGAGCTCAATGAAGAAGCCCGACCCCGGCTTGCGCACGCCCACTTCGGAACTGACCAGCACGCGCGGCTTCAACACGTCGAACTGCGGGAAACCGGCGAGCACCGACCACAACCGCGCGTCGTAGTTGGAACCCATTCCGAGCACCAAGCCGTGGGCCGCGAGCGCGCTCAGCACCGCGTGCGCGTCGGCGTCCGGTTCCCACGCTTGCGGGCGGGCGAAGTGGTCGAACAGCTCGCGGTAACACGCCTCCGGGTCGCTCGCGCCGACGAGCGTTTCGCACACGATCGTGTGCCACCGCTCGCGCTCGCGCACTTCACTCGTGAGCCAGTTCGCGGACACGTCCGCGGCTTCTTCTCGCAGGTACGCGGCGATGAAGCGCTCGCGCACGTCGGCGGGGGAAAGGGCGAGGCCGTAGCGCGCCGCGACCGCGGCGTACACGGTCGGGGCCGAGGGCCGCGGGTGGAGCAGCGTGCCCACAGCGTCGAAGAACACGGCGCGAGTGGTGGGAGTGAGGTGCGGCACGCGGTCAGTCCGGCAGGCCGTTCGCGGCGGCCTCGCGGGACCGCGGACCGGGCACGACCGACTTCACCGAAGTCGGCGCGACCGACTTCGCGGGCATCCGCGAGGCTTTGCGCGTCAGCGGCAGCGCCGAGGTTTCCGGCAGCGACCGCGCCGCTTGCGCCGCAACAGCCACCTTCAGCAGGTGCAGCCCGCCGCGGAAGATGACGAACGCGATGAACCCGGCCGGCACCGCCTCGAAGACGCGGCGGATGAGCAGCAGGTTGTACGTGTTCCAGAACTGCCACAGCCCGGCCGCGAGCAGCAGCCAGCCGGCGATCTCGCGGGAGAAATACGCGAACTTCATCGCAAGCCCCTTCAACGGTGCGTGTTCGTATGTCGCTCAGCGCCGGCGGCGCGGCCGGTCGTCGTCCTCGTCATCGGCGCGCGGCCGGCGGCGGCGCGGGCGGTCGTCGTCCTCATCGTCGTCTTCGTCGCGCGGCCGGCGGCGCTCTTCGGCGCGCTC
>JALHNS010000123.1 GCA_022843445.1 Gemmata sp.
GGCCCGCACGCGGTCCAATTCGGCTTGGCGCGCGCGGCGCTCGACGTCGGCGCGGAACGCGGCCACCGCGCGGGCCACGGCGTCGGCGTCCGCGGGCCGATCGTCCGGTTCCGGTTGGAGGCACCAGTTGCACAGCGCCACCAGCTCCGGTTCCGCGCCGCAAGCGCTCAGCCGCGCGCGACAGTCGGCCAGTTTCGCGGTCGCGGCCAGTTGGCGCGCGCCCTCGCCCGTCGCGGAGACGTACGGCGGCTTCCCGGTCAGAATCGCGCACAAGATGCCGCCCAAACTGAACACGTCGCTCCGCGCGGCCACGCGGTCGATCGCGCCGATGGCCTGCTCCACGGGCATATACGCCGGTGTGCCGAACGCGCGCCCGGCGAGCGAATCGCTGTCGCCGTCTGGCGCGCCGATCACCGTCGCGGGGGCCGTCTCGCCGTCCGGGGCCGTCGGGTCGGCACTCTGGCCGATTACCTTCGCCAAGCCCCAGTCCATCACCTGCACTTCGCCGTGCGCGCCGACCATGACGTTCGCGGGCTTCAGGTCGCGGTGTACCACGTTGTGCGCGTGCGCGTACGCCACGCCGTGCGCGATCTGCTCGAACACCGCGACGAACCGGGCGCGGTCCGCGTCCAAATCGGTACGGGCCTTCAACAGCGCGTCGAGCGTCTGGCCCTTGATGAGTTTCATCGCGATGAACGGCCGGCCGTCGGGCAGCACGCCGAGTTCGTGGACCGGCGGGACGCTCGGGTGCTGGAGCTGTCCGGTAATATGCGCTTCGGCCCGGAACCGCGCGAGCACGGGCGCGGGCGCGGGGTTCTTGAGCAGCGTCTTGATGCCCACTTCGCGGTTCAGCAGCCGGTCGCGCGCACGAAATACGATGCCCATGCCGCCGCGCGCGAGCTCGCCCAGTATCTCGTACCGGCTCGCGGGCACGTCGTCGCGCTCGGTCACCTCTTCTGCCGCGCCGCGCGCGGTTCCGTCGGGCACGAGCGTTTCCGGCAACTCGGCTGGGCGTGTGTTCACAGGCGCGCTCCGGGAGTCACAGCCCCTTTAGTATGTCCGCGACCTTCGTGGAAAACAACTGTTCCCACTCTGCCGCCAAGAGGCAATCGCTGTCCTCTTGCGCGCCGCCGCGGTCCTTCAGTTGGTCGGCCGTGGGCGTGTAGTAGATGTAGCCGTTCGTGTAACCGGCCACGAACGTGTGCTTGCGCGGAGCGGCCTTCTTGATGTTCAGCCCGATTTCGACAGTCAGTTCGCCGGGAAACGTGACCAGTGCGAAGTCGCCTACGCGCAGCGCGGCGACTTCCACTTCTAACGGTTTGCCGCCGGCTGCGCGGTTCGTCGCTTGGTGCTTCTTCAGCAGCGCGAGATTCGTTTGCGTGCGCGTGATGCGCTCCGTCGTCAGGATATTCTCGATGTAGGCGCGCAGGTTGCGCCGGTTCGCTTCGTCGAGTTTGTTGAGATCGTCGCGGCCCTGTGCCTTCTCCGTGAGGTACAGGTGCGAATCGAACGACGGGAACTCTTTGAACAGGTTGTACTTTGTCGCCAGTTCGAGGAACGTCTTGAGGTTCAGCGTCGTTCCCTTCAGCGACGCGACGAGCTTCAGGTGCTCCGCTGTCAGTGCGTCGATGCGCTCGCTGAGGTTGGCACGCGGAAGCGCGAGTTTCTCGTTGCGCACCGCCAGCGGTGCGGTCGCAGCGCACTTGATCGCGCGAACGGCCTTCAGCGCACTGAGGCCGAGCGTGTTGCCAATCGGTTCGGCGTGCCGCGGGTGGTGAACGTCTTTGTAGCGCACCGGGTTGATGTCGCCGCCGCACCCTTGCACGAACAGCGCCATGGCCCCGGTCGCGTCTTCGATCACCTTCGAGGCGAAGCCGGTCACGTCCGCGGTGTTGCCGTCGCCGTTCACGCCCATGATCGGGTGGCACGCGAAGTTCCACACCACCGCGAACGGCTTGCCGTCGAGCGCGTCCAATCGCAACACACCGATTTGCGGGTCGATGGGGCCGACGCCGACCACCTCGTCGTCCGCCGGGAGCGAGTAGGCGTGGCGCACGTCGGCCTCGCGCCCGCTCTTGAGCTTCAGCCGCCGGTTCTCGGAGACGCGCGTTTCGCTCCCGACGCCCACACCGGCGCGCACCGGGACCAGTTTGGAAGCGGCGCGCTTCACGGCCTCGAAGGTCTTTTCGTCCGCGTCGGCGCACACGTTCCCGTGGCAGTGGCTCGCGTTCACGACGACCGAACCCGGCGCGATGCCGAGTTCCTTTTCGAGCCGCGCGCGCACTTTCGGCAGGAAGTCGTTGCCGATGTGACCGATTTCGCCCACCGCGACCGCGTCCAGCGTCACCAGCACTACGGTCGTATCGCCGCGCTTCAGCACCAGAGCTTTCGCCCAGAGTGGATCGTTGCGCGGGAGCACCTTCGTGTTGGTGATCTCGACCGCCGCGACACCGGCCCGCAACTCCGGTTCGTCGGCCGGGAGCGCGACCGCGGGGGCGGGAAGTACGGGGCGCGGCGGTTCGGCGCAACCGGTCACGAACAACGCGAGTGCGACGAGAAGCGCGGCGCGGGTCATGGCGGTGCACTCACAAAATAGCACGAATTACGCTGCCGCGGCTCGCGGGGAACGGGCGGTTCTCGGCGTCGCGCAGTTCGGCGTCCGGTTCGAAGCCGAGCAGGTGCAGCACGGTGGCGATTAGGTCGCGCGGCTCAACGCGCCCGTCGGCGGGGTACGCGGCGTGCTTGTCGGTGGCCCCGTACACGGTGCCGCCCCGCACGCCGCCGCCGGCGAGCGCGAGCGAGAACGCGTGGCCCCAGTGGTCGCGCCCGCCGTTGCCGTTGAACCGGGGCGTACGGCCGAACTCGCCGAACCACACCACGAGCGTTTCGTCCAAGAGCCCGCGGGCGTCGAGATCGGTGACGAGCGCCGAGAACGCGCGGTCCATCATCGGCATCAGGAACGCCTTCGCGCTCTCGTTGTGCTTCGAGTGCGTGTCCCAGCCGCCTTGGTTTTCGAGCTTCGGAATGCGGGTCCAGTTCACCTGCACCAGCGACACGCCGGCTTCCACCAACCGGCGGGCGAGCAGGCAACTCTGCGCGAACCGCGACCGGCCGTACCGCTCGCGCAGTTTGTCCGGTTCGCGGTGAAGGTCGAACGCGGCGCGCGCCGCGCCGGACGAAACCAACTCGAACGCCTTCCGCGCGCTCGCGTCGTACACCTCGTGCGCGCCCGCGGCGGACGTGCGGTCCAACCCCGCGAGCAGCCCGCGCCGGGCGCTGAGGCGCGCCGCGGGCACCTCGTCCGGGGGGGCGAGAGCGCCGATCTTGAACCGCGCGTCGTCCGGGTCGCAGTGGATCAGCCACGGGTCGTGCCGCCGGCCGAGTACCCCGGCGTCTTGCCCGGGCCACGGGAAGTTGCCGTCGTTCCAGATGTGTTCGGGGAGTGTGACCGCCGAGGGCAGTTGCCCGGCCGCGGGGCGCAGGTAGCGCACGATCGCGCCGAGCGAAGGCGCGTTGTTCGGCGGTTTGGGCGTCGCGCTCTCTTGGTTGAGCGGGGCGTGCGGCACCCCGGTGAGCATCTGGTAGCCGCTCGACGAGTGCGCGTTGTCGTTCGTGACCACGGCCCGCAGCACCGCCAGCTTGTCCGTGAGCTTCGCCGTTTCGGGCATCAGTTCGCCGACGCGCAGCCCCACGGTGCGGCTCGCGACGGTGCCGAAGGGTCCGCGAATCTCGGCCGGCGCGTCCGGCTTCGGGTCCCATGTGTCGTGTTGCGCCGGGCCGCCCACCAGCCCGAAGATGATGACCGATTTCGCCTTCGCCCGCGGCGCGCCGGCGCGGGCCCTTTGGGTGAGCAACTGCGGGAGCGTGAGGCCGCCGAGGCCGATGGCCCCGGCGCGGAGCCACTCGCGGCGGGTGAGCAGGTCGGCGCGGTCGCGCGGCGGGGTGACGAGTGAGAGCATCGCGGACCCGGGGAGGGAGTTCGGCGGGAGTTCGAGCATATCCGAACCGCGCCGCGGGCGGAAGCGCCAGTTCACCCCTTCCGCAGTTCGGTGAAGGCGGCGCTCATCGCGTCCTTCATCATCGCGCTGTCGTTCGAGTACACCACCAGCCGCGCGCCTTGGCGAATCGTGCGCAGCATCTGGTCCGTGCGGCCGAACCAGCACCCGGCCGCGACGTGGTGCCGGTCGGCCACGTCGATCACGCGCTTCAAGAGCGCGATTAGGTCTTTGTGGTCGTACTCGTTCGGAATGCCCATCGTGGTCGTCAGGTCGTTCGGCCCGACGAACACCGCGTGAACGCCCGGAATCGAGCAAATCGCGTCGAGGTTCTCGATCCCCGCGAGCGACTCGATCATCGGAATGAACACCGTGTCGGCGCACTTCACGTTCGTCACATAGTCTTTCGTCTTCTGGCTCGGCCACTCGTTCTTGTCGATGGCCTTCTGAAGTGCGCGCCCTTTGAGCGGCCGATACACGGCCGCGGCGGCGAGCGCCTTCGCGTGCGCCACCTCTTCCACATACGGCACCACTACGCCGTCGAACGAGTCGCACACTTTCGAGACATCGTCCGGGTCGCGCGAGTGCGTGCGCGCGAGGCACGCGATACCCTTCGCGTTCAGCGCGTACTTCATCGGCAGAAAGTCGGCGACGTCCAAAGCGTTGTGTTCGGCCGTAACGATGACGAAATCGAGCGCGCCCGGCGGCAGGAAATCTACCACCGCAGGGCAGATCGCGTGCTGGAAGAACGTGCCGTACACGCGCTCGCCTTTGATGAGTTTGTCTTTCAGGGCTTTGGCGCTCATGTGAGGAGGCTCAGCGGGTTGGCGCGGGATTTCAGCGGTAGCTCCACCGGGCGCGAGACGCGGTGGCTCTCGAACACGGCGGCGATCATTTCGATGATGGCCGCCGCGTCGCGGGCCGAACACTTCGTGTCGCGGTCCTTCTCGATGGCTTCGATGAGATCTGTAATTGCCGCGACGTGACCGCCCTCGTAGCTCCCGTCGGTGCGCGGTTCCGGTTTGCCGATCCCCGCGGACGAAATCGGTTCCCACTTCGCCCCGCTGCGGGCCGGCGACCAACTGCCGTCGCGCAGGATGTCGGCCTTCACGCCGTAGCCGCTTTCCATCTCGATGACGCCCTTCGAGCCGAACACCTGCACCGCGAACCGCGTCGGCTTGCCGGCCGCGCCCTTCTTGCTGGCGAAGTAGCCCGTCACGCCCTTCGGGAACGAGTATGTGGCCTGAACGTGATCGCCCGCGAGCGGGCCGATGCCCTCGGGGCCGTCCTTCACGTCGGCCTTCACCACCGGTTTGCCGTTCTGCGTCACGGTGGCGAAGCAACTCGTCGCGCTACCGCCGGCGAAACTGCGCATCAGACCGAAGACGTGCGAACCCAGCACCCACAGGTCTTCGCCACCGCCGCGCGCGTCTTCCTTGCCGCGCCCGCGAATCTCCAACACGTCGCCGATGGTGCCGTCCGCGACCAACTTCAGGACCGTCGCGAGCACCGGCGAATACTGGCTGATGTGCGCAATGCCGAGTTTGAGGTGCCGCATGTCGAGCGCCGCGAGCACCGCGTCGCACTCTTTCGGCGTGCGCACGAACGGCTTTTCCATGTAGACGTGGCACGCGTGTTCGGCCGCCGCGAGCAGCATCTCGGCGTGCTGGTCGATGTGCCGCGGGCAGATGCCGACGATGTCGAGTTTCTCTTTGGCGAGCATGTCGCGGTAGGACGCGTAGGCGGTCTTCGCGCCGGTGCGCTTCTGCGCCGCGGCACGGCCGGTGTCGCTCGCGTCGGCGACCGCGACGACCTCGCACGCCGGCACCTTCTTGAACGCGGCATCGACGGCGTGGCCGTAGTCGCCGCGCCCGGTGTGCCCGATGATCCCGACGCGGTACGTCTTCGGCATGAGCCACTCCTAAACAAGTGAGTGCGACTGTCGCACACGCGCGGCGCGCGGTCAAGCACCTCGTTGCGAACGCGCGCCGCGTGTGGTAAGTTCGGGCGCGCCCGCATTCTCACCCTCCCACCCGCCCGTGCAGCGAGATTGCTCCGCAAGTGAGCGCGGCACGGGCACGCGAAAGGTGCCAAGATGACTGCCCGCCGGTTCGTTCCCCCGCTGCTCGCGTGCGCGATGGCCGCGCTCGTCGCGATCAGCGGGAGTGTCGCTCAAGACAAGAAGGGCGACGAGAAGAAGGACGACAAGAAAAAGGACGACAAGAAAAAGGTCGAGCCGAAGCAACCGCCGAAGCCGCCGGTGCCGCCGACCGCGGAGAACGTGAAGTACGGGCCGCACCCGCGGAACGTCCTCGACTTCTTCCAAGCGAAGTCCGACAAGCCCACCCCGCTCGTGTTCTTCATTCACGGGGGCGGCTGGCGCAACGGCGACAAGAGCAGCGCGTACGGCAGCGTGAAGGGCTACTTGGACAAGGGGATTTCGGTCGCCACCATCAACTACCGCTACGTGCAGAACGCGGTGGAGATGAAAGTGGACCCGCCGGTGAAGGCCCCGCTGGAAGACGCGGCCCGCGCGCTGCAGTTCGTGCGGTCGAAGGCGAAGGAGTGGAACATCGACAAGGTGAAGATCGGGGCGACCGGCGGTTCGGCCGGGGCGTGCTCGTCGCTGTGGCTCGCGTTCCACGACGACATGGCCGACCCGAAGAGCGCCGACCCGGTGTTGCGCGAATCGACGCGCCTGTACTGCGCCGCCGTGAACGGCGCGCAAGTGACGCTGGACCCCAAAGACCCGCGCGAGTGGCTGCCGAACTACACCTACGGCGCGCACGCCTTCGGCTTGGCGAACCTCGACGAGGTGGAGAAGAACCGCGAGAAACTCGCCCCGTGGATCAAGGAGTATTCGCCGATCTCGCACGTCACGAAGGACGACCCGCCGATCGCGCTTTACTACACGGGCGTTAAGGGCGCGAAGGTGGGCGAGACGCACCCGGACCCGACGCACTCGCCGATCCTCGGTATCAAGCTGATGGAGAAGCTGAAGGCGACCGGCGTGGACGCGACGTTCCACTCGAACACGGAACCGAACACGAAGCTCCCGACCGCGCAAGCGTACCTGATTGACCGGCTGACGAAGTGACCCGTGTCGATCCACCTCGGCCGCGACGGCCCTCTGGACCGCGGCCGACGCACCTTGTCTGACGCCCTACAATGCCGCGGCCCGCACTCACTGAGGGTTCGCGATGACCAACAGCCCGTCGCCGGCACTGTTCCTCGACACGATCAACGCCTTTCAGAAAACCGCAGCGCTGCGCGCGGCGCTCGAACTCGACCTGTTCACGCACGCGGCCGCGGGCAAAGCAACCGCGGACCAACTCGCCGCGGCGTGCGGTGCGCACCCGCGCGGCGTGCGCATTCTAGCCGACTACCTCACGGTGGCCGGCTTCCTCACCAAAGGCCGGGAGGGCTATGCAGTCGCGCCGGAGTCGGCTCCGTTCGTTGTGCGCACCTCGCCCGCGTACATGGGCGGGATGGTCGGGTTCATGCTGACGCCCGACATCCGCGATTGCTTCGGCAAACTCACGGACGCCGTGCGCAAGGGTGGCACCGCGCACTCGGCGGAAGGCACCGTTTCGCACGACAACCCGGTGTGGGTCGCGTTCGCGCGCGAAATGGCCGCGCTCATGCGGGTGCCGTCGATGCTCTTGGCGCAGTTGGTGGAAGTAGACTCGACGAAGCCGCTGCGCATTCTGGACGTGGCCGCGGGTCACGGGCTGTTCGGGCTCGCGATCGCGCAGCCGCACCCCACGGCGCACGTGGTGGCGCTGGACTGGCCGAACGTGCTGGCTGTCGCCGAAGAGAACGCGCGCGCTGTGCACATGAGCGCCCGCTATTCGTTACTCCCCGGCAGCGCGTTCGATGTGGATTGGGGCGGACCGTACGACCTCGTGCTGCTCACGAACTTCCTGCACCACTTCGACCTGCCGACGTGCGAAGCGGTCGCGCGGAAGGCGCGCGCCGCTCTCGCGCCGGGCGGCCGGTGCGTCACGTTGGAGTTCGTGCCGAACGACGACCGCGTATCGCCGCCGCCCACCGCGACGTTCGCGCTCACGATGCTCGCCACCACCGCGCGCGGCGACGCGTACACGTTCGCCGAATACGAGCCGCTGTTCGCGCGCGCCGGGTTCGCGCGGAGCACGTTTCACCCGTTGCCCCCGAGCGCGCAACAGGCCATCATCTCGTACACCTGATTCACCACGGACCCCGAACCATGTTCGCACGAACCCTCTCCCTCGTACTGATCGCCGCGTGTTGCGCCGCACGCGCCGACGAACCGATCGCGCGCACAGTCGAGTCGCACGGCTACGCGAAGGCGATCGAGCTGAAGCTCGGCACCACTCGCGCGGTGCTGTGCCCGGAAGTCGGCGGGCGCGTGCTCGAGTTCTCGCGCGGCGGCGCGGACGCCATGTACTTCGACCAAGCCGAGAAGAAGCGCACGCCCGGCAAGCCCGGCCCGGTAAGCGCCGGGCGCTTCGACTACGGCCCGGAGTTGGTCGTAACGCCTCACCCGAAAACGTGGGGCGGCGAATGGACGGCCGAGATCGCCAAAGACGGCTCCGTGAAACTCACCGGGCCGGACGAAGCCGGCATCCGCGTGACCCGCGAGTTCCGCTTGGTGAAGTACGGCGACAGCATCGGCCTTTCGTGCGTTCAGACGCTCACGAACACCGGCGACGCGGTGCGCGAGGTGTGTCACTGGGGCCGCTCGTTCTCGCCGGCGGGCGGCATCTGCGCGATCCCGCTCGGCGACCGCCCCAGTCGGTTCCCCAGCAAGTACGCGATGTACGAAGAGGGCGCGACGATCAACGTGCGTCCCGCGGACGACAACATCCGCGAGCGCGACGGGTTCCTCGAAATCGTCGCACCGCCGCGCAAACCGAAACTGGGCTTCGACACCTACGCCGGGTGGCTCGGCTACGTGATGCCGAGCGACGTGGCGTTTGTAAAGCGGTTCCCGACGTTCCCGGACCGCGTCTACAACGAGGCCGCCGCTATCACCCTGTCGGTGTGGTCGCCGAAGGGCGCGATGATCGAACTGGAACCGATCGGCCCGCGCGAGCGACTGAAGCCGGGCGCGAGTGCGAGCTTCACGGAAGACTGGTGGCTGCTGCCGCACCCGTTCCCGAAGGCAGGTGCGAAGCTCGACCTGAAGGCGCTCGCGGCACAAGTGGAGAAAGAGACCGCGCCGCCGAAGTGAGGCCCCTCGACGAGCCGGAAGCGTGAGCGGCAATCTGTGCTTCTTGGTAAAAATCCAAACAGTCGCTCACGCTTCCGGCTCGTCACAAACGCGCCGGGCTGATACCATCGATTCACTTCGGAGGGCCATGCGATGATCCCGCTTCCCGCGCTCGACGCGCTCGATTCGGTCTGCATCCCGGTGCCGTGCGAAGTGCCGTGGGACGACATGCACGGCGACGCCCGCACGCGCCACTGCGACCAGTGCAAGCAGAACGTTCACGACGTGAGCGAGCTGTCGCGCGCCGAAGCGCTCGCGCTCCTCGGCGCAGCGGACACAAAGCCGCCGTGCCTGCGCGTCTACCGCCGGCCGGACGGTCGCGTGATGACCGCGGACTGTGCGACCCGCCGCGAGCGCGCGTGGAAGTGGCTGCACGGGCGCGCCCCGCGCCTCGCCCGCTTGTTCGCGCTGGTGTTCTTCGCCGGCTGCGGCGTACCGTCGTGCATTAGGGGCGAACCGCTTCCGTACATCAGTGACGCGGAGAGAGCCGTTACGAACGCAAGCGTCGCGATTACCACGGGTGCGGCCGACGCAGCGAAGCCGTAACGCGCGATTTCGCCCCTTGCCCCGCGCGCCCGGTTCGGCGATGCTTCCCACATCCCACCGGGCCAAACAATGACCGAATCTGCCGTTTCCAATCGTGGGCGAACGCTCGCCCTCGTCGCCGCGCTCCTCGGCTGGATGTTCGACGGCATGGAAATGGGCCTCTTCCCGCTCGTGGGGAAAGACGCGCTCTCGGAAATGCTGCGAGTGCGCGAACAAGTTGACGCGGCAACGGCGGTGGGGGGTGGCACAGCCGGCGTCGCAACCCTTCAGAAATTACAGGGCGAGATCAACAGTTGGTTCGGCATCGTGCTCGCGTGCTTCCTCGTGGGCGCGGCGACTGGCGGCGTGCTGTTCGGCTGGCTCGGCGACAAGATCGGCCGCGTGCGCGCGATGACGGTCAGCATCCTCATGTACTCGCTGTGCAGCGGGCTGTCCGCCGCGGCGCAATCGCCCGAACAGCTCGCGGGGCTGCGGTTCCTCGGCGCGCTCGGCATGGGCGGCGAATGGGCGCTCGGTGTGGCGCTCGTCATGGAACTGTGGCCGGGCGCGTCGCGCGCGCTGATGGCCGGCCTCATCGGTGCGTTCGGGAACCTCGGCTACCTCATCTGCGCCGGCATTTCGTTCGCGCTTAGCCCGGCTCGCACGGCCCCGGAAGACATTCAGGGCTGGCTCACCGGCGTCGGGCTTCCGCTCGATTGGACCGTTTCACTCACCACGAATAACAATTGGCGGCTTCTCATGCTGGTGGGCGCGGCCCCGGCCCTGCTCACGATGGTGATTCGCCTGTTCGTGCCGGAATCGGAAAAGTGGTCGCAGGAGAAGGAAAGTGGGCGCGCGAAGCAGTGGTCCGAGCGCGACCTGATCGGCGTGCTGATCGGCGCGGCAGCGGCCGGCGGTGTCATCGCGCTGTGGGCCGCGAAAGACCTCGCGCTGGAAGTGCGCATCGCCGGTTCGCTCGCGGGGTTGGTGGTAGTGATCCTCGGCTACCTGTACCCGGCCCGCGGTTACCTGTCGCGCAGCGCGCTCTCGGCCGAAGCGCGAAGCAGCACCCTGAAGAGGATGCTGTTGGGGGCGGGGCTGAGCGGCGTTCCGCTTTTGGGAACGTGGGCCGGGCTGATGTGGATGTATCAGTGGGTCGGGAACCTACCGAGTACGGGCGCGCTCGACCCGCGCGACGCGCGCTCGTGGCTGCAAATGTCGTCAGCGATTGGTGCGGCTATCGGGTGTCTCGTGGGTGCGCTGTTGTGCGCGCCACTCGGTCGCCGCCCGGTGTACGCGGCGCTGTGCGTGCTGTCGATGGCGTCGATGATCGCGTTTTACCGCCAGAGCGAACCGCAGTTCGGGGTGCAGTTCGTGCTGTTCGCGGGGTTGCTGGGCATGATCTCCGCGTCGTTCTACGGCTGGCTGCCGCTGTACCTGCCGGAACTGTTCCCGACGGCCGTTCGCGCGACCGGTCAGGGCTTCGGGTTCAACTTCGGGCGCATCATCGCGGCCGCGGGGAACCTGCAAATGGCGAACTTGCTCGCGTGGTACGGCAACGACTACTCGAAGGCGTGCGCGCTGGTCGCCAGCGTGTACGTGGTGGGGCTGGTACTGATCGCTCTCGCACCTGAAACGAAGGGCCGCCCGCTGCCGGAGTGAGCGTGGCGCTCGTTACCGCACTGTTGCGCAGCGAATCGGCGGTGCAGCTATGCTTCGGTCAGGCGCGACACACTGCCGCGCCGCACCGGAGGGTTCGCGATGAAGCACCTCGCACTGGGTATCGTGTTCGCGGCCGGGTTCGCCGCGGCGCACCTGCTGGGCGGCACCACCGCCGCCGACCCGAAGCCCGTGCCGACGCCGAACGGGCCGAACGCGAACCCGAACATCGACATGCTCGCGCACATCCGCGCCGCCACCGCCGCAGCCCCGCACCGCGAGAAGCGCCGCCTGAGCGAGGACGACTTCATCAAGATGAGCAAGGAAGACGGCGTCATCGTTCTGGACGCCCGCAGCAAGGCCATGTTCGACCTCATGCACATCGAAGGCGCGATCAACCTGAACTACTCGGACATCGACGTGAACAGCCTGAAGAAGCTGCTGCCGAACAAGGACGCGAAGATTCTGATCTACTGCAACAACAACTTCACCGCGGCCCCGGACGCGCCGAAGGTTGCTGTTCAACAGCAGGTGACACCGAACGGCGGCGTGCCCATCGGCGCGGAGGCCGCGAAGCGCGCCGAAATCGCGAAGGTCGCGTTCGGCGGCAAGGGCATGGCGGTGTCGCTGAACCTGAGCACCTACACCACACTGCACAGCTACGGCTACAAGAACGTGTACGAACTCGGGCCGACCGTCGACGCGGCCACCACGAAGCTCAAGCTCGTGTACAAGGACAAGTAACCCTCAACAGCGAGCCACGGGATTTATCCCCGTGGTGCTTCGCGCTTAAAAAACGCCACGGGGATAAACCCTGTGGCTCGCCAAGACAGGGGCGAAACTCCTTGCTTTCCGCGCGGCGCGTGGGCACCTTGAACGGCAGGCCCAAAGGTCCGCCATTCGAGGAGACACATGCGCCGCGCACTCGTTCCGCTACTGTTCGTGCTCGCGGTCGGCCACCTAACGGCCGCGCCACCGGAGCGCACGCACAGCATCACCCCGGCTGATTACGCCACCGTTAACCAGATCACCGAAATCGCGCTCTCGCCGGACGGCAAGCAGGTTGCCTACTCCCTCGGCGGGTGGGACGCGAAAGCCGACCGCCGCACGTCTTCGCTCTGGGTCGTCGACACCGACGGCAAAGGCGCGCCGAAGCAGATCACGAAGGACCGCGGCGGCGACCGGCACCTGCGCTGGAGCGCGGACGGTAAAGCGCTCTACACGCTCGCCAACCGCGGCGCGAAAGCCAAAACGCAAGTGTGGAAGGTGACGCTCGCGGGCGAAACGACCGCAGTCACGAACGTGCCCGCGGGCGTGACCGGTTTCGACTACGCGCCGAAGGCCGATACCGTCTTCTACACCGTCGATGCGAAAGCCACCGACAAAGACGACTTCACCCCGCTGCGCGAGATGTTCGGGAAGATCGACTACGGCCACGGCACGCGCACCGTGAGCGAGTTGTTCGCGGTGAAAGGCGAGGCCAAGCCGGAGAAAGTGCTCGCAGACAAGCGCTACATCCGCGAGTTCGCGGTGACGGCCGACGGGAAGAAGGTCGCGATGATCTCCGCACTCGACGACACCGTGATTCGCTCCGAGGGCGAGAGCCGCGTAGACGTGTTCGAGAACGGGAAGGTGGTCACGCCGCCGACCGAGTGCTATCGGTCGAAGGCCGCGAGTCCTCATGCATGGCTGGAGGGCTTGGCGTGGAACCCCGACGGCACGCGGTTCGCGTTCTGCGCCGTGTTCGATGCGTACCCGGCCGAAATCGTGATCGGCGAACTGAACGAGGAGAAGTGGAGCACAGCGCTGATGGCGCGCGCACAGTTGGAGGTGCGCGGCTACGGCTCGGTCATCCGTTGGACGAGGAACGCGGAGTTCACGTTCCTCTCGGACGCAGCCGGGACCGTCACGCGCGCGTCGTGTCTGAACGGGCGCGTGCGACCGTTCGGCACCGGCGTGCCCGCGAGCACGCACACCGTCTACGACATCGCGCAAACGGTCTCCACGAAGGACGCCCCCGCGGTGTCCGTGGCCGTGATCGGCGGGAACGCGGGCCTGCCGGTGCTGCGCACCTCGCGCGGCGGCGGAACGGTGCTCGTTGATCCGAATCCGCACACCGAGAACTGGAAGTTCCCCAGCGTCGAACACGTCACATGGAAATCGAGCGACGGCGCGAGCGTCGGCGGGCCGCTGGAACTGCCGTTCGGGTGGAAGAAGGGCGACAAGCCGCTGCCGCTCGTGGTTGCCATTCATGGTGGACCCACCACGGCGAGCTACAACGATTTGAGATTCGATCCGCACAACGGCCGACTATACTTCGCCGCGGCCGGCTACGCGGTGCTGTGCCCGAACTATCGCGGTTCCACCGGTTATGGAGATAAGTTCGTCACCGATCTGATCGGTAACGAGAACGACATCGATGTGAAAGACATCGTCACCGGGATTCAGCACCTCATCAAAGAGGGGATCGCGGACCCGGAACGCGTCGCGGTGATGGGCTGGAGCAACGGCGGCTATCTCACGAACTGCCTCATCACGATGAAGAACCCGCCGATCAAGATTAAGGCCGCGAGCAGCGGCGCGGGCATTCTGGACACCGTGGCCGAATGGGGCTTCAACGACGAACCCGCGTACCCGGTGGTGTTCAAGAAGGGCACGCCGTGGGAACAGCCGGAAATCTACAAGAAAACATCGCCGACTTACGGCCTCGGCAACGTGACGACGCCGACGCTCATTCACGTCGGCGCGAACGACGAGCGGTGCCCGCCGGGCCACAGCCGCATGCTGTACCGCGCACTCAGGGAGTACAATAAGGTGCCGACGCAACTGAACGTGTACCCGAATCAGCCGCACGGCCTCGGGCCGCTCTCGTTCCGCACCGCGAAGATGGAATGGGACTTGGCGTGGTTCGAGAAGTACATGAACAAGTAAAACTGGGTGTCCGCAGATCTCGCAGATGGACACAGATTTGAGAACAAAGAGAAATTGACAGGATGAGCAGGATACGCAGGGTTTCAGGCAGGGTCAACGCATCTAATTGTCTTGCAATCCCTGTAGAACCTGTTTGAGGTAATCCTGATTCTAGGCGGCATTGAGCCTCTTGGCCTTGATGCTGCCCTTGCCCTTGTCTTGTTTGAGGAGCGAGGCGGCCACTCGTCGGACCACGCCCAGGTTGGCCCCGGCGTTCGTGTCACGGGTCCGATTCGCGTCCTCGCGGAAGGAGACATCGAGGCACCAGTGCAATCCGTTCTCCACGCCCCAGTGACCGCGCACGTATCCGGCCAACTCTTCGGCCGTGCTGCGCAGGCTCGTGATGTAGAAGTGGGCGCTACTCGTGTTCTCTCCGCGCACCTCGCGCTCGCGACCGACCATCACCACCGCGCCCACATCCGCCCACTCCTTCGGCAGCCCTTCGGGGTCGCGGATCACCGTCACGTATCGCTCCTCGCGACGACCGTGACCGTTCTCCACCGACGAGGCCATTTCGCACCCGGCGAACGCCGCATCGCCGGCCTTCTCGAAGGCCGCGACAACGGCCCGGTGCAGCGTCTGCTGGTTCCCCTTCACCGTCGCCAAGTAGTCCCCGCCCCGCTCACGGATCTGCTTGACGATCGCCTTCTGGCAGAAGGCCGCGTCGAGCGTCACCAACGCGCCCTTGAGGTCCAGCACCTCCAGTAATTCGGGCAGGGCCGCGATCTCGTTGGACCCGTCCGCCACCGCCACCTGGCCGAGGAACAGGTTGTTCTCGGTGGCCCAGGCGTTGACCAGGTGCAAGCACCCGCTGAACGTGTCGCCCGGGGCCGCCCGGAGCGCCTTGCCGTCGATGGCGACGGGCCGCAACCCGGTAGCCGCGCACAGGTCGCTCATCCACCGCGCGAAGCACGCGGCGAACCGGTCCCGGTCCAGAGCCGAGAGCACCCGGTTGAAGGTGTCGTGGCTGGGGATCCCGTTGGGCAGCGCGAGGAACGTCTTCAGCCAGTCCTCCCGGGCGTCGCCGAACCGCTCGATCTCCTCGAAACTGTCGGCCCCGCAGATGACCGCGCACAGGGCGATGACCAAGATGTCATCGAGTCGGTGCAACTTGGTCCGATCCGCGCGCGGATCGGGCAAGTCGGCAAGGTACCGTGCGAATCGAAGCTCGGACGTCGGCATGGCGGGCCTCCTGCGCTACCGCCGGTATACGCTCATCTCATTACAATGCCAGCAGTTCAAGATGCGTGGACCTTGGGGTTTCAGGACACTGCATTCGTCCTGTTCATCCTGTCAACTACTCTTCTCTGTTCTGTGTCTTGAAATCTGTGTCCATCTGCGAGATCTGCGGATCAACTCTCTTCGGCTTTATTCTTGAGTGTCAACAGCAGCACGACCACACCCACAACGGCACTCAGGAGAGAACCCAACAGGATGCCGATTTTCGCGTCCGCGAGCAGCGCCGCGTGGTCGACGAACGCGAGGCCCGCGACGAACAACGACATCGTGAACCCGATGCCGGCCAAGCACCCGCCGCCGAGCAGTACCGGCCACGTCACGCCCTGCGGCAGCGCCGCGATTCCCAACCGGATGGCCAAATAACTGAACAGCAGCACGCCGACCGGCTTCCCCACCAGCAGGCCCAGCGCGACCGCGACCGCGACCGGATCGCCCACCGCGCTGGTGTCGATGGCGACGCCCGCGTTGGCGAGCGCGAACAGCGGCATGATCACGAACCCGACCCACGGGTGGAGCGCCACTTCGAGCCGCTCTAGCGGCGGCACGCCCTCGCGCGCCGTGAAGGCTACAGTTTCGAGCACCTCGCGCCGCTCCGCACCGGGGCCGGGCGCTCGCGCCACCGCGTCCGTGAGCACGTCCACGAGCGTCTTGTCGCCGATCCACGCGCTCGCCGGCGTGAGCAGCCCGAGCGCGACGCCCGCGACCGTCGGGTGAACGCCCGACTTGTACACCGCGAGCCAGACGAGAGCGCCCACGACCACGTACGCGGGCACCGCCCGCACACCGAGGCGGTTCAGCAAGTAGGTGACGCCGAAGCCGAGCGCGGCGAGGCCCAGCAGCAACCAGTTCAGCCCGGTGCTGTAAAAGATCGCGATGACCACGACCGCGCCGATGTCGTCCGCGATGGCGAGCGACAGCAACATGATTTTTAGGCCGATGGGCACGCGCGGGCCGAGCACCGCCATGATGCCGACGACGAACGCGATGTCGGTCGCCATCGGCACGCCCCACCCGCGAAAGGGCGGCGCGCCGGCGCTGTTCGCCATGAGTGCCATGTAGATGCCCGCGGGCACGAGCATGCCGCCGAGCGCCGCGGCCACCGGCAGGGCCGCTTTCCGCGGGTCGCGCAGTTCGCCGGCCACCAGTTCGCGCTTAATTTCGAGGCCGACGACGAAGAAAAAGATCGTCATCAGCACGTCGTTCACGAGGAAGTGTCCGAGTTCGCCACCGAGCGTGAACCCGCCCACCGTGAGAGCGATCGGCGTGTGCCAAAACTTCTCGTACGCGCCCGCAAGTGACGAGTTCGCCAGCGCCAGTGCGACCGCGGTACAGAGCAGTAGCACCACACCGCTCGCCGATTCGATGCGCAAGAACAGCGTGAGCGGGCGCGTGAACCGGCGGATCGGCTGCGCCGGCAGCAGCGGGTTGGTCGCGGGTATGGGGTTTGCCATGATTCTCTAGCACTGAGAAACGGGGCACGCAGTTTCTAGCACTACAGCGCGGGTTTCCTGAATGTCGATGAGTCCATTATCGGGAGGGCATCCGATGACGGACCAGGAAATCGCGCGGTTGGGGCCGGCGTTCGCTGGCTATCTGAAGGGTTAC
>JALHNS010000124.1 GCA_022843445.1 Gemmata sp.
CGACCACCGGAAGCAGCGCCATTGGGCACCCGGCCAGGGCACCCGCCGCCAGAGCCAACCCCGCCCCGTTGTTTGACATACCCACACCAAAGACAAGCGACGCTCGTCGCGCGGGATCGGCCCGAACTATCCGCGCCACCACCAACCCCGATCCGAATGCGGTGACACACATCAAACCGGCCGTGACAGCGACGAGCGCCAAGCAGTCCCAGTCCGGCTCGGCGAACACACTCGGCAGACAGGCCGAGGCGTTCGCGTAGCACAACACGAGAAGTACCACGGCTGTCACTTGTTTGATCCACGGACTCGTCGCGTCCGCTCGCGTGCCGCCGACTGCCCGCCGTGCCGCGAGGCCGAGCGCCGTCGGCAGAACCACCCACGCGACCACGAACGCGCCAGCCCCGCCGACACCGGCGAGGCCGTCCAGCACCCCGCCCGCATCGCCGGGTGCCAACCGAGCCGCCGTGCCAAACGCGAGTGGTGTGGTTAGCGGACTCAGGAGTGTGGACAGGAGAACCAGACCCAGAGACAGGGCGCAGTCGCCATCGGCGGCGCGGGACCACCCGGCCGACGAACCGGCCACAGGCATCGCGGCCACCACCGCCAGACCCACGAGTACGTCGCGTGCTTCGATTGGATCGTGCCACAGCACGAGCAGCGGGGCGGCGGTGAGCAGGACCAGTACCGGCACCGTGATACTCGCCACCAACCCCAGAACCAGAGCCGACGGGCGGCGGAACACGCCCC
Source organism: Gemmata sp. (assembly GCA_022843445.1). Lineage (GTDB taxonomy): Bacteria > Planctomycetota > Planctomycetia > Gemmatales > Gemmataceae > Gemmata. The sequence goes on from JALHNS010000124.1 coordinate 748, forward strand.
GTAGGTGTTCGCCCTTCACCGCGAAACCAGCCGCGAACAGGAGAACGCCGAGCATCGCGGCCGGGACCGACACACGGACCGCGAGGCCGAGCAGACTCCCCGTTCCGGCGAGGCCAGAGAGCCATTGCCCGGCGGTCGGAGCGCCCCCCGCCAGAGCGTAGCTGCCGACCAAGAGCCAGAGGAAGTTCCGGTGGAGGAACCCCGAAGTCGTCCCATGCCCGCGTCGCCTTTCCATCGGTCGCCCTCGTCACGCCGGGCGGAAGGTTTCGTGGCCCGGTGCGAGGACTGTACCCGACGCACCTGAGCGGGCCGTGACGCGAAGATAAACTGTTTCTTATCCCCGGTTCACGTTCGGCTCACCCAGGGTGGCTAAACTCCCGTTGCGGTCGGCCGGTCTACCCGCGTCGGGGAGTCGGCCGCTGCGCAAGAGGAACAAGCGATGCGTCACTTGGTGATGGCTGCCGTGGCCGCGTTGGTTCTGGTCGGCCCATCATGGGCGGGCGAGAAAGTCGAACTGAACAAACTCCCCAAGCCGGTCGCGGAGGCCGTCGCCAAGCGGTTTCCGAAGGCCGAGGCCAAGAGCGCCTCACGGGACGGCGAAGGAGACAAGGCGACCTACGAGGTGACCCTCAAGGAGAACGGCAAGAACATCGATGTATCGCTCACGGCTGCCGGCGCGATTACGCAGATCGAACAGGAGGTGGCGTTTAAGGATCTGCCGAAGGGGGTCGCGGAGACGTTCGAGAAGAAATATCCGAAGGCGACGTACAAGATCATTGAGGCCGTCATCAACGTGAAGGAGGGCAAGGAGGTTTTGGAGTATTACGAAGCGGTGTTGACGACGGCGGACAAGAAGACGTTCGAGGCCGAGGTGCTGCCCGACGGGAAGTTCAAGGGCGAGAAAGAGAAGACCGAGAAGCCGCCGGGCGAGTGCGGCGACGACAAGAACGATGAGGACAAGAAGAGCAGCAAGAAGGAGAACGACGAGAAGGACGAGAAGAATGCCGAGTTGCCGAAGGCGGTGGTCGGCGCGGTGAAGGAGAAGTTCCCAGGCGGCAAGGTGATCGGCGCGTCGAAAGAGGGCAAGGGTGAGAAGGCAACTTACGAGGTCGAACTGCGGTACAAGACCGCGACGCTCGAAGTGGTCCTGACCGCCAAAGGCGAGGTCGTCGAGGTCGAGGTGAAGGGCAAGAAGAACGAAGACGAGGACGACAAGAAAGCCGAGGACAAGAAGAAGGGCAAGAAGAAAGGCGAGGACGACAAGGACGAGAAGGGGAAGAACAAGAAGGGTGAGAAGGATCGCGACTGAACCCGCAACTCGTTTCGCGGGCGGGACCGAGTGCAGCCCCCCGCGCCTGCCAGGACGGTCGTTATGGGCATCCGCATTCTCTTGGTCGAGGACGAAGACGCGATTGGCGATTTCGTCGCGCGGGGCTTGCGTGAAGAGGGATTCACCGTCGAGTGGGCGACCGACGGCGACGCTGGCTGGCACCACTTGAGAACCGCCGTGTGGGACGTGGTACTGCTCGACTGGTGGCTGCCCGGCCAAGACGGACTCACCTTGCTCAAGAAGTTCCGACAAGCGGGGTGCGACACGCCGGTACTCATGCTCACCGCCCGCGACGCGATCTCCGACCGCGTGCGCGGACTCGACGGTGGCGCGGACGATTATTTGTGTAAGCCGTTTGCGTTCGAGGAACTGCTCGCCCGCGTTCGGGCACTGGCCCGTCGGCCCAGTTCGACCGCCGGCACCGTGCTGGCACACGCCGGGGTTCAGGTCGATCTGACCACGCACCGCGCCGAGCGCGACGGCCACAAGCTCGATCTGACCGCCAAAGAGGAATCGCTCTTGGTGTTCTTCCTCCGGCACCCCGACGAAGTGTTGAGTCGAACCCGCATCTACGAGGCGGTATGGGACGAGCGGTACGACGGCCTATCGAACACGCTCGAAGTCCACGTCATGGAACTGCGCAAGAAGCTCGAAGCCCACGGCCCGCGCCTGATCCGCACCCTGCGCAACCGGGGCTACGCCTTCGGCCCGGAGCCGGAGTGAGCGCGTGACCCTCACCAACCGCTTGTCGCTGTTCTTCCTCGCGGCTCTAGCTGCCGTCCTCGTGACCTTCTCGGTCGCGCTGTACCTGCTGGCCCATCGCCACCTGCACCGGCAACTCGACGACCGGCTCGCCGCGTCCGCGCACACGCTGGCGTCGGCGGCCGAAGTGGAACCCGACGGCGTGGAGTGGGAGCCGCACAACCGCCCGATGGCCCTTGCGCCCGGCGCGTTCGGCGAGCAACTCCGCTGGACCGTGACCGACGACACGGGAAAAGTGATCGACCGTTCGCCGCAACCGGGCGTCAATGAGCTATTAAGTGAAGCCGACGGTGGATTCCGTTCCGGGCACCGCAACCCCCGGCGCGTGAACCACGCCGGCCGCGCGTGGCAGGTCGCGCGACTGCGGCTGGAACACGAAACGCCGTCGCCCGGAGCGCCGAAGGCGGGCAAGCACCGGGCACTCGTCGTGACCGTGGCGGTGCCGCTCGATCCGGTCCACGCCGAACTCCGCACACTGGCCGCCACCCTCGTCGGCCTGGCCCTCGTGATCCTGACCGTCGCGCTGTTCGTGAGCCGCGCCGTGTGCCGGCGGGCGCTGGCCCCGGTCGCGCGCATGGCCGACGCCGCTCGCACGATGGGCGCGACCGACCTGACCCACCGGCTTCCCGCTTCAACCTCGGCCGACGAACTCGGCGATCTCGCCGCCGCGTTCAACGGACTGCTCGACCGGCTGGCCGAGGCGTTCGAGCGCGAGCGGCGGTTCGCGGGCGAGGCGTCGCATCAACTGCGCACCCCGCTGGCGGCCCTCATCGGTCAAGTCGAGGTAGCCCTGCGCCGCGACCGCGAGCCGACCGAATACCGGCGCGCTTTGGCCTCCGTGCTGGATCAGGCCGGCCGGCTGCGACGGGTGGTCGAGGCGCTCTTGTTCTTGGCGCGGTCGGAGGTGGACGCCCGGCTCCCCGGCGTCGAGCGAGTGGACCTCGCGGCGTGGGTGCCGGCGCGACTACGGACGTGGGACGACCACCCGCGCGCGGGCGATCTGGCGTTCGAGCCGCCCGCCGACGGGGTGCCGGCGATGATTCACTCGGACCTGTTCGGTGAACTACTTGACGCGCTGCTCGACAACGCGCTCAAGTACAGCGAGCCGGGCACGCCGGTCGCCGTGCGCGTCGGGCGCGATTCACATGAGCCGTGCGTGGACGTCGAGGACCGGGGCTGCGGGGTTTCGCCTGATGACCTGCCGCACCTGTTCCGCCCGTTCTTCCGGTCGGAGGCAGCGCGACGGCGCGGCGTGCCGGGCGTGGGCCTGGGTCTGGCGGTGGCGGCCCGCATCGCGTCGGCATTGGGTGGGTCGATCAGCGTGGCGACCGAAGTCGGGCGAGGGAGCCGGTTCCGGGTTCGACTCCCGGCAACGAACCGCGAGGACGGTCCCGGCGAGAAGGCGGAGTTGTCGGGTGCGTCTGCCCCGGCCGAAAACGGAGGCGTTCGATGACGCGACGAAGGCGGTTCTTGGCGCTGGCGCTGGTCGTCTCGGTAACAGTCTCGCTGTTGTTCGTTTGGGCCGACAGCTACCACCTGCGGAACTTCCACGCGGTCGAGCCGGGCGTCCTGTACCGGAGCGGGCAACTCACCCCGACCGGCTTGAAGTACACGCTCCGCCGCCACCGGATCAAGACCGTGGTCACTCTGCGCACCGTCCGCGACCCCGACAAGCCGTACCTCGACGAGTGGGAGGAGGACGTGTGCGCGACCCACGGTGTGCGTCACATCCGCATCGTCCCCCGCGCCTGGACAGTGGACGAGCAGGGGGAACTGCCGGCAGAAGAGGTGGTGCGCGAATTCTCGGCGGTGATGGACGACCCCGCGAACCACCCGGTCCTGATCCACTGCTTCGCGGGCGTCCACCGGACGGGAACCCTGTGCGCGGTCTACCGGATGGAGTACCAGGGGTGGACCGCAGGCCGCGCCATCGCGGAGATGGAGGCATTCGGGTTCAAGCCGGGCCGGGACCGCGAGGCGATTGAGGGTTACCTCCGCGCCTCTGGGCCGAGGCGACGGCCCCGGCGCGGCGGTTCGGTCACCTGTTCTTCTGGTTATTCTGGCCGTTGTTGTTCTGGCCGTTCGGCTCGTTCACCTGCTTGATGCCAACGACGCCTTTCTTGTCCTTGTTGAAGGCCACGTTCACCTTCGTCCCCGGCTTCACGTCGCCGAGTTTGGCCGGCTTGCCGCCGAGGGTTACCGGCACATCCTTCGGCAGCGGGTAAACCTTCTCGACCGGCTTGCCCTGTTGCTGCACCACGACGGTGATGGTATTTGCGTTCGGATCGACGGCCTTCACCACGCCCTGTTCGTCGTTGCCGTTTTGGTTGTTGTTCCCATTCTTCTCATCGACGCCGTTTTGGTTGTTGTTCCCATTCGGCTCGTTGTTGCCGTTCTGGTTATTGTTGCCGTTCTTCTCGTCGTTCCCGTTCTGGTTGTTGTTGCCATTCTTCTCGTTGTTGCCCTTGTCCACCTTCTTGGGCTGTGGTTGTGCCGGCGGCTGTGCCGGCTTCTTCTGCTCCTGCCCGTCGGCAGGGGCCGTCGAGAGGGCGAAGCCCACCCCGGCAACGGCGAAGCAAGCCGCGAGCAGTACCGCCGAGGCGATCTTCAGTTTGGAGATCAGCATGGCCCTCACGACCCCTTCTGTTAAGGCGGCGACGTTCGCGGAAACCGCGCCAGTCGTCGCTTGACCCGCCGCGACCAGTGTCGCGGCCTGAACTGTTTGTGTCGTCAGCGCGGCGGGCACGGAGGCCGACGCCGTGTTGTGCGTCAGGAGCAGGGGCAGCGCGACGGCCGACAACATCACGCCGCGCCGGTTGAGCCGTGCCGCCAGCATCGCCCGCGCCCGCGATAACCGCCCGGCGACCGTCCCTTCGGGCCAGCCGAGTTGCTCGGCCGCCTCCTTGTACGACTTCTCTTCGATGTCGCACAGAATCAGCGGCGCGCGGTACTTGTCGGGTAGCCGGCTCAACTCCTCGTCGATGATCGGGCGCAACTCGCGCCAGAGAGCGTCATCGGTGTCAACCGCTGCGGGTTCGGGAGTGCCCACGACCTGCCGCTCCTTCGCCCTCCGCCGGTCGGCCATCGCCCGCGCCTTGATTGCCGTTTGGTACGCCACCCCGTACAGCCAGTTGCCGACCATTCCCGGTGGCGAAACAGAGGAAGCCTTGCGGATCAGCACGAGAAAGGTGGCTTGAAAGGCGTCATCGGCGTCCTGCGGGTGACGAAGGACACGGAGACACACGCCCATCACCATCGGCCCGTGCCGCTGAACGAGGGTCGCGAAGGCGGTTTCGTCGTGCGTCGCAAGGAAGCACTCCAACAGGCGCGCGTCAGTCGTGGCGTCGCCATCTTGGGCGCGCAGCGCGTCGCTGATTTGTCGGGTGACAACACCCATTCGTTTGGTCGCCCTCGAACCGGTCGGAACCTCTGTGCCACGGCTCACTGATTATTTCCGACCAACGCGAGTTTCATACAACTTTTTGCGGTCGAAGTGCGGCCGGGAACTGGCACGGTTCAAGTTCACTGCACAAGCGTTTGTTCACGGCATGACCAGCGCTGGTTACCGCGCGACCACACACGATGCTCGGTTCGTCCCGGATACGGTGAAGAACGCACATTTCGCGGCGTTTCTCTTGTCCCACTGTCTGTGATTTTCGACATGGCTCGCGGTTTGCACCGAACCGCCTTCTTTGCACCTGTGAGTTCCAGAGACCGCAGTCGGATCAGATTTTGGTCCCGGCTCTGCCCCACGGCCCGATCCGGGGTTCGACAGGCACCCCGTTCTCGCACTGAGACACACCGCATGAGACTGCGACGCGCGTTCACGCTGATCGAGTTGCTGGTGGTGATCGCGATCATCGCCATCCTGATCGGCCTCTTGCTGCCCGCCGTCCAGAAGGTGCGCGAGGCCGCCGCACGCATGTCGTGCCAGAACAACCTCAAGCAGATCGGGTTGGCGATGCACAACTACGAGTCCGCCAACGGTGGGCTGCCACCGCGCCGGGGATTCGCCGCCGGGTCGCGCCGGGGGTGGGGGCCACCGATCCTGTCCTACGTCGAGCAGACGGCCCTGAGCGGGAACTACCGCCTCGACCGCGACTTCTACGCACCGGAGAACGCCGCCAACATCATCGTGCCCTTGAAGCTGTTCATCTGTCCGTCTGGGCCTGGGAACCGCACGATCACGGTCACGATCAGCGGGGTCACGTCGGTCGGGGCCGCTGGCGATTACTTCGGACCGAACAGTTTCTCGTCAACCCTCTACGGCGATCCGACCCTGAGCGGGAAGACCACCGTGACGGCCCTGATCGACGACGCGAACCGCAAGTTCACGGACATCACCGACGGCACGTCGAGTACACTCCTGATTACCGAACAGGCGGGCCGGGCGGACTTCTACATCCGGGGTCAGAAGCAGGCCAGCAATGCCGGGTTGAGTCAGGCCGCGAACTGGGGGCCGTGGGCCGGGTATCAAGTCTTCCAGTTCAACCAGTTCGGCTCCGACGGCATCACAAAAGACGGACCGGGCGGTCCCTGCACGATCAACTGCAACAACAGCATGGGCGTGTATGCCTTCCACACCGGCGGGGCCAACGCGGTGTTCGCGGACGGCTCGGTCCGGTTCCTGCGCCAGAGCATGCACCCGAATACGCTGTTCGGGATCGTCACTTGCAACGGAGGTGAGGTTCTTGCCGACAGCGACGTCTAACGCGCACTTGCCGCGCGTATTTCGGGCGGGTCTGTTGTTCGTCGCCGTGTCGGTGCTGGCCGGTTGTTCCCGCGAGAGCCGTCCGCCGGTTCACCCGGTGCGCGGATCGGTGACGTTTCAAAAGAGGCCCGCGACGAAGGCCGTGGTCGTCCTTCGCCCGCTCGCGCCGGGGCCGCTCAAGGACGTGTTCCCGCACGGCGAGGTCGGACCGGACGGCACCTTCCAGATCGGCACGTTCGCGGAGGGTGACGGTGCGCCGGCGGGCGAATACGCGGTCACCATCACCTGGCCGGAGACGACGAAGGACCGGGACGGCGTGGACGTGACCGGCGGCGACCGACTGAACGGCCGGTACAACGACCCGGCCAAGAGTAAGTGGAAGGTTACGATCAAAGAAGGCAGTAACGAACTCGAACCGTTCCGGCTCGATTGAATGCCGGCTCACCGGACCAATGACAGGAGTGGGGCGATGCACACGGATCACGCGGCCCGACCGCGAGTCGGAGTCACGCGAGTCGAACTGGCCGTCACCGTCGGGGTGTTGCTGGTCGCCGTCGGACTCGTGTTGCCGCGCGTGCAAGCCGCGCGAGCGGACGCGGCCCGGACGCAGTGTCACGATAACCTGCGAAAACTCGGCCAGGGCTGCGCGGAATTCGAGAAGACGCACGGCGGGAACCCGCCGCGCCGGACCGGGTTCGGGGACGGGAAGCCCTATGGCGGGTGGGGACCGTACCTTTTGCCCTACATCGGGGAGGGCGAACTCGCCAAGAAGTACAACTTCAAACTCGACTGCTTCGATCCGGGGAACAAGGCCGTCGTCGAGACGAACGTGAAGGCCTTCCTTTGCCCCGCCTCCCCCGCGAACCGAACGGTCACGATCCAGTCCCAAGCAACCGGCAAGTCGGACAACCCGGACAAGGACACCGTGTTCACGGTGAACGGCGGTGCGAACGACTACATCACCTGCAACACGCTCCTGTTGCCCCGCGCCGGCTACGGGGCGAACCTCGACGGGTTGGGCGGGACGCAACGGCAGGCGATGACCGACGACGGCAACCTGCCGCTCGTGAAAATCACCGACGGGCTGTCCTGTACGATCCTCCTGATCGAGCAGGCGGGCCGGCCGGAGGTGTGGCGGAGCGGCAAGAAGCAGGACGGGGGCGGTCAGTTCGGCATGAGCGCCAACGCGCGCGGCATGTGGGCGGGGTGGGGATCAATCGGGTTCGGCCCGCACGGTCCCGACGGCATCGTCGCCGCCAAAGGCGATGCGACCGATTGCTCGGTGAACTGCAACAACTGGTTCGGCATCTACGGGTTCCACACCGGCGGCGCGAACATCCTCCTGTGCGACGGGTCGGTCCGGTTCGTCAGCACCAAACTCGACCCGCTCACCTTCGCCTACCTCACCACCCGTGACGACGGGCACTTGGTTTCGCCGAACGACTTTTGAACCGACGGACCGCGAAGGAGACCCGCCGCCATGAGACGCTCCCGGCTCTTGTTCGTACTGGTGATCGCCACTTGCTCGCCGCGCACGACCCCGGCCGCCGACCGGCCCGACCCGGCCAAACTTGCCGCGATCATCGACGCGCGGCTCGCCGACGGGTGGGACAAGGCGAAAGTCCGTCCGGCCCCCGTGGTCGATGACGCTACGTTCCTGCGCCGGGCGTCGCTCGATCTGATCGGCCGCATTCCCACGGTGGCCGAGTCGCGTGAGTTCCTCGCTGACAAGGCTCCCGACAAGCGGGCCAAGTTGGTGAACCGGCTGATCGACTCCGGCGGGCACGCCCGCCACATGGCGACATACTGGCGGCGGACGTGGGTGCCCCAGGCGGACGCCGAGTTCGCGCGAGTGGCCGACGACTTCGAGGCGTGGGTCTCGGTTCGCGTTCAAGAGAACGCCCCCTACGACCGGATGGTCCGCGAACTCCTGACCGCTCCGATTCGCGCCGCCGGCACACTCCCGACCGCGCAAACGGGTGTAACGCCGGCCCCATTTTTTACGGCCAACGAGAACAAGCCGGAGAACCTCGCCGCCAGCGCGACCCGCGCGTTCCTCGGCGTGAATCTCGACTGCGCTCAGTGCCACGATCACCCGTTCGCGCGCTGGACCCGCGACCAGTTCTGGCAGACCGCTGCGTTCTTCGCCGCACCGAAAATGGGCGACGGCGGGAAGACTATGCCGCCGGAACTCACGATCCCCAACACGAAGAAGTCCTTCGCCCCGGAACTCATGGACGGCACCCCGGTGAAGTGGCCGGCGGCCCTCGCGTCGGACACGGGGCGGAAGTTGCTCGCCGACTGGGTGGTGGGGAAGGACAACCCGTACTTCGCGCGGAACGCGGTGAACCGGACGTGGGCGCAGGTGTTCGGAACCGCGCTGGTGGAACCGCTCGACGACCTGAGTGGGGAAACCGGCAACGCGGGCTACCACGCCGAACTGCTCAAGGAACTCGCCGAGGCATTCGTCGCGAGCGGGTACGACCTGAAGTACATGACCCGCGCGCTCGTACTGACGAAGGCGTACCAACTGTCGGCGGTGGTTCGCGAGGGCACCCCGCCCGACCCGCGCCTGTTCGCCCGGATGCCCGTGCGCGGGCTGACCGGCGAGCAACTCTATGACAGCCTGCGGACCGCCGCCGGGTTGCCGCTGGAGCGCGACGACACCGGGCGCGGGCAGGGACTGGACGCCCACAAGCGGTTCGCGGCCCAGTTCCACGTCGAGCGCGCGGTTACGGCGGAGCGTGCGATTGTGCAGACCCTGACCGCGATGAACGGCCGGTTCACCACCGACCTGACCGACCCGGCGAAGAACCAGACCCTCGCGGGCGCGGCCGACGCCCCATTCCTCGACACAAAGGGCAAGGTCGAGACCCTGTTCCTGGCCGTTCTGGGACGGAAGCCGACCGAGAAAGAAGCCGCCCCGCTCGTGAAGCACGTTGCCGACGGCGGCACCGAGAACGACCCCCGGCTCGCGCTCGCGGACGTGTTCTGGGCGCTCATCAACACGACCGAGTTCAACACCAATCACTGACCCGAACAGGAGCTTCTATATGGCCGGTACGTTCCGCCCCTCGCGTCGCGACTGGTTGCGCCTGTCGGCCGTCGGTGCCGTCGGCGTCTCACAGTCCGGCTGGCTCCAGGCGCTCGCCGCCGATGCCAAAGATCACCCGAAGCGGCACAAGTCCGTCATCCTCCTGTGGATGAACGGCGGCCCCGCCACCATCGACATCTGGGACTTAAAACCCGGCCACGAGAACGGCGGGCCGTTCAAGGAGATCGAGACCGCCGCGCCGGGCGTGAAGATCAGCGAACACCTGCCCAAGATCGCCAAGCGGATGAAGGACGTGGCGATCATCCGCTCGATGGGAACGAAGGAAGGGGATCACGCCCGCGCCCGGTTCGTGAGCCTGACGGGGTACGCGCCGCAGGGCGCGATCCAGTTCCCGGCAATCGGCTCGCTGGTCGCGCACGAACTCGGCGACCCGAAAGCCGACCTGCCGGGGTTCGTCAGCATCGGAGGCCGGATCAACGGTGCGACGGCGCTCGGCGGTGGATTCCTCGGCCCACGGTATTCGCCGCTCGTCATCGGCGGGAACGCGGGCCGACGGCCGACCGACGGCGCTTCCGACCTCAAGGTGCCCGACTTGGAGCGCCCCGCCGGAGTGACCACTGCGACGCAAGCGAAGCGTCTGGAACTGCTCGCCGGTCTGGAGCAAAACTTTGAACCGGGCAAGGGCGCTCCGGTCGCCGACACCCTCCGCGCCGCGACCGATCAGGCCGTGCGGCTGATGCGGCCCGAAGCCGCCGCTGCCTTCCAACTGGACGACGAGAAGGACGCGGTGCGGGACTCATACGGCCGAACCGCGTTCGGCCAGGGGTGCCTTCTCGCGCGGCGACTGGTCGAGCGCGGGGTGGCGTTCATCGAAGTGACACTCGACGGGTGGGACACGCACAACGACAACTTCGAGCGGGTGAAGGGATTGAGCGGCACCCTCGACACGGCGTTCGCCGCGCTGTTGGCCGATTTGAGGGATCGCGGGATGCTCGACGACACCCTGGTCGTGTGCCAGGGCGAGTTCGGCCGAACGCCGCGCATCAACGGTCAGAGCGGTCGCGACCACTGGCCCGCGTCGTGGTCGGCGGTGCTGGCCGGCGGCGGCATCAAGGGCGGGCAAGCGGTCGGGAAGACGACGAAGGACGGAATCTCCGTGGACGGCGACCCGACCCGCACCCCGGACCTGATCGCGACCGTGGTGAAGGCCGTCGGGATCGACCCGATGAAGCAGAACATGTCCAACGTGAGCCGGCCGATTCGGATCGCCGACCCCGCTGCCAAGCCGATCAAGGAGCTTCTGTGATCCGCTCTCTCCCGACCATCGCCGGGTTCGCGGGCCTCGTCGCGCTGGCGGGCGCGTGGGCCGCAGAGCCGACCAAACCGGCCGCGCCGGCACCGCAGACCGCCGCGCCGGTCGAGGTGGTTCTCCTCGGCGAGGACAAACTCACCCGCGTCCTGATTCAGGTCGAGGTGGACGGCAAGCCCGTCTCCGCGATCTGGGACGAGACGTTCGTGAAGCTATCCGCGTTCTTTGACCGGAACGGGGACGGGGTGATCGACGAGAAGGAGGCCGCCAACCTGCCGTCTCCGCTCGCGCTACGACAGGCGATGGGTACGGGCTTCACCCCGCCGACCGGCTCGGCACCCACATTCGCGGAGTTGGCCGCCGACAAGAACGGCAAGGTGACGCCCGAAGAACTGGCCGCGTTCTACCGGCGGGCTGGTGTCGGCGAGGCCATGATCGGGGTAGGCAAACTGCCCACGAGCGCGGAACTGACCGACGCCCTCCTAAAGTACCTTGATACGGACCGCGACGGTAAGGTGACCGAGAAGGAGTGGCGGGCCGCCGCCGACAGTCTGGCGAAGCTCGACAAGAACGACGACGAGTTGATCGGCGTCGGGGAACTGGTGCCGAAGGCCGTCTACCCCGGCGCGGCCGGGACGGTCCTGTTGACTCCGCCGGTTGCCGACCGCCCCTTGCCCGATGTCGTCGCGAAGCTCCCGCTCGTCCGCCTCCCGGCCGACCGAAACGATAGTCATTGGGCGACCGAGATCGTCCGCCGCCGCGACCGCAACAGTGACGGAAAGTTGTCGGCAGCCGAAACGGGTCTGGGGGGCGACACGTTCGCGAAACTCGATGTGGATCGCGACGGGTTCCTGACCGCCATCGAACTGGCCGCGTGGCGCAAGCACGAGCCGGACGCCCGTTGGATGGTCCGCGTCAGCACGAAGACGAAACCCGTGGATCGCTTCCTGGTCGCGGGCGGTGGGCTGCGGTTGGAGGGGTGGGTGGGCGACGGGAAAATACCGGAGTCGGTCGCGTCAACCCGCCGGCAGTTCGTGGGGCAATTTGAGGGGAAGGCGGACCCGGACGCCCCGGAACCGCCACGCCGGCGCGGGGGTAACCTCGCGTGGCTCACGCCGGTCGCGGACCGCGACGGGGACGGGAAACTCGACCGGAAGGAACTCGACGCCTGGCTCGACCTCCAACAGCAGGTCTCTCAGGGTCAGGTGCTGTTGACCGTCATCGACGGCGGCGGACTGTTCGAGTTACTGGACACCAACCACGACGGCGCACTGTCGGTCCGTGAACTCCGTGGTGCGTGGGACCGGGTGCGAGAAGCCGGGTGCGTGCCGGGCGGCAAGTTCGACCGGATCAAGTTGCCGCGCACGGTGCTGGCGGCGGCGAGCCACGGTTACCCGCAGGCGTTCGGGATCGACCTGCGCGGCGGGCCGGCGTGGTTCCGGGCGATGGACAAGAACGGTGACGGTGACGTTTCCCGCAAGGAGTTCACCGGCCCGCCGGAGGTGTTCGACAAACTCGACCTCGACAAGGACGGGTTGCTCAGTGCCGAGGAAGCGAGTAAGGCCGACGTGAAGAAGTGATCGGCGGTTCGCGCCGCAAACCGGGTATTCGGTCCGATTCGGCTCAACCAGATGACAACATCGCGAGCCGTGTTGGGTGCCCCACCGACGCGACCGCGCCTTGCCACACGCCAGGCTCTCGGTCGGGTCAAGAGGCGAATCTATTCCTGGGTGTCGGCGGGGTTGGCGAGAAGTTCGTCGAACCCTGCCTTGCGCGCCTTCAGGTACGGCTGCCAGTTCACATCCCGTAGCTCAAACACACCAGTCATCGTCGATAGTACGGTCGAGCATCCTGGGGGCTTGGACTTGGTGTGTCCGACCTCGGTCTGTCAGCCACGCAGTTCCGTCCCAACCAAGCACCGTCGCCTCCTTCAATTGTGGCGCATCTCCGATCAACACCTTCGCGCTCCACGGTGTTTCGAGGAGGAATGGCGTTTGTCCCTGCGCCGGCTGCACGTCCCAGACATCTTTGGCTCGAACGCGGCCGGTTGGAGTATCCCACGAACCGTCTTCGTTGAAACCGAGCAGAGGTACGTCTTCGCCACCGAGAACGCCCGTCTCGGACCGCGAATAGTTCGGCATTTCGAGGATCATAAAGTAGAGCAGGCTGACTGGTTGACCGGCTGTGTCGATGACTCTTCTCATGGCTCACTCCGAGGAGATTTCGGCGGTCGAACGAACTGGCGCACTTCTTCGCGCCAGCCCGACACGATCTGGTGGAGTTCCCCTCAACTTTTGATCAGGCGGTAGCTGAGGCGGTGTGATCTGGGGATCGCTTCGTTCCTTGCCAAGAACCCCCCGATCCACTGCGCCAGCGCCTGTTCGGGGGGCAGCCGCCGGTGATCGTGTTGGGCATCACCGTCCAGCAGAACCGCCTCCTCGAACTCGTCCGTCCAGTTCTCGTAGACGACATAGCGGGCTTCGTCGTGATCGTAGATCAGGAAGAGCATCACTTCGACCACCTCGCCATTCCTAAGCCGCCGGTAGCCTTCAGCGAAGGCCACGAACTCGCGCCGCCCCGCATCCACAGACTCCTCCATCCAATCGATGCGGCTGTTTGCTTCCGCGACCGACATCGGCTCGTCCAGAGGTTGGCGGAACGACACCGTGACAAACATCGATTCCTTGCTCGACATGTGTTTCTCCAGAAACGCACTGCGGATCAGAATGCCACAGAACCGTGCGTGTGGCACGACCGTGGGCAAAGGGCAATTACGAAAGAAACAGGGGCGAGAATTGGCCGGTGCGCAGGACAGCCCTACAACTCGCGGACGAGTGGTCGGGCCTGCCACGGCAAAAGATGAGCGTTCAGTCGCGCTCGGTATCCGGGTGCAAGCCGATCAGAAGTCTGAAGGCATTATCGACCGAGATGGGGAGTTTGTAAACCGACCGAGAAAAACTCCCTCAACCACTCGCACCGATCAAGAACCCCAATCGCTAAAGCGTGAAGCTGTCAACGCCGGTCTCGACGACGAACGAAGCACGCACGTTGTGTATCCATGCCGCCTCGCGCCGTGCGTGTTCGCGATTGCCTGGGAAAGTCAGGCGTTGCCGCGTTATTACTCGGCAGCGTCGGTGCCGATTGGCAGTGCGGTGGGCGTCCGCGCTATTACGCGACCTGCTCGGCTTGCTGTCGCCTGCAACATTATGAAGATCCCCGAAATCGAATCGCAAAAACCGCTATTAACGTCCCTCCCCAGGCTACTCTGGCTTCATACTTCGTGTGTTTCTTTTTCTTCGCCAACCACACGCCGCGCACAGCGGGTGCAGGCTGACGATTTCTACAAACCGCGCGGCCGAAAAAATCGCCGGACCCCTCGACGGCGGGTGCCAGGGGCATCATCCTTTGTTCCAGGCACCGCCGCGACCCTCGGTTCGTGAACGGTTCGAGCGGGGCAACGTTTGTGGCCGCGACACCTCGGCTCTGGCGGCGGGGCCGACTCAGACCGGGCGACCCTTACCGTCGCGAGTTTCCAGCCGGTGACCCCACCCGCACGCCCAAGCACCTCTTGCGACGCGGAAAGCTCATAGTAATCTGACCCAATGAGTAAAGCCGCTTTCAGAGAGTCGAGGGCTACTGACGTGGTAAACTTGACCACCGAGGGCGACGATTACGAGAATTGATTGGGTGGCGACGGCGGGCAGAACGGCAATCGGACTCCGCGAGGGCGCTGGTGGGGGAAAAGTCGCTGAAACTTCCGAGTGCGATGGGGTTCCGCGACGGGACCGTCAGCGTTCACACCAGCCGCACGATGATGCTGCCGGAACTGACGCTCGTCTTCGACAAGGTGCCGGCGAGCGCCGCCTCGGACGCCTACACCACGTCCATCGTCGCCGACAACGCGCTCGGAAAGCCGACCCAAACGACCCGGAAGCGGACGGCGCAACGGCTGGTCGAACTTTACGCCCTCGACCCCACCTGCCCCCTGTTCCGGCTGCTGCGGCACTTCTGGCCGACCGATACCGGATCACGGCCCATGTTGGCGTTCCTGGCGGCGGCGGCGCGCGATCCGATTCTCCGCGAGGTGACGCCGTTCGTGGTCGCGGTCCAGATCGGAGAACTGGTGACGACGGCGCAGGTGACACGCGCGCTCGAAGGGCGGTATCCGAAACGGTTCGGGACATCCACGGCACTGGCGACCGCGCAGCGGCTGGCGTCGTCGTGGGGGCAGGCCGGGTATCTCGCGGGCAAGGTCAAGAAGAAGCGCACCCGCCCGGTCGTTACGCCGGTGGTGGCGACCTTCGCGTTGCTGCTCGGTTACCTGTCCGGGTTGCGGGGCAAGTTGCTGTTGGACTCGGTCTGGGCGCGGCTTCTGGACAGGTCGCCCACCGAGATCAGCGCCCTCGCGGCGGAAGCGTCGCGCGAGGGGTGGATGACCTACAAGGCGGCGGGCGCGGTGGTAGAAATCACCTTCCCCGGCTTGCTGAAGCCGAACGAGGAGATCGCCACCCTTGACCCGAATTGAACTGCTCAAAAAGAACTTCCAGCGGGTGTGCGGCCTGCCGTGGGACCGGAACGTCGCGGGCGCGCAGCGGGTCTGGCTCGCAGTGTATGACAAAGAGGACGAGCGCAAGCTGCGGCTCCGGTTGGGGCTGTTCGAGGAGGCCGCGCAACAATCCGGCCACCCGTGGCACGCCTTCGACCTGACGAACGCCTTTGCGGACTGGATGACGGCCCCCGCGAACGCCTCCTACGCCGCCAGCTATTTCGAGTCGCCGGACCTGCTCGACGACGCGGTGCTGGCCGACTTCAAGCAGTGCGTGGTGGCCCGGATGCTCGCCGTCCTCGACGGTCTGCCGAAGGCCGAGGACGCCGTGTTGTGCGTCACCGGCGTCGCGGCCCTGTTCGGGTTCCTGAGAATCTCCGAACTCCTGCCGCTCGTCGAGGGCCGCGTCCGGGGGCGACTTCTGGTCTTTTTCCCCGGCGTCTACGAGCAGGACAACTACCGACTACTCGACGCCCGCGACGGGTGGAACTACCACGCCGTCCCGATCACGGCCAGCGAATCGGAGGCCCGCCGGTGAGCAAGAACCTCGACCTGTTCGAGAAAGACCCGCGCACCCACACCCTG
>JALHNS010000125.1 GCA_022843445.1 Gemmata sp.
GCCCGCGGCGGCCGACGAACCCGCGCCCGTGCCGCCCGTTCCGCCCAGCGCCCCGGGGGGTGCGTGATGCTGCCGCTACTGGCCGTGAGTATCTACTGGGACCTGCCCGTTCTGCTGGTGGTGGTGAGCCTCGTCTACGCGGCCACGCGCCACGACCGGTGGGACAAGATCGTGCGCGAGGCGCTCAGTTGGGGCCTGCGCATCACCACGTTCCTCGGCGGCATCGGCCTCGTGCTGTACCTGCTCTCAACGTACTTGTGACGCGAGTGGCGCTTGCGGTACGAACGGGCCGCGAGCGCCGGTGAGTCGGCCCGCTTGGCCACTCACCGGCGCTCGCGGCCCGGAACCGAGGCGCCGCGCCACTTCTCACACGAACATGATCTTCGTCACGTCGCCGTCGGTGGCGCTGAAGTCCACGACCAGTTCGTCGAACAGCGGGGCGGGCGAACCCACCGGGTTGCGCTGCCGGCGAACGAACGTGTCGGTGCCGCCGCCGCCGATCAGCACGTCCTGTTCGCCGTCCACCCGGCCGTCGTCGAGCGCGTCGTTGCCCGCGCCGCCGTCGAGCACGTCCGCGCCGCGCCCGCCGGTGATGGTGTCGTCGCCGTCGCCGCCGACCAGCGTGTCGGCCCTCGAGCCGCCGGTGATCAGGTCGTTCCCCGCGCCGCCGAACGCTTGCAGCACGCGGTCGGTGGCCGAACCGTTGATCACGTCGTCGCCGTCGCCGCCGTCGGCCACCACGGTGCGCACGCCGGTGCCGGCCAGCGCGGTCACGGTGATGGTGTCGTTGCCGCCGCCGGTCTGCATCACCACGGTTTCGGTCGTCGTGATGCCCACGCGGAACGGGATCAGGTTCGTGCGCTGGAACAGCGCGCCGCCGGTGGTCGGGTCGGCGTCGAGCCGGAACGAGTCGCCGTTGGACAGCCCGCCGCCGTTCAGGATGTCCGGGATCTGGCCCGTGTTCCCCACGATGATCGCGGTGTCTTGGCCGGCACCGCCGTCGAACGTGTCGATCAGCGTGCCCGGCAGCCAGCGGAGCGTGTCGTTCCCGCCCTCGCCGAACATGGCGTCGTTGCCGAACCCGCTGTCGAGGAAGTCGTCGCCCGCGCCGCCGAGCATCGTGTAGTTGCCGACGATCGGGTTGCCGACGACGCCGCCCACGAAGCCGCCGGCCAGCACGCGGATGGTGTCGTTGCCGCCGCCGCCCATCAGCACGCCGTTGGCGCTACTCACCAACTTGCCGGCCGAATCGAGCACGTTCACGCTGCGGTCGATCACGATCGAGTCGTTGCCGCCCCGCGCGTCCACGGTGATGTTGTGCAGGTTCGCCTTGTTCGCGGTGCCGGCGATGCTGGTGATCTGCACCGCCGCGCCGTTGTTCGTGACCGTCAAGTTGCCGCTCGCGTCGGCCGCGACCACGATGGCGTTGGCCGCGCCGTCGCCGATCACGGTGAGCGCGTCGGTGTTGAACGCGGCGAGCACCGCGGGCACCTCGCGGGCTTCGAGGGTGTCGAACTTCGGTGCGAACTGGTTCGGTTGGGACACAACAGGCTCCTTGCGGTAGCGCGCGGGCGCGCCGGTGCCCGGGCGCGTGGGGGCCCGCGCGCCGAGCGGAAATACGGGATAACGAACGGCCGGAACAGCCGGCCGCGGCTGTGCAGCGAGTGCGAGCGAATGGTGCTTGGGCGACTGCGAGCGAAATGGGCTACGGGATATTAGCCGCGCCGAGATGAAGCGGATGCAGAAAAAACTGCGCGGGGTGGAAATTCCCGGCGCGTGTCGGCGTTTTAGGCGCGCGGCATTTTGCGCGCGTACACCGAGCCGGGCGCGGGAGCGCCGGTCCGTTCTTCGCGCCCGTTCTTCGCGCCCGAACAGAAGGACCGGCGCTCCCGTGCCCGGCTCGCCCCGGCCGTCACTTCCCCGCGCGGAACGCGTACAGGTGCTTGTCGCTGCGCACGAACAGCGCGTCGTGCGCGACCGCGGGCGTCGCGCGCACCGGGTCCGGCAGTTTCACCGAGTGCACCACCTCCGGCGCGTCGTCGCCCGCGGCCACCACCGCCACCGTGCCGTCGAGTGCGGCGAAGTAGATGTGGCCGTTCGCGGCGACCGGCGAGGCGTAGTACCGCGCGCCGCCCTTGAACCGCTCGCCCTCGTACACCGGCTTGCCGGTGGCCGCGTCCAAGCACGTCAGTTGCGGGCCGTCCTTCAGGAAGTACAGCTTGTCGCGGTACACGAGCGGGCTGGGCACGTAGGGCAGGTTCTTCGTGTACGCCCACGCCACCTCGCCCTTGCCGCCGGGCTTCAGCGCCACCGCGCGGTTCTGGCCCTTCTTCAGAATGGCATTCAGTTCGTCCCACTCCGCGCGTGTGATCTTGCCGTCCTTGTTCAGGTCGTTGTTGTCGAAGAAGTTACCGAACGGCGTCTTCTGCGCGCCGGCCTTCGTGATGTGGCCGACCTTCTCGTCGCCCGCTTCCTTCAGAATCTCGTCGAACGTGGGCAGTTTGAAGTCCGCGCCGCCCGGCGACCAGCCCACGTACAAGAGCGAATCCTTGTGCAGCACCGGCGTGGTGCAGGCCACCGACGGCAGCTTGTCCACGTTCCACAGTTGCTTGCCGGTGGTCACGTCGTAGCCGGTGAGCGCCACCATGCCCGGCACCGCGAGCACCTTCGTGCCGCCGTCGGTCCACACGGCCGGCGTACCGTAGCTGGTCTGCTTGTCGCGCTCGGCCTTCCACTTCTGCGACCCGGTGGCGAGATCGACCGCGTACACCGCGGAGCCTTTCGACAGGTCGCGCGCGAGCAGCACGAGGCCGTCGGCGATGACCGGCGACACGCCGCTGCCGAACTCGTTGTTCGTGACCGCCATCGGCAGGTCGAAGCGCCACAGTTCTTTGCCGTCGAGGTCGTACGCGATCAGACCGCACGAGCCGAAGTAGCTCACGACGGTCTTCCCGTCGCTGGCGGGCGTGCTCGCGGCCGGGCTGCCTTCGGTCGGGTGGAACGGTTCGATCTTCTCGGCCTTCGCGTCGGCGCGCCACAGCTCTTTGCCGGAGGTGGCGGAATAGCAGATGGTGAGCAACTTCTTGTTCTCGAACGCGGTGAGCACGAGTTTGTCGCCGATCACGACGGGCGACGACGCGCCCGGCGGCACGCTCACCTGCCACGCGAGGTTCTGCTTCGGGCCGAACTTGGTGGGCGGCTTCTGGTCGTCGGCGACCCCGGACCCGCCCGGCCCGCGGAACTGCGGCCAGTCGCCCGCCGCCGCGAACGACGGCACCAGCGCGAGCGCGAACAGCGCGAAACGCAACATGCAAGGCTCCAGAGGGGATGGGCAACGCTATCGGACAGCGGGAGAAGTGGAGAGGTTCGCTAGTCGAACCGCCGGCGTGAGCCGGCGGGTTCCATTTCGATCACGCGCCGGCTCACGCCGGCGGTTCGACTCAATCCGTTACACCCGAATTACCACCTCTTCGGCCGGGAACCGCACTTTGGCGAGCGCGGCGGTCTTGTCGTCGGCCGCGCGGTAGCCGGCGGTGGCGATCACCACCGAGCCGAGGCCCTTCGCTTTCAGGCCCAGAATCTCGTCGTACTTGTCGGCTTGGAACCCTTCCATCGGGCACGCGTCCACGCCCATCATGGCTGCGGCCGAGAGGAACACGCCCAGCGCGATGTACACCTGCCGCGCGGCCCAGCGGTGCGCGGCGGCGGCGTCCATGCGCGACAGCGAGCCGAGCATCATCTGCTTGTACCCGTCGAGGCTCTCCGCGGGGACGCCGCGCACCTGCGCGATGTGCGCCGCGTACGCTTCCACGTCGGCGACCGTGGGCGGGTTCTTCGCCGCGAACACGATCAGGTGCGAGGCGTCGGTGATTTGCGGCTGGTTCCACGACACCGGGAGCAACTGCGCGCGCACCGCGGGGTCCGTGACCACCACGAACTTCCACGGTTGCAGGCCGTAGCTGGAGGGCGCGTGAATCGCCGCGAGTTCGAGTTTGGCCCACAGTTCGGGCGCGATCTTCTTGGTCGGGTCGAACTTCTTGGTGGCGTACCGCCACTTGAGTTGCGCGAGCACTTCGTCGGCCGGAATCGCGGGCATCGGTAGTGGTTCCGTGAGGGTTCGGGGTTACGCGGAGAGGTCGTTGGCGAGCACGGCGCGGTACCGCACCTTGCCGGAGCGCACGCGCTCGAGGGCGTCGTTCGCTTTGCTCATCGGGAACGTTTCGGTCACCGGCGCGATGTTGTGCCGCGCGGCGAACTCCAGCATCCGCGCGGTGGTAACCGGGCTGCCCAGCGGCGAGCCGCTCATCGACTTCTGCCCCATGAGCAGCGGGAACACCGGCAGCGCGACCGGTTCGCCCACCGCGCCCACGAAGTGCAGTCGCCCGCGCGGCGCGAGCGCGTTCACGTAGGCCGGCCAGTTCAGCGACACGTTCACCGTGACCAAGATGAAATCCAGCACGCCGGCCAGCTGCGCCATCGCCGCGTCGTCGCGCGAGTTCACCACGTGGTGCGCGCCGAGGCCTTTCAGTTCCGCTTCTTTGCCCGGAGTCGAGGAGAACGCGAACACCTCGCAGCCCCACTTGTTGGCGAACTGCACGGCCATGTGCCCGAGGCCGCCGATGCCCACGATGCCGACCTTGTGCGTGGGGCGCACGTCGAACTGCACGAGCGGGTTGAACACGGTGATGCCGCCGCAGAACAGCGGGCCGGCCGCGGCCGGGTCGAGGCCCGCGGGCAGCGGGACGGCCCACTCTGCGCTGGCGCGCACGGTGTCGGCGAACCCGCCGTGCCGGGCCACGATGGTTTGCTCCGCGGTGGGGCACAGGTTGTGATCGCCGCCCATGCAGTGCCGGCAGTGCATGCAGCTCTGGGAGAACCAGCCGAGGCCTACGCGGTCGCCGGGCCTCACGGTGCGCACGCGCGCGCCGACCGCCCGCACGGTGCCCACCACCTCGTGCCCCGGCACGAACGGGTACTTGGTTTGGCCCCAATCGTTGTCGAGCATCGAGAGGTCGGAGTGGCACACGCCGCAGTGCGAGACGGCGATTTCCACTTGGCCGTCGCCGAGCGGCCCGGGTTCGTACTCGAACGGTTCCAACGGCCCTTTGGGCTTCTGCGCCGCGAACGCGCGAACGGCCATTCGGGTGCTCCTTCGGAGAGACGTGACGGAGGATATAGTAGGCGCGGGGCGCGCACCTTTCAGGGGGGCGCGAACCGCGGTGGCGGCCCGCGCCGCCGCTGTGGTACTGTGAGTGCCGGAGGACGCCACATGAGTACGGCTGTCGCGGACGAGCGGCTTACGGTCGAAGAGTTTCTGAAGAAGTACGGGCACTGTTCCGGGGTGGAACTGGTGCGCGGGCGCGTGGTGTGATCCGAACGGCGCGGCGCGCTCCCGGAACCGCGACCTGTGGTTTTCGCCAACGAGAAAGGGCCGCCGGAACTGGTGATCGAGGTCCGCTCGCCGAGCGACCGGTGGGGCCAGTTGTTCACGAAGGTGGGCGAGTACCTCGCTGCCGGCGTGCTCGCGGTGGTGGTCGTCGATCCGAATACGGAAACGGTGTCGGTGTACCGCGATAGCGGGCAGCAAATCTTCACGACGGCGGACGAATCTTCACGACGGCGGACGAACTGACGCTGCCGGACGTGCTGCCGGGGTTCGCGGTGCCGGTCGCCCGGTTCTTCGAGTAGCGCGCCGGGCGGTCAGTCCTTCTTGTCTTCCTTCTTGGGTTCGGGCTTCTTCTCGATCTTGCGAATGGCTTGCAGCGCGACCTCGCGCACCTTCACCTGCGGGTCCGCTTGGCGGGCGCGCAGCGCGCCGATCGTCGCCAGCGCCTCGGCCTTCGTGCCCTTGTCCGGCGAAGTCAGGTCCGCGCCCAAGTGCTCCCAGCCGAGCGCGGCGATTTCGTCGATGAGCGCGAGCCGCACCTCGAAGTCCGGCTGCTTCTCCGGCTTCAGTTGCTCGCGCAGCTGCGGCAGCTTGGCCTTCACCCCGGTGGGGCCCAGCGCCGAGCCGAACGCGCGCAGCGCGTCGATGCGGATGTCCTTCACCTTGTCGTCGGTGAACGCCGCGTACAACTTGTCGGACGCGGAACTCGCGGCCGGTCCGAACGTGCCCAGCACCCGCGCGGCGGCGCGGCGCACCTCGTCGTCGGCGTCGGTCAGGGCCGCGGCCAGCGCCGCCAGCACCGGCCCGCCCTTCTCGCCGAGCAGCCCGATCGACGCCACCAGTTCGCGCTTGAGGTCCGCGTCCTTTTCGGCGGCGAGCATCCCGGCCATCGTCTCGGCGAGCGTGCTCGCGCCGTCCGGCTGAATGCGGCCCAGCGCGAACGCCGCCGCTTTGCGCACCGCCTTGTCGGGGTCCTTGAGGAGCGGTTCGAGCGCGGGCGCGGCCCCCTTCGCCATCCCCTTCGACACCGGGCCGGCCAGCGCCAGCGCCTCGGCCGCGGCCACTTTCACCGCCGCGTCGCTGTCCTTCAGCGCGGCCGCCAGCGGCTCGATGCCGAGCGCGCACACGTCCGGGAACTTCAGCATCGCGGCCACGATCTCCTTGCGCACCCGCGCCTCTTTTTCTTTGCCCAGCGCGGTCACGAGGTCGGTGGCCGAATACTTGATGTCGTCCGGCCGCAGCCCGGAGATGACCACCGCGGCCTGCGCGCGGACCGCGGCGCTGGGGTCGACGCGCAGCGCGCGGCCGACGTTCGGCAGGGCCTCTTTGTGCTTGTGAACGGTCCAGATGTGGCCGAGCGCTTCGACCGCCAGCGCGCGCTTGCGGGCCGACGAGTCGTTCTGCACGGTGTCGATCCACTTGGACACCTTTTGCCCCTCGTACACCGGGTCCGCGTCTTGCGCGGACACTGGCGCGAGCGAAAGCCCGAGACCGACACAGAGGGCGAGGAGCGCGGCGGCGCGTGCGAACATGGCGTGAACCCCGGATGAAGCGCGGCACAGGCGATGATACGACGCCCGGCGCGGCGCGGTCAAACAGTTTCCCCGCCGCCGAGGTCACGCCTTCGGTTTCTTCGCGGGCTTCGTCGCGAGCGCCGCGAGCAACTTCGTCTTCTCGCGCCCCGGGGCGTAGCCGGCCGCGTCGCGCGCGCCCGTCGTCACCTTCGCGCCGCGCGCCACGAGCCCGGCTACCAGTTCCGCGTTCCGCGTGCAAACGGCTTCGTACAGCACGCTCTCGCCGCTGTCCGGGTGCTTCGCGTTCGGGTTGCCGCCGTCGTCCACCCACTGCAGCGCCGCGACCGTGTCGCCGTTCTTGACGTGACGGTACCACTCCGGCGCGGTCTCGACTACCGACGCGAAGAACGCGCCGAGCGACTTCGCCACCAGCCCGAGGTGGTCCGGGGCGCCGGCGTTGTGGGTGAAGTCGTGGAAGAAGTAAACCGCCCCGGCGCGCGGCCCGCGCACCGCGAGGCAGTAGAAGTCGCCTTCGCCCGCGTCCGCGATCGGCACACAGTCGCCGTCGGCGAGCGCGTTCCGCCCGCCGTAGGTGAACTCGCGGTCGCACAGCGTTTCGATGGCTTCGACCAAGTCCCATTCCTCTTCGTGGCTCGTGCGGCCCTCCGCGCCCGCGGGCAGCACGTGCAAGAACCGCTGGACTTCGGAGATGCCGTAGGGGAACCGGGCCGGTTGTTTCGGCAGCCCGATCGCCGGGCACGCGCCGTTGTGGTTCATCAGGAGCGCGCGGTATTCCGCCGGCAGCGCGAAGCCGAGTTCCTTCTCGGCCGCATCGAGGTCGGCCGCGGTCACGGGCGCGTGCGTGCTGCCGATGGCGATCTGGTCGGCGCAGACGCCGACCGGCGGGCGCGCGACGCGCGCCACCCACACCGCGTCGAGCGGCACCGCAAGCGCGCGAAGCGCCTTCTCCTTCTTCCCGGTGCGCGGGCATTCGAGTTCGGCGCGGAGGAACGCGCCGCGCGGGTCGGCGCGCTCGTCGAGCCAATCGGCGTACACGAGCCGCGCGGTGTCGTCGCCGCGCCGGTCGACGACCGCACGCAACAGCGCCTCGTCTTCGCTCACGGGAGCAGCCCTTTTGTGCGCAAGATGCCTTCCGCCCACGCGCGCTGCTCGGGCGACAGCGGCAAGTCGGGTTCGCGGCGCGCGTACTTTGCAAGAAGGGCGAAACGGCCCAAATCGTAGCACTGCGCGAACAGTTGTTGAAGGTCGAGCGGGATCGGCGGTTCGTTCGGGCCGAGCGGGATGGGCACCGTTGGCAACGGGTCTTCGAGCGCGAACGGCTTCACGAAGTAGTATCGCGGCGATCCGGCGAGTGAGACGCAAACGTGGTAGTCGCCCGCGCCGGCCGCGCGAAGCCGCGCTTCGGAAACGGTCGTGGTGTGCGGCCCGCCGCGCAGCAGATCGATTTCGACGAGGTTCACACCTTCCAACCGGCACTCGTCCTGTCGGTGGAGGTACGCGGTTCGGGCGGGGCCGTTTTCCTTGTTCGCCCAGCTCACGAACTCGATCGCGGTGACGAGTTCCTCGCGTTCGGCGTCCCGAATTTCGAGGTGCGTTTCCTTGCGCACGTCCACGCGCCGGTCTTCGGAATCGACGGCGCGAAATCCCGCATTGGTGAGTGCCGCGGGCGCGCCTTCGTTCTCCGCGAATACGACCGCGTCCGGGCGGGTGCGCTCGAAGCGGTCCAGCCACTCGCGATACCGCGCCTGCGCGAAGTACTGCGGCGGGAGCACCGCGTTGAGCGCGAACTTCGCGTACATCAGCAAACTGCCGCGCAAGTTCGGAAACGTGGCCTCGCGCTCCAGCCACGGGTCCATTCCGGGGAACGGCGACGGCATCTGTGCGCCTCCGATTGCGGCACCGCTTTATACGCTGTCGCGGAGTGCCGCCGCAAGGCCGTCGATTTCCGCGCGGGTGCGCTTCTCCGTGACCGCGACCGTGATGCAGTCCGCGAACTGCGGGTACCAGCGGCCCAGCGGCAACCCGGCTTGGAAGCCCTTCGCCCGCAGTTTCGCCAAGAGCGCGTTCGCGTTGCCCGGCACCTTCAGCGCGAACTCTTTGGCGAACGGCGTTGCGAATCGCAGCGACACGCCCGGCACCGCGCACAGCGCTTCGGCCGCGTAGTGCGCCTTCTGCACGCACAGCTCGGCCGTCTCCTTCAACCCCTGCGGCCCGAGCGCCACGAGGTGGACCGTCGCGCGCAGCGCCAGCAGCCCTTGGTTCGTGCAGATGTTACTCGTCGCGTTCGCGCGCGCGATGTGCTGCTCGCGCGGTTGCAGCGTGAGCACCCACGCGCGCTTCCCGTTGCGGTCGGTGGTTTGGCCCACCAAGCGGCCCGGAATCTTGCGCAAGAAGCGCGTGTCGTCGCGGCACGTGAGGATGCCCAGATACGGTCCGCCGTAGCCGAGCGGCACGCCCAACCCTTGCCCTTCCGCAACCGCGATGTCCGCGCCGTAACTCGCGGGGGAAGCGAGCACACCGGCGCACACCGGGTCGAAGCTCGCTACGAACAGCGCGCCCGCGGCCCGCGCCGCGTCGCCAATCGCCTGCATTTCTTCGAGGTGGCCGAAGAAGTTCGGCGATTGGGCGATTACGCACGCGGTCGCGTCGCTCACGGCGGCCTTCACGTCGTCCGGGTTCAGCGTGCCGTTCGGTGTGGGCAGCGTGCGCACGCGGCAGTTCAGGTTCTTCGCGTAGGTGTCCACCGTCTGCCGGTACTCGGGGTGAACGCTCTCGGCGATCAGCACCTCTTGCCGCTTCGTGATGCCGAGCGCCATGAGCATCGCTTCGGCGACGGACGAACCGCCCTCGTACAGGCTCGCGTTCGCCACCTCGTGCCCGGTGAGCGCGCACATGAGCGACTGGTACTCGAACACCGCCTGTAGCGTGCCTTGGCTCGCTTCCGCTTGGTAGGGCGTGTACGCGGTGTAGAACTCGCTGCGCCCCGCGATCACGTCCACCACGCTGGGGATGAAGTGGTCGTACGCGCCGCCCCCGAGGAAGCACACCGCGCCGCTCGCGGACGTGTTCTTGGCCGCGAGCGCGCTCAGGTGCGCTTGTAGCTCCATCTCCGAGAGCGCGGCTGGGATTTCGAGTGCGCGCCCGAGGCGCAGTTCGGGCGGGATGTTGGCGAACAGCTCTTCGACCGACGCGACCCCGATCGCGTCGAGCATGGCTTTCTGGTCTTCGGGCGTGTTGAGAACGTACGACACGGGAACCTCGGAAGGGATCAGGTGTTCGGTGCGGCCGGGGCCGCGGCGTGCGCGAGGGCCAGCGTGCGGAACCGCTGCCGGATCGTCACGAAACTGTCGTGGCAGACGAGGGCGCGCGCGATTTCTTCACCGGCGGCGACGAAGGGAAACCCCGGCAACACGGTGCTCGCGGTTACTTCGGCGTAGGTGCCGTTCGGTTGCAGCGCGAGCGGCGTGATGCGCTCCCCGTCGTACCGCCACACTTCGGGAATCTTGAACGCCGCGATGGTTGGTAAGCGGCTCACAACCGTTCGGCTCACTTCGATTTCGATCATCAGGTCGGGTGGCGGGTCGGTCTTGAAGTCGATCTCGCGCGTGCCCGTCACCTTCTGCCAGTTCTGGATGTAGTAGCACTCGTCCGGTTCGAACCCGCGCTCGATGTCGTCGCGGTGGTGCGTGAGTTCGCCACTGGGCAAGTAATCGGTGTTCGTAACGTCGAGCCACACGCTGAGGAACGTGTCGAGGAACTTCTTTAACCGCTCGTGCTCGTTGGTGATAACCATGACGGACAGTTCCCCGCGGTCGAAGGTGAGGCGCACCGAGTGCGTGCGGTACTCGTCGCGCCACAGCACCAGCCGCCAGTACTCGTCCCACGTCACCCCGTTCACGGTCAGGCACTGGCCGGGTTTCAGCGCGTTGGCGATGTCCATGAGCGTGAGCGCCCGCGGCAGCGGCGTGAGGGCCGGTGCGCGCGCGGCCGCGGGCTTCGGTGCGGTGGTCGTGCTCATGGCGTGCCCTCCTTCGTCGTGGGCGAACGCGCGCTAGTGCCCTTCGGCCGCGAGTTGCGCGTCGTACTGCTCGGCGGTCAGCAGGTGGTCGAGCGTCGCGCCGGCCGCGAGTTTGATCTTCACCATCCACCCGGCGTGGAACGGCGAATCGTTCACCGGTTTCGGGTCGCCCTTGCGCTTCGTCTTGGGGTCGTCCACCAGCGGCTCGTTCACCTCGATCACCGTACCCGCGACCGGCGAATACAGGTCGGAGGTGGACTTGTACGACTCGATCACGCCGAACTTGCCGCCGGCGGTGACGGCGGTGCCGACCGCGGGCAGCTCCAAGTAGGTCGGTTCGGTGAGCTGCTCGATGGCGAACGCGGTCACGCCGACCGTGACCACGTCGCCTTCGAGTTTGGCCCACTCGTGCGTGGGCGCGTACCGCAGTTCGGTCGGGTTCGACATGGGTGCTCCAATTCAAAAGGAAAAATGAAAAGGGAAAAATGCGAGCGTGCGCGGGCATTTTGCACTTTTCATTTTGCACTTTTCCTTCGTGCGTAGAACGGCAGCGGGACGACGGTCGCGGGCACGCGGGTGCCGCGCAAATCGACTTCCAGCGCGCCGCCGACGTTCGCGACTGCCGGGTTCACGTACCCCATCGCAATTGATTTGTCCAAGTGCGGGGCGAGGCTCCCGCTGGTCACGGTGCCGACTTGCTCGCCGCCCGCGGCGAAGACGGCGCACCCTTCGCGCGCCGCCCGCTTGCTGTCGAGTTCGATACCCACGCGCACCGGTTTCGCGGGGTCGGCGTTCTTCAGTGCCCCGCGGCCGACGAACTCGCCCTTGTCGAGTTTCACCGCCCAGCCGAGACCGGCGGAAATCGGGTTCGTCGTTTCGTTCAGTTCGTGCCCGTAGAGCGGCATCGCGGCTTCGAGCCGCAGCGTGTCGCGCGCGCCGAGACCGCACGGCACGGCACCGCGCGCGAGGAAGTCGTCCCACAGCACCGCGCCGAGGTCGTTCGGCACGATCACCTCGAAGCCGTCTTCGCCGGTGTACCCGGTGCGGCTCACCACGCACGGTTTGTCCTTGTACCGCGTCGGCGTCGCGAAGTAATACTTGAGAGTCGTTACGTCGTCGGCGAACATACCGGCCACGAGTTCCACACTCTTTGGGCCTTGCACGGCGATCATCGTCGTGTCGAAGGTCTGATCCTGAATCTGCACGTCGCGGCCGGCGCGGTGCGCTTCGAGCCACGCGAGAATCTTCTCGCGGTTGCCGGCGTTCACCACCGCCGCGAACCCATACGGCCACCGGTAAACGAGGATGTCGTCGAGGATGCCGCCGGCGTCGTTGCACACGAGGCCGTAGCGCACCTGCCCGTCCTTCATCGTGGCGACGCTGTTCGTGAAAACGTGCTCAAGCAGGCCGAGCGCGCCGGGGCCACCGAAGCTGACGCGGGCCATGTGCGACACGTCGAAGATGCCGGCCGCGGCGCGCACCGCTTTGTGTTCGGGCGCGATGCCCGCGTACTGAACCGGCATGTCCCAGCCGCCGAACGGCACGATGCGGGCCTTCAGTTCGGTGTGCCGTGCGTAGAGCGGCGTGCGGCGGTTCGCGGACATGCCTTCACCCGTGCCGAAATGCGCGCGGGGCGGTCCCGACGTGGAACCGCCCCGCAGGTGCTATGGTAGCCGCGCCGCGCGCGATTTCCAGACGCCGCGCCGTCTGGTATCGTGGGCGAAACGTTCGGAGGGTCGTCCGATGCCGCCGCCGGGGTTCGAGCCGTTCGTGCGCGCCATTTGCGCGAACCCGGACGAAGACACGGTGCGCCTCGTGTACGCCGATTGGCTCGACGAGAACGGCGACCCCGACCGCGCCGCGTTCATTCGGCTTCAGATCGAATGGGCGCGCGCCAATGATAAACTTCCCCACTGGCACGAACTCCGCGACCGCGTGATTGCGATGCGGCGCGCGCACGGCGCGGCGTGGCTCGCGGAGTTGCCAAGCGCGGGAATCAGTTGGGACACGGGCATCCCGTGGGGGCCGTTCGCGCACGGGCTGCCGGCAGTGTGTGCGGTGATGCACGGCGGGCGGTTCGTCACCGAAACTGCCGAGCGCCTGTTCGCGCTCGCACCCATCGAACACCTCATCTTTCCGCGAATCGCGCTCGAGCAAATTACGCTGGCGCTCGCGTGCCCACACGTCGCGCCGATTCGCGGGTTCAGCGTCATCTGGACTGTGCGGGACGCGCCGTGGGACGCGTTGTGCGAACACCTCGCTGGCTTTACGCACCTCACGCGACTCGAATCGCTCTGGTGTGGGTTCGGCCTCACGGATGACGGCGGCGAAGCGCTGGCGCGCGCGCCCTTCTTGCCGCAACTCCGCGAACTCGGCATTGCCCGCGGCTTGCTCGACGATAGGACCGTGCTGCGTATCGCCGCGCGACTGGCCCCGGGTCGATTGCGCGCGTTCTCCGTGCCCCGCGCAATCGGTGAACAGGCACTCGAAGAACTGCGCGAGCGGTTCGGCCACAAAGTGGTGGAAACGCGATGATCGTTCTGAAGGGCACGCGGTTCCGCGTGGAGCGCGTCGCGTTTTCGCCGTGCGGAACCGCGGTGCTCGCGCCGCTGTACACCGGCATTCAGGTGTGGAACCCGTTCGTCGCGGGCGGCCCGCCGGCGCTCATCGACGTGCGCTACGCGACCGACCTGCACTTCGCCGACGCGCACACGCTGTTCGCCGCGAACGTGCGCCTGAACCGAATCGAGTGGCCCGCGGGCACGATACGGGACGCCGCGTTCAACCGCAGTTGGCCGCTGTTCGCGGTGTCGCACACGGGCGACCGCTACCTCGCACAGGGGAACGAGGAGAACAAAGGGCGCGTCACGGGACTGTTCACACAGAGCGGCGTTCAGGCGTGGGAGCGCACCGACGTACCGTGGATGCTGACGCACCCGCGGTTCCTGCCCGGTGACCAAGAGTTCGTTCACCTCGAACTGGTGGGCGAGTGGCGCACCGGCACGCGGCACATCGTCGCGCGCACAACGGACACCGGCGACGAGCTGCGCCGCTCGAACAAACTCGCTGCCGAAGTGACCGAGTGGGTGCTGTCGCCGGACGGCGCGCTCGCCGCGTGCCGCCACACCGTTTGGGTTCACGTCTACCCGCTGAACGCGAGCTTCACGAAACCGCTGGCGACGCTGCGCAACACGAACCGCAAGGAATTCACCGGCATCGCGTTCCACCCCGGCGGGAAGTATCTTGCGGCCACGAGCAACGACGAAACCGTGAAGCTGTACGACACCGCGACGTGGGACGTTGCGCACACGTTCACATGGAAGGTCGGGCGCATGCGCAGCGTGTGCTTCAGCCCCGACGGCTCACTCGCGGCCGCCGGCAGTGACAAAGGCCAAGTGGTGGTGTGGGACGCGGACCTGTAGGGGTGTGGCGCGAGTCGCACCCTTCAGGCGCGGTGCGGCGCGCAGCGAACGAACCCCGGGTACGCTGTCGCCCCTTGCCGGGCGCGCGGCGTTCGTTTACGCTGGTGTCCTGCTCGCCCTCCCGCCTACGGAACACCTCGCATGCGTTCCGCGCTCTTCGCTCTGGTCGCGCTCGCTTCGCCCGCACGCGCCGCGGACGCGGTCGATTACCGCAAAGACGTGAAACCGCTGCTCCAAGAGCGGTGCTACGCCTGCCACGGCGCGCTCGCGCAGAAGGGCAAACTGCGCGTCGATAGCGGCGCGCACCTGCTCAAGAAGGCCGTCGTGCCGGGCAAGCCCGCGGAGAGCGAACTCGTCGCGCGGATCACTTCGACCGATGACGAATCGCGGATGCCGCCCGAAGGGCACCCGCTGAAGCCGTCGGAAGTCGCCACCATCAAGAAGTGGATCGAAGAGGGCGCGAAGGTGCCCGCGGACGACGCACCCGAAAGCGACCCGCGCGACCACTGGTCGTTCCGGCCCGTGGTGCGCCCCGCGGTGCCGCCCGGCGGCGCGAACCCCATCGACGCGTTCGTTGCGGCGAAGCGCAAAGAGAAGGGCATCGCGGCGGTGCCGCCCGCGGAGAAGCGCACACTGCTGCGGCGCGTCTACATCGACCTCACCGGCCTTCCGCCGACGCCCGAACAGACCGACGCGTTCCTCAACGACACGAGCGCCAACGCCTACGAAAAGGTAGTAGACGCGCTGCTCGCTTCGCCGCAGTACGGCGAGCGCTGGGGCCGGCACTTCCTCGACATCTGGCGCTATTCGGACTGGTGGGGCTTGGGCGCGGAACTGCGCAACAGTCAGCGGCACATCTGGCACTGGCGCGACTGGACCGTCGAGAACTTCAACGCCGATCTGGGCTACGACGAGATGATTCGGCAAATGCTCGCGGCCGACGAACTGTACCCCACCGACCGCGCGAAGCTGCGCGCCACCGGGTACTTGGCTCGCTCGTACTTCCTCTTCAACCGCACGACGTGGCTGGACGAAGTGGTCGAACACACGGGCAAAGGGTTCCTCGGCCTCACGTTCAACTGCGCGAAGTGCCACGATCACAAGTACGACCCGTTCACGCAGGCGAACTACTACAGCTTCCGCGCGATCTTCGAGCCGTACCAACTGCGCACCGACCTCGTGCCCGGTGAGCCGGACGCGGCGAAAAACGGCATCCCGCGGGCGTTCGACTGCAACCTGACCGCGAAGACGCCGTTCCACATCCGCGGCGACGAGCGCAACCCGGACCCGGCGCGCGAGGTCGAACCGGGACTGCCGAAGTTCCTCGCGCCGAACGGCTTCGCCGTTCGCGCGGTGAAACTGCCGCCCGAAGCGCACCAGCCGCTGCGCCGCCCCGAAATCGCGGACACGCTGCGCAAACCGGCCGAAGCCAAACTCGGCGCGGCGAAGGCGCAACTCGCGGACGCGGAGAAGAAGTTCTTCGGGCGCGGGGCGTGGGCGCAACTCCCGTTCCGGGCCGCCGTCACGAGGGCGGAGAGCGAACTGGCGCAAGTGAACGCGGCCGTCGCGGACCCGGCGAAGGCCCCGCCCGCGCTGCGCGGCGCGGTGAAGAGCGCCGAATCGAACGTCGAAGACGCGAACTCGAAGGCGCGGCCGTTCCCGGACACGAGCACCGGGCGGCGCACCGCGCTGGCGCACTGGATCGCGGACGCGCAGAACCCGCTCACGGCCCGCGTCGCGGTGAATCACGTGTGGCTGCGCCACTTCGGGCAGCCGCTCGTGCCGCAGGTGTTCGAGTTCGGCCGCAAGGGCGCGCCGCCGGTTCACCGCGAACTGCTCGATTGGCTCGCGGCCGAGTTCGCCGCGAACAAGTGGAGCTTCAAACACTTGCACAAGCTGATTGTGACGAGCGACACGTACAAGCTGAGTTCGTCGGCGAAGGGCGCGCCGGGGAGCGCGACCGCGGACCCGGAGAACCGGTACCTGTGGCGCGCGCACCCGCAGCGCATGGACGCGAACGCGATCCGCGACGCGCTCCTGCACCTGAGCGGCGAACTGGACCTCGCGCGCGGCGGACCGCCGGTTCCGCTCGCGCAGCAAGACGGCAGCAAGCGCCGCGCGCTGTACTTCTTCCACTCGCACAACGAGCACAACAAACTGCTGGACCTGTTCGACAACGCGAACGTGTTGGACTGCTACCGGCGCACGGAGAGCATCGTGCCGCAGCAGGCGCTGGCGCTGTGGAACAGCAAACTGGCCCTGACCGCGACCGCGCAGCTGACCGCGCGGCTGGACGCGGCCGCGCGGGGCGGCGACGCGGAATTCGTGCGCGCCGCGTTCGGGCTGGTGCTGTGCGCCGAACCGACGCCCGAGGAACTGGCGACGTGCTTGGAGGCGCTAGCGGAACTGCGCGGGGCCGCGAAGGGCACCGACGCGGAGCGCGCGAAGCGGGCGCGGCTGCAACTGGTGCAGGCGCTCGTGAACCACAACGACTTCGTGACCGTGCGGTAGTTGCTTCACACAGCCCACGAGCCGCGAACGCGAGTGAGCGGCACCTGAGCGCGTCCATAGTGCTCGGGTGCCG
>JALHNS010000126.1 GCA_022843445.1 Gemmata sp.
GAGCGCGACGAGGGGCGCGCCCCACGCGAGCGCGCCGAGCGCGCCCGCGGCGGCCAGTGCCGCACCGGTGCCGAGGGCCAACAGCAGGTGCGACAAGAACAGGGAGCGGGACATGCGCGTGCGGGTTCGGGGAAGCGAGTGCGATACGCCCAGCATAGCAGCGGGGCGCGCCGCGGGCGCGCCCTTCGCGCGAGCTTCACACGGCCGGCTCACGGCCCTACGGCCTCGAACACGGCCTTCAGCAGTTCGTCGGCGCGGAACGGCTTGCGCACGAACCCGGCCAAGCCCTTGCCCTCGAACCCACTGGTCGCCTCTTCGAGCGCGAACCCGCTGGTGAGGATCGCGCGCACGTCCGGGCGCGCGCGGCGCATCTCGCGGAACGCGTCCGCGCCGCCCATGCGCGGCATCGTCAGGTCGACGAGCACCAAATCGAAGGCGCGCGGGCTGGCGGCGAACGCGTCGGCCCCGTCGCGCCCGTCGGCCGCCACCTCGACCGCGAACCCGGACAGCTCGAGCACCTTGCGCGCGAACACTCGCACGTCCTCTTCGTCGTCCACCACCAGCACCTTGCGGCCGCGCCCGAACGGCGCGAGCGCCGGGCCGACGCGCGAACCGGCGGCCGGGCGGGCCGGTTCCGCCGTCACCGGGAACAGCACCTTGAACGTGGTGCCCTTGCCCGGTTGCGAGTACACCTTCACCGCGCCCTTGTGCGCGCGCACGATGCCGAGCACCGCGGCCAGCCCCAGCCCGCGCCCGGTGAACTTGGTGGTGAAGAACGGGTCGAAGATCTTCGCCTTCGTTTCCTCGGTCATCCCGCACCCGGTGTCGCTCACCTCCGCGTACACGTACCGCCCGGCCGGCAGCTCCGGGGCCGCGTCGATGTCCCGCAGGTACCGCTCGTCCGCGTCGATCTCGCCGGTGGTGAGCGTGATGACGCCGCTCTTCGCCCCGATCGCGTCCGAGGCGTTGGTGATCAGGTTCATCACCACTTGCCGCACCTGCGTGGGGTCCGCGGTGATCGGCGAGAGGCCCTCGCTCAGGTGGAACTTCAGCACCGCCTTCTTCGAGAGCGCGGTGGCGAGCAGCGTCGCCATCTCTTGCACCAGCGCGCTCAGGTCGATCGGGGCGAGGACGAACTGCCCGCGGCCCGCGTAGGCGAGCATCTGCGCGCACAGGTCGGCGGCCCGCTGCGCCGCGGTCTCGATCTGCTTCAGGTCGGCGTTCAGCGGGTCCGAGGGCGCGATCCGCATGCGGCCCAGCGACGCGTAGCCCAGAATCGCGGTCAGCAGGTTGTTGAAGTCGTGCGCGATGCCGCCGGCGAGCACCCCGAGGCTTTCCAGCTTTTGCGCTTGGAGCAGTTGGCGCTCGTACTTGGCGCGCTCCTCTTTGGCGCGCAGGTCGGCCTCCAGTTTGCGGCGCGCGTCCTCGGCGGCGCGGCGGTCGGTCACGTCGCGGCCGACGGCCTGAATTTCCAGCAGCGCGCCGGTCGCGTCGTAAAACCCGCGGTTCACGAACTCCATCCACCGCACCGCGCCGTCGGTGTCGAACACGCGGTTCTCGATCACCACCACCGGGTTCGACGGCGTCATGTCCCGGAGCCGGCTCTCGATGTGGGTGAGGTCGTCCGGGTGCGCGACCGGCTGCCACTTGCGGCCCACCACCGCCTCGACCGGCACGCCGAACGTGCGGCAGTACACCTCGTTGGCGTACACGAACGTGCCGTCCGGGCGGAACCGGCACACGCACTCGGTCTGGTCGTCTACCACCTGCCGGTGCATCCGCTCGCTGGCGCGCAGCGCCTCTTCGGCGCGGGCCTGCGCGGTGACGTCGGCCGCGACGCCGACCACCGCGACCACGTCGCCGCCCGGCCCGAACTCCGGCACGAATCGGGTGAGGAACACGATCGCGCCCGCGGGCGTGGGCGCGACGGCTCGGTGCTCGGCCGGCTGCCCGGTGGCGAGCACGCCGCGCATGCGGTCCTCGATTTCGGCGGCGGTGGCCGGCGGGATGCCGGCTTCGGCCGCGGTGCGCCCCACGATCTGCTCGCGCGGCAGCCCCAGCGCGCGGGCCGCCGCCGGGTTCGCGTAGGTGTGGCGCAAGTTCCGGTCGAAGCGGAACACCGGGCCGGGCAGCAGGTCGAGAACGGCGTGCGCGTCGTCCACTCCGGTCCTCCGTGGCGTCGAAGGGGCAACTCAGTGTACCGACCCGGAACGAACGAGCGAATCGCGTTTTGAGCGAGAACGGATGATTTTCGGCGGCGCGATCGCGCGCCCTCACGTCTCGCGCGAGATTTGAGGCGCGCGGCGGCGCGCGGCGCGCCAGACCAGCACGCCCAGCAGCACGCCCGCCCAGTCGATGAGCACGTCGCGCGCGCTGCCGTGCCGGTTGGGGACGAACGTTTGCGCGAGTTCCGTGGCGACGCCGTGCAGCGCGAGCAGCCCCGCGAGGAACCAGCGGCAGTAGTTGGGCACCGGGAGCGTGACCGCGAGCAGCGTGAGGAACGCGTAGCCGCCCGCGTGCAGCGCTTTGGCCGCGGCGAACCGCTCCTCGCCGCTGAGCCGCCGCGCCAGCTCTTCGGGCACCGGGTTCGGCTCCACCAGCTTCCACGTCCACAGGCCGAGGAACAGCACGAGGACGAGCAGGTGGGGGAGGAAGCGGCGGCTTCGGCGGTGATCGGTAGCGGGGTTCGCGGGGGTGGTTTCACCCACCCCTTCAGGGAGGGGGGAGACGGAAGATGACGTCTCGCTGCGCTCGGCGTCCGAAGAACGCGCGCCTTGTTCGTCGAGCGCAGCGAGACGTTTCTCCCCCCTCCCTGAAGGGACGGGGGCCGGGGGGGCGGGTTTCGCGGAACCGGAAGCGTTCGACTCGGCGGCGCGAGCTTCTTCGTCTCGGCTCACTGGCGCGCCCCGAGCTCGCGGAGCTTCGCCTTCAGGTACTTCGCGCGGGCCGCGTTCCGCTCCTCGCCGCCCAGCGGGTGCCCGGCCAGCTTCTGCAGGTGCGCCGACTGCGTGTGAATGAACAACTGGTTGATCGCGGTGATGGGCACGTTCTCGATCAGGTGCAGGTGAACCCCGAGGCGCACCGCGGAGAGGTGCTCCATCGTCTCTTCGGCGGTAATCATGCTCGCGCTGCTCAGCGTGCCCAGCGCGCGCGCGGCGCGGTCGTGCTCGGCCTGTTTGCGCTCCTTCAAGAGCGCGGCGCGGGCTTGGCGCTCGTACTGCAAAATGGTCACGATCACTTCGCGGATTTCGGACAGCAACTTCGGCTCGCTCTTGCCGAGGGTGACGTGGTTGGAAATCTGGTACAGGTCGCCGAACGCGCGCGACCCCTCGCCGTGCAACCCGCGGACCGCGAGGTTGATCTTCTGGAGCGCGCGGAACACTTTCTCGATCTGCTTCGTGAGGCCGAGCGCGGGCAGGTGCAGCATGACGCTGGCGCGCATGCCGGTGCCGACGTTCGTGGGGCACGCGGTGAGGTACCCGAACTGCGTGTGGAACGCGTAGTTCAGGCGCGCCTCGAGCGCGTCGTCGAGCCGGTCGATGTCGGCCCACGCTTCGTCTAAGGCGAACCCGCTGCGGAGCACTTGCAGCCGCAGGTGGTCCTCTTCGTTCACCATCACGCTCGCGGTCTCGGTGGCGTCGAACGCGACGCCCCGCGGCCCCTCGGAGCCGGCCAGCTCGCGGCTGATGAGCTGGCGCTCGGTGAGGAACTGCCGGTCCAGCGTGGGCATGCTCGGAATGTCGAAGTACTCGAGCTTGTGCCCGTCGGTGGCCTTCGCGATGGCCTCTTTGGCGCGCGCGACCACTTCGGACCGGTGCTGCGGGCCGGCACGGGTGGCGAACGGCAGCCCGCTCAGGTTGCGCGCGAGCCGCACCCGCGTGGACAGCACCACGTCCGACTCCGGGCCGGTGCCGCGGAGCCATTCGCCGAGGTTCGGGAGCAGCGCGTCGAGCTTCATGTTCTGGAGTTCCAAGTTCCGAGTTCCGGAGTTCCAAGTTTCAGCGTTCCGGCTTGGAACTTCTGGAACTCGGAACGTGGAACTCAAGATTCGGCTTTCCGAATCAGGTCGCGGAGCCGGGCCGCTTCTTCGTAGTTCTCGGCGGCGATGGCGTCTTGCATCTGCTGCTTCCACGCCAGCACGCGCAGCGCCCGCGGGGCCTTGCCGCAGTGCGCCGTGCCGCGGTGGACGCGCTCCAAGAGCGGTTCGACGGCCGCGCGCAGCGCCTCGTAGTCGTGCTCACATCCGAACCGCCCGTGCGCCTTGAACTCGGCGAGGTTCAGCCCGCACACGGCGCACGTTTCGGCCCGCCGCGCGGCCCGGTCGCCCTTGCCGCCGCCGAACGCGCCGGTGAGCAGGCTGAGCAGCGCTTTCAGGTTCAGTTGCCCGCCGGGCTGTTCGGGCACGAGCCCGCGGGCCTGCGCGCACCCGGCGCACAGGTGCAGCTCGCGCTTCTTGCCCGGGCCGATGTCGGTCAGGTGGACCGTGGCCGGGTTCTCGCACATCTGGCACTTCATCGCCGCGCCGTCGGGTGTTTGGTGTTTGTATTTCTGTAGCCGGCCTCTGTGAGGCCGGAGCTACCTTGTTCGCACAGCACCGGGGTCACAGACCCCGGCTACAGAACGAAACCCGCCCCTCACCCCTCACCCTGTTCCAGTTGGCGGATGCGGTCGCGCACGCGGGCCGCCTCTTCGTACTTCTCTTCGGTCACGAGGCGCGCGAGGTCGCGGCGCAGCGCGGTCAGTTCCACTTCGGCGCTCTGCAACTGCGGCAGCCGCCGCGGCACCTTGCCGACGTGCCGCAGTTCGCCGTGAATGCCCTCGAGCAGCGGGAGCAGTTCG
This sequence comes from Gemmata sp., assembly GCA_022843445.1. GTDB lineage: Bacteria > Planctomycetota > Planctomycetia > Gemmatales > Gemmataceae > Gemmata. The sequence goes on from JALHNS010000126.1 coordinate 4,840, forward strand.
GCCTTGAAGGCGTCGTAGTCGTGGGCGCAGCCGAACCGCCCCTGATTGCGGAACTCGGTGTAACTCAGCCCGCAGTTCGGGCACACCGGGCCGGCGACGAGCGGTTCGGCACCGTTCGCCGGTTCGCTCGCGGGCGCGGCTTTCGGCTTGCCGCTCACTTCGATCAGGTACTTCTTGCGGCAGTCCTCGCACAGGTGCGCCTCTTCGTAGCGCCCGTCGCCGAGCACCTCGGTAATGTGCGTGGTCGCCTGTTTCGAGCACCGCTGGCACTTCATCGCCGGTCCCTCACGGTGAGCGCATTCTACCAGCGCGAACCGGCGTTGTCATTGGCGACCGGGCGCGCCGCGCCGGCGTATCATGTCTGTTCCCTTTTCTCGCTCCCGGGGCGCGCGAATGGCCGTTCAGATTCTCACCATCGAGTCGCAGCCGTTTGCGGAGAATTCGTACCTCGTGTGGGACGACCGCGGCACCGAGGCGTTCGTCATCGACCCCGGGTTCGAGCCGGAACTGATTCAGCAGGCGCTGGACGAACGGCAACTGGCGCTCGCGGCGATCGTCTGCACGCACGGCCACTCCGACCACATCGCGGGGAACGCGGCGCTGAAACGCGCGAACCCGACCGCTCCCATTATCATCGGTGCTGGTGACGCGGAAATGCTAGCGGACCCGATGAAGAACCTGAGCGCGTTCTTCGGGTTCGAGGTGGTCAGCCCGCCGCCCGACCGCGTGGTGAACGAGGGCGACGTTCTCGCGCTCGCGGGCATCACGATGGACGTGTTCCACATTCCCGGCCACTCGCCGGGTCACGTCGTGTTCGTGCTGCGCGACACCGCACCAACGTTGGTATTGGGTGGCGACGTGCTGTTCCGCGGCGGCGTGGGCCGCACGGACTTCCCCGGCGGCAGCTTCACCCAATTGAAGGCGAACATCGAGCGCGTGCTGTGGCCGCTCCCGGGCGATACGGTGGTGTATCCCGGTCACGGCCCGGTGACGACCATCGGGCACGAGAAGCGCACCAACCAGTTCTTGGCGGATTGAGGGGCCGAGATGAAGGTCCGGTACGTCGTTTCGCAGATCGATTGGGCGAAGAGCGACCGCGCTTATCCTTACCTGCGGCGCACGCCGCGCGCGACGCCGGTCGCGGACTTCAAGACGTTCGAGGCTGCGGAGTTCGACAGGCGGCGGCGCGAAGAGCAGGCCCGCGCGGGCGTGAACCCGTTCTACTTCGGTGGCGAATCGCTGTTCTACCAAACCGACTTCGCCGCGCCGTACCTGCACGACTGGCTGATGGATGCGGCCATCGAGCCGCCGGAGAACCCGAAGGCGCACGGCGATTGGGTCGCGTGGTGGGACCGTTGCGCGCACACTTGGAGCGCCGCGCAGCTCGAACACGCGTGGGCCGCCATGCACAAGGTACGGTTCTTCGAGATCACCGAAGCGCACCCGGAGCGCAAGGCGTATGTGGTGGTGGAAGTGAACTGGACGTGGCAAGACGAGCCGACGCTGTACGCGGATCACGAGGGTGGGAACGTGGTGCGCGCGTACAGGTCGAAGGCGAAAGCGGACGCGGAGTGCGCGCGACTGAACCGCGAGCGCCAGCAGCAACCTCGGCACGCGGGGTACAGTTCGTTCACGCGCGAGTGGCGCGGCGACGGCACCGACCACCGCCACACCTTCATGGAAGAAACTGTGTTCTTCGAAGTGGTGGAAATCGAGATGGGGGACGCGGAATGAGCGCCCCCACGTATCTCGTCGCGCGTCGTGCGTTCGAGCGGAACGGTACTCCGTGTTGCACCCAACACGGTGACGACACCGGCTCGCGCGTGCCGCTGCGCCTGTTCGCGTCGCGCGCTGCGGCGGTGGCATGCGCGGCGGAACTGGCGCGCGCGGCCCGTCGCACAATGAACCCGTTTCACCTCTGCGACGGAGCGGTGCCGGAAGGCGCGCAGGCAGCAATCCCGGCCCTTGCGCTTCCGCTCACGTGCCCGGACACGAACTGGTACGAAGAGTGGTCGGCGTGGTGGGACACGATCCAAGAGGCGCTTTCCGAAGAGCAGCGCACGAGCGTGTGGGCGGTGTTCGGGCCGACGTACCCGTTCGAGGTGCAAGAAGTGCCCTTCGAGTGACCGCTACGCCCAGAGTGCAAATTCTGGGCGAGCGGCACGCGTGAGCGTGCCGGTTGTTGTGCGCGCAAAGAACCGGCACGCTCATGCGTGCCGCTCGCCAGTCAGGTGATTCGGCTCGTTTATCACCCCTGCAGGCCGAAGAGCTTGCGGAGCGCTTCGCGCAGGCCGCCGCTTTGCCCCTCTTGCGAAGATTCGTGCAGCGCGGCGATCGGGCCGTGCAGCAGTTTGTTCTGGAACAGCCGGAACGCCTGTTCGATTTGCGCCTTCTCCGCGTCGCTCAGTTTGCCGTTCAGCTTCGCCAGCAGCGGCACCATGATGCCGTCGCGCAGCTTGTCCACTTCGGACGTGAGTTGCCCGATCACCGGGCCGTTCGCGCGCCGGTTCCAGTCGCCCACGAACTTCGCCACTTCGCTATCGATCAGCGATTCCGCGGCCGGCAGGTGCTTTCGGCGCTCCGCCATGCGCGCCTCCGCCACGCGGCCGAGGTCGTCCACGTTGAACACGCTCACCGCGTCGCCGTCGTGAATGTCCGGGTCGAAGTCGCGGGGCACCGCCATATCGAAGATCACCTGCGGCCGACCGCCGCGCCGCGGGCGCACCTTCTCGGCGTACCGGCGCAACGTCACGATCGGCTCCGGTGCGCCGGTGGTGCTCAGCACGATGTCGGCTTGCGCGAGCGCGTCGTCGAGGCGGTCCCACGGCAGCACGCGGCCCCCGCACTCTTTCGCCACACTCGCGGCGCGCTCCGGGTTGCGGTTCGTGACGAGCACCGCGGCCGGCTTCAGCTCCGCGAGGTGCTTCAGCGTGAGCCGGCCCATCTTCCCCGCGCCGATCACGAGAACCGTTTTGTCCGCGAACGAGCTGAACACCTGCTGCACAAAATCCACGGCGGCGCTCGACACCGAGACGTGCCCGCGCGCGATGCCGGTTTCGGTGCGCACCCGCTTCGAGACGCGCAGCGCGTTCGGGAACAGCGCGTTCAAGAGCGGCCCGGTCGCGCCGAACTTCTGCGCGGTCTCGAACGCCTCCTTCACCTGCCCGGCGATTTGCGTTTCGCCCAGCACCACGCTATCAAGGCCGGACGCGACGCGGAACAGGTGCTTGGCGGCGCTGGCGTCGGCGTGTTCGTACAGGTGCGGCGCGATGGCGCTCGCGGGCACGCCGTGAACTTCCGACAAGAACTCGGCCATGAGCGGCACGTGCAGCGCCGCGACCGTCTCTTGGCGCGACACGTAGATTTCGACGCGGTTGCAGGTGCCGAGCACGACGGCTTCGGCCGCGAACCGCGCGGTCAGTTCCGCGAGCGCGCGCTGCGTCTTCGCGGCGTCGAACGCGAGCTTCTCGCGCAGCTCCACCGCCGCCGATTCGACGTTGCACCCGATCGCGCGGAGGTTCACTTGGCACCGCCTTCGGCGAAGGGGTGCGCCGCGACCAGCGCGACGAGCAGAATGGCGAACGCCGCGATGCTCAGCAGCGCGAGCCGGCGCGCCGGGACGTGCCCGCCGTACCGCAAGTACAGCAGCACGAGGAACACGACCCACAGCGCCGCGGTGGTGAGCACCTTCAGTGACAGCCAGTTGTCACCGGTGACGTGGCCCTGCGAGAGCAGGAGCGTGCCGACGAGCAGCCCGGCCGTGAGCAACGGGAACGCGACGTTCAGCGCGCGGCGGTTCATGGTCTCGATGCGCTCGAGCGAGAGCATGGGCACCGCGCCGCCGGGCGCGAGCTTCTTCCGCAGCCGCCGCGCTTGGAGCAGGTACATCAGGCTGGCGAGGAAACTCACGCTGATGCCGACCGACGCGCCGAGGATGAGCAGCCCGTGCGTCGCGCCCCAGAACCGGTCGCCGGCGGCCCACTCGGGCACCGTAAATTCGGTCGCGTTCGGCGCGGTGGCGAGCGCGAGCGACAGCCCCACGAGGCCGATGACGACCGGCAGCACGAACACGGCCCACGCCTGTTTCGCGTGGTGCACGGTGCCGTACAGGTAGAAGAGCGCGAGCACCCACGCGAGCAGCAGCAGCGACCCGTACGGCGCGGCGGGCGTGGGCTGGTGGAACAGGATGAACGCGGAGTGCGCGACGAGTCCGGCCGCGCCGAACGCGAGGCCCGCGACGCGCCACCCCTTGCCCGGCCAGAAGGTGCGGCCGAGTTCGAGGAGCAGCGCGCACAAGTAGCTGAGCGCGAAGCAACTGTGCGTGACGTTTTGCAGTACGGAAGCGCTCATCGGGCGGCGTGCCCTCGCGGTCGCGGTGCGGCAGCGGGTATTATAGGCTCGCGTGCGATTCGCGGAACCCGAGGTGCGCGATGACCGAAACCGAGTGGCTCAGCGCGAACTATCGTGCCTCGATGTTATTTTACTTGCAAACCCTGCGCGGTTCGGATCGAAAGCTGCGCTTGTTGGCGTGCGCGTGCGTTCGTCGCCTGTTGCCATTCGTCCGGCGCAACCGCGACGCGGCGCTCAAGTACCTCGATGTGGCCAAGCGGTACGCGGACGGCGGCGCGCCTGTGGAAGACCTCGCGGAAGCCTATGCGAACGGACGGCACACGCAAGACGACGGGGTGCGCGAGGCGTCGAATGCTTGCGGGCCAGAAGTGCTTGTGCTGCGCGAAACGTTCTGGGGGATCGACCAAGTGGTGCCCAACTTGTGGGTGCTGGCGAACCCGGGGAAGCGGAAACAGTCGCGCGGCGCGCGTGACGCGCTTCAAGCGGAACAGCGCGCGCACGAGCAGTTGATGCGCTGCATCTTCGGGAATCCGTTTCGCCCGGTGGTGTTCAACCCGGCGTGGCGCACGAGTACCGCGGTCGCGCTGGCGCGGCAGATGTACGATTCGCGCGACTTCGGCGCGATGCCCATTCTCGCCGACGCGCTCCAAGACGCCGGGTGCGAAGACGAACAGGTGCTGACCCACTGCCGCGACGCCGGGCCGCACGCTCGCGGGTGCTGGGTGTGCGACGCGGTGTTAGGCAAGGCGTAGCGCGTCATTTCGCGTGCTTCGCGGTCCATGTGCCCAACATCTGGCACAGCTCCGCGGTGCTCAACTCCTTCCCGATGTAGCTGTCGAAGGCTTCCGCCTTCGTACCGGTGTCGTGGTCCGCGATGTAGCGGTCGATGGTCTTGCGCGCCACGCCGGTGATTTCGCGGATCGCGTCCGGCGCGTGCCCGGTGCGGTGCAGTGCCAGAATCAGGTGCACGCGGCCCTTCGAGATCGTCTGCGGTTCCGTGAGGAACCGGTAGGGGCGGCCGATGAACCGCGGCGCGTCCGGCTTGCCCTTCATCTTCTTCAGCGACAGCCCCACGCGCGAGCACGCGTACACCTTCGCTTCCCGCGGCTTCGCCACCGGCGCGAGGTGCAGCGGCGACGTTGCGTCCCACACTTTGCGCGCGTTAATCGCGCCGTCGAGTGCCGCGACCGTCGCGCACTTGGTGCGCTCCAGCATGTGATCGACCGTGACGCACGGGCCGTCGAGTTGGTCGCCTTCGACCGGCACCGCGCCGCGCACCAACACACCGAAGAACGACGTACCGTCGCCGAGCGCTATATCCACGCCCTTGAACGAGCCACCGCGGTACTCGCCGCGGGTGCGGTGGAAGTACCAGCGCCCGTGTTCGAGCTGCACCGGGTCGCGGTGCGCGAACAGGTCCGGGTGCGCGCCGCCGCTGTAGTACATTTCGAGTTCCGCGAACCTGTACTTCGCGCCGGCGATCACCAGATCGACTTCGTTCAAGAGCCGGTGCGCGAGGTCCGCAAACCACGGCCCGAAGTGCGCGTCGGCAGTCACAGTCGCGGGCCGCAGGCCCAACTCGGTGAGCATCGGGGCGGGTATTGGTTGTTGGTTGTTGGTTGTTCGCCGAACTTGCAGTGCCCGCAGCGGGTGCCGTCCCACGCGTGTGTGAAGCCGCACTGCGGGCACGCGCCGGCTTGCGGTTCCGGCGGTGCGTAGCCCGGCCGCCACTTCGCGTGCCGGCCGTGCGTTTCGCCCGACAGCAACCGCGGGCCGACGAAGTGACGCCACGCCTCCAGCGCACCGATATGCGCGCTCAGGAGGAGGTAAATCATGCCCAACCCAATCACGCACAGCGTCGGGACGCGCACGATCCAGATTTGCCGATCGGCCCACGGGCCGACGCGCTCGAAGCCGACGTAGCACCACCCCGCGAGCACCGCGAGCGCGAGCGCCGCGGCACCGGCGGCGGCAAGCGCGCCCACAACGTACCGCAGGGGTGATGGCGAACTCATGGGAGGCTCCGCGAAGTGCCCCCGATTTTACCGCGCCGCGGGCGACGGCGGGAGCGCCGGGTATTCGCCCGCGAGGTACTTCTGCGCCATCTCCAAGTACCGCGCGCTGATCATCTTCGTGCGCGCGAGTTCGTCGTCGGTCACGGCGCGCACCACGCGCCCCGGCACGCCCATCACCAGCGACCGCGGCGGCACGACGAGGCCCGGCGGCACCACCGCACCGGCCGCGATCACGCTCCCCGCGCCGATGTCGGTGCCGGTCAGCAGCTTCGCCCCGATGCCCACGAGCGTGTCCGCACCCACGCGCACGCCGTGCAGCACCGCGGCGTGCCCCACCACCACACCGGCTTCCACCACCAGCGGGAACCCGAAGTCGCAGTGAACGATCGCGCCGTCTTGCAGGTTCACGTTCGCGCCGAGCGCGATCGGGGCCACGTCGCCGCGCACCACCGCCCCGTACCAGATGTTCACACCGGGAGCGAGGGTCACGTCGCCGGTCACGATGGCGGTCGAAGCGATGAACATAGTGGGGAGTGAATAGTGGTCAGTGGGCAGAAGAAGAACGACGCTACACTATTACTTCTGCTCACTGACCACTGCCCACTATCCACTATGCAAGTCGTCGTCTTCCCCTTCGACCTGTTCGGCAGCCCGGGTACGTCCGAGGGCGCGCGCGCGCTCGGCGATGTGGTGAACGAAATCCTCGACGACTCCGACCGCGAGGAGCGCCCGTGCCGCGGGCACGCGCTGCGCGACGCCGTGCGCGTCACGGAGTTCGATTTCTCCGAACCGGCCGCGGTGACTGCGTGGCGGAAGGACGGTCGCCGCGCCGCCCGCGCCGCGCTCAGGCACCGCGACTTCCTGCTGTGGCTCGGCGGGAACCACCTCTCGGCGCTGCCGGTGCTCGAAGAATTGGGCCGCGACGCGCTCGTGATTCAGTTCGACGCGCACCTCGACGTGTACTCGTTCCACGATACCACCGAAGCGCTGTCGCACGGGAACTTCCTCACGCACTTCGCCACCCCGCGCCCGCGGCTCGTGAACGTCGGGCACCGCGACCTGTTCCTTACGCCCGCGGAGATTGGCGAGACGTTCGAAGCGGTGTTCCCGGCGTGGGACGTGGCGACCGACGCGGCGCGCGTCGCGCGCGAGTTGGGGGCGCTGGCGCGCGGGGCGAATCGCGTGTGGCTGGACATCGACGCCGACGCCTTCGACCCGACCGCGGTGCCGGCGGTGTACGCGCCGCTCCCGTTCGGCCTGTTGCCGCCAACGTTTCTCGCGCTGTTTGAGGCGGTGTGGGGGCCGAACGTGGCGGGCGTGTCGCTGACCGAGTTCGACCCCGGGCGCGACGCCCGCGACGCTTCGCTGAACCTGTTCGGCTGGCTGGTGGAACACGTGCTGCTGAAGGCCGCGGCGCGCGCGGCGGAGTAGCGCGAGGCGCTCAGCGGCCGGAGCCGGACTGCCCTTCGGCCCCGCCGGTCATGGTGGCGATGTTGTTGCGCATCAGCGTGTCGGACTGCACGTTCTTCATGTTGTAAAAGTCCATCACGCCCAAGTTGCCCTTCTGGAACGCCTCCGCGATGGCCTGCGGCACCTGCGCTTCGGCCTCCACCACCTTCGCGCGGTTCTCTTCGACGAGGGCGCGCATTTCCTGCTCGCGGGCCACGGCCGCGGCGCGGCGCTTCTCGGCTTCGGCCTGAGCGACACGAAGGTCGGCCGCGGCTTGGTCCGCTTGCAGCTTCGCGCCGATGTTCTCGCCGACTTCGATGTGCGCGATGTCGATCGAAACGATCTCGAACGCGGTCTGGGCGTCGAGGGCGTTGTGCAGCACGGTTTGCGAAATCATGCCGGGGTTCGCGAGCACCTCTTTGTGGTCGGCCGCGGAGCCGATCGCCTTCACGATGCCCTCGCCCACGCGGGCGATGATGGTTTCTTCGGTCGCCCCGCCGACGAGCCGTTCGAGCTTCGTGCGCACCGTCACGCGGGCCTTCGCCAGAAGCTGAATCCCGTTGCGGCACACGGCGTCGAGGAACGACTTGCCCTTCGCCGGGTCCGGGCAGTCGATGACCTTCGGGTTCACGCTCGTGCGGACGGCTTCGAGCACGTCGCGGCCCGCGAGGTCGATGGCGGCGGCGACGCGCCACGGCAGGTCCAACCCGGCCTTGTGCGCCGCGATGACCGCGGTCGCGGTCTTGGGCACGTTGCCGCGCGCGAGGAAGTGCGATTCGAGTTCGCCCGTCGTCACCTTCACGCCGGCTTGGATGAGCGCGATCTTCTGACGCACGATCATCGGGTAATCGACGTTCCGCAGTTTCATCCCGATCAGGCTGCCGATGCCGATGTCGGCCTTCGTGAGCAGGGCCTGAATCCACAGTCGGATGAAGCTGAAGAACAGGAACATGAACACGACGAGCAGCAGCACCGCGACGAGCGCGACGACGATGATGATGACCTGCGTGGTACTCGGCCCTTCGGGCGTTTTGGGCTGCGCGAACAGCGACAGGGTGGCGAGGAGAGCGTTCACGGTGGTCCTTCGTTATTGGTGACGGGCGGTTCGTTTCGTGTGCGCCTACTTCAGGCCGATGTCGAAGTCGTCGAAGTCGTCGCGGGGGCGCTTGGGTTCGTCCTTCGGGTGCTCGCTCGCCGGCGGTTCGGCTTTCGGTTCGGCCCGCGCCACGCCGGTCGGGGCGGCGGCGCGCGCGTTCGGGTCGATCTCGGAGACGTCCGGTTGCCCCTCGAGCGCGCGGACGATCACCTGCCCGCGCCGCACGTCCACGCACCGCACCCACACGCCGGCGTCGAGCATGGTGCCCTCGGTGAGCGCGTCGTGCCGCTTGCCGTCGATTTCCACCGTGCCGGACGGGCGCATGGGCGAAACGGTTTTGCCCACGCGCCCCTTCACGGCGTCCGCCTCGACCGCGACCGGCACTTGCGCCGCCGCGGCGCGGTCCAGTTCGTCGGTGAGCGACAGCTTGCGCCACGCCGACACCGCCGCGTACCCGCTGAGCGGCAACCCGACCGCCAGCGCGGTGACGGCGACGACGCCCTCGATGGTGGAACCGTAGTAGAGGATGATACCCACCGCGGCCGCGAAGAACACCAACGAACCGACGACGAGGATGCCCCCCGTGGGCACCAGCACTTCGGCGACGAGCAAGATCGCGCCGACGCCGATCAGGACCAGTGCGATGCCGAGGTAGTCCATGTGCGGGAGTTGTTAGTGGTCGGTGGTTTGTGGATAGTTGACTTAAGCCCGGCACGGGCGGCGGAGAAGAGCCGCGGGTGAAGCGCGGCTTTGCGAGCGCAACCCGCGGCGGGTGACTCCGTCGCCCTTACAGGGCTACACCTCTTTGACAACGATTCGGGTCCCCTCTACCGCGATCACCTGAACGCGGGTGCCCGTGGGGACGAAGCCGCCGTCGGACACCACATCGACGAACTGGTCGCCGAACCGCACCACGCCCGCGGGGCGCAGCGCCGTGGTGGTGGTGCCGATCGCGCCGAGCAGTTCGGCCGCGGCGCTGGCGCCGGGCAACTCCGGGGCGGCGCTCGCGGGCGCGTCCGGCGGCGGCGCGAGCAGCAACCGGTTCGCGCCCGGCACCTGCGGCAGGAACTTCGCGATCAGGAACGCGAACACCAGCGCCCCGATCAGCGCGAACAGGTAGTACGACGTGCGGGTGCCGAACGCGACCCACTCCGTGGTGGTGTCCGGCACCTTTTCCATGGTCACGAGGCCCAGCCCCGCGAGCAGGAACAGGATGCCGCTGATGCCGCACACCCCGAACCCCGGCAGCACGAAGATTTCCACGCCGAGCAGCACCAGCCCCAAGATGAACAGCAAGAGCGCGAGCACGAACATTTCGCCGCTGAACCGCGACTGCGACCAGAACACCAGCACGAAGCACAGCGCCGCGGTGATGCCCGGCACCGTGAGGCCCGGCACCTTCAGTTCCAGAATCAGGCCGATGAACCCGACCATGACCAGAATCACCGCGACCGCCGGGATGCGCAGGAAGTCCGCGAACCGGTCCACCCAGCCGGGGTCCGGGTTCTTCGCGCCCTTCAGCCCGTAAATGGCGGTCACTTCGGTTACGTCTTTCGTGGGCACGGTGAACCGCGCGATGCCGAGTTCCACCGCGAGTGTCGCGCTGGCGGCGAACGGCACGCCCGGCGCTTTGATCACCTTGTCTTCCGCCCAGTCCTTCGCGTTCACCGGGTCGGTCAGTTCCTTGCGGGTGAACAGGCGGGTGCGCCGCGGGTTGTCTTTGCCGCGCGCGCGGACCACTTCGAGGCTCTTCTCGAACATCGCGTCGATGAGGAGCGCCGGGTGCCCTTGTTGCTCGGCGAGTTCGCGGACGCTCTTGTGCGTCGCGTCGATGGTGCTGGCCTTCGCGGTCTTCAGGAACCGGTCGAGGTTGCCGAACTCGGCCTCTTTCGCTTCGCCGCCGGCGTCTTTCGGTTTGGTCATCACCACTTCGGAGCAGCCCAGCGCGATCACCGCGGCGGCGTCGGAGGCGCGCTCCGGGATGAAGCCGATGATCTGCACCGCGTCGTCGCCGGCTTGCGCCTTGATGAGTTCGTCGGCCAAGTTGCGGGCCTCGTCCAAGTCGGTGCCGTCGCAGGTGAGCACCAGAATCAGCACGTTGCCCTTCTTCTTGCGCACGTCGCGGATCACGCGGGTGACCGACTCGCGCATCGCGCCGTCCACCTCGCCCTTCAGGGTCCACGCGTAGGCGTCCGGGGTGCGGCCCATGAGCGGGTCCGGGCGCAGCGGCGGCAGGCCGTACAGTTCCGCGAGTTCGCGCTGCGATTCGGCGCGGCCCTTGGCGAGTTCGACGGCCCGGGCGGCCTCCGGGCCGTAGCTGGCGAGCTGCGCGTCCGGCACGCCGGGCACCGCGGCCGCGCTCCCCGCGACCTTCTGCACGGCTTCGGCGTCGCGCGCGTCGATGTAGAGCGTGCCGCCGCCGGCGCGGGCCGGGCCGCGCACCAACTTCACGCCGGGGTCGAACAGTTTCTGCACGACGGGCCAGCGGTCGTCGCGGTTGAACCGCGCGCGGTACGCCCCGGTGCGCACCGCGTCCAGCGGCGGCACGCCCGGCACCACCACCGGGCCGATGGTGCCGCCCTTCGCCATCACCACTTCCTTGCACGCGAGCACCGGCAGCACGGTGTGCCCGGTCACGGCGGCGCGCACGAACGCGACGGTGGTCAGCCCCTTGTGCCCGCCGATCACCTCGGCGAGGTCGAACGCGGGGCCGAAGTCGGTGCTGCTCGCCGGCTTGCCGTCCGGGTTGAAGTCGAACACGACGGTGGTGACGCGCCGGGCCGCGTCGTTCACCCGCGCGTCGAGCTGGTTGCGCACGCGCGCGACCGCCTCGCTGGAAATGGGGTTCGCGACGGTGAGGAACAGCGCGTCGGCACCGTCTTGGGCGCGAACCGGAGCGGCGAACGCGCACAGCAGGCCGAGAGCGGCGCAGGAAACCGGGAGGCGCATCGTGTGTCGTCCTGTACGGCGGCCGGGCGCGGGTGAACCGCACCGGACGGAGCAATTATAACGCCGGGGCGCATCGCGGTCCAAAGGTTCGCGGGCCGATGGGTGATTCGCTCGCCGCGCCGGTTCCTCGTGCCGGCGAAACGGTTCCGGTCGTGCGCGTCGCGCGCCCGCGCCGCGCCGCCGCCGCCGGTGCCGGGCGGTTGGG
>JALHNS010000127.1 GCA_022843445.1 Gemmata sp.
ATCGTATCCGAACCCGCGTCCGTTTTCATGCTCGCGGGGTGACGACCAACCAACGAATCGAATGAACCGATCTCGTCATGAACACTGTGCAAAAATGTTGTCCACCGCAAGTCGGCGGCCGAACACGGGCTGCGAACGCGCGAGCCACGAACGGTTGTCATCGGACGAGAGGCGTGGCCCAATCGCGCGCGAAGTGATTCTGCGAGATGCGCGAGCGCGGCGAAGTACCTCCCGCGGTGTGACGCCGAGCCGGCGCGTGGGAGCGTGATTCACCCAACTGGTGAAGGGGTGATCTTTGGCAACTCGAGGTGACTGACGGAGGCCGCCGCGCTCAGGCGGCGGCGCGGTAGTAGTGCTTGAGCGCGCCACCGAGGCGCTCACGGCACTTCACTTCGCCCGATGGGAACGGAAAGATCACCGGTTCGCCCGCGTCCGCGCGCTCGGCTTCGGGCAGCGGTACGTTGCCCCGCGCTTGGTGTGGGCGCTCGGCGTTGTAGTGCTCCGCGAACTCGCGCACCAAGTGCCGCAGGTGCCGCTCGCCCACGATCACGAACTGGTCCAAGCACTCGACCCTCAGCGACTGTACCCAGCGCTCGGCGTAAGCGTTCATGTTGGGTGCCCGCGGGCCGACGCGGCGCACCTCGCAGCCCTCCGCATCCCACACGGCGTCGAACGCGCCGGTGAACTTGGCGTCGTGGTCGATGAGCAGGTGCGTGGCCTTCAGCCCGAGGTCCGCGATCTCCATCGTTGCGTTCCGCGCCTGCTGGGCCACCCACGCCGCGTCCGGGTGTGCCGTGGGGTTCGACACCACGACCCGCCGGCTCCCGACGTGAATGAAGAACAGCAGGTACAAGTCCACCACGCCGGCACTGGTGAGCGTGCGGATCGACACGAAGTCGCTGGCCCACAGCGTCGCCGCGTGCCGCGTCACGAACTCGGTCCACGAACCCTCGCCGCGCTTCGGTCCCGGATCGAGGCCGGCCTCCCGCAGCACGTTCGCCACGGTCGAGCGGCTCACGGTGTGGACGCCAAGCTTCCGCAACTCGCCGAGCACCCGCGTGTAGCCCCACTGATTCTCGCGCCCCAACCGCACGATCAGCTCCCGGATTTCAGACTCGGTTCGCGGGCGACCCGGCTTCGCAGTGGGTGCCGCGCGACCTCCCTTCCCGCTCGCGCTCTTTGTGCCGGCAACCCAACGCGCGAACGTGCGCGGCGACACGATGGTGACGAGTTCGCGGATGGCGGTGCCCACGGCGCGGCCCAGCTTCACGAGCCGTGCGCGCTCCTGCGCCGTGACCGTGATCCGTTCCGGCAACTTGGACCGCAGGACACGGTTCTCCTCTTTGAGGTACTCGACCATGCGGGCCAACTCGCGGTCGGTCGCCGACGCGAGGAACACCCACAGCGCGCGAAGCAAACGGGGCATACAGGGCCTTCGGTCAGAGTGTCTCCACTTCGCTACAATTCGCTGAGCCTGCGCGGGCGGTGACAACGTTTTTGAACACCCCCGCACGCCCCGCGAACAGCCGCGATTCCGCGCGACCCACGGAAGCAGTTGCACGCACGGATGGGCTGTGCCGGTTCGAGCGCCCGCGCCGTCACGCCGCGAACCGGATTCGCGTTCCCCGATGTGCTCATGCGCGGTAGGCTCAACGGTGTGACGAACGCCGCGCGGGGTGGGTGATGCGACAGGACAAGGACCGCACGGGCAAGTGGCTCCTCGCGCACCACGGCGACGCGATCCTCAAACTCGGTGGCGTGACCGGGTTCGACTCGTGGAAGCCGCTCCATGCCGAAACGGTCGCGCCGCGCCGCACCCCGGACGGCTTGATCGAAGTGCGGTTCCCCGGCGACCCACGACCCGTACTCGTGCTGGTCGAGATCGAGACGTACCCGGACGCGGACAACGACCGGCAGGTGCTCGACGACCTGATGGTGCTCGCGCTGGATCGCGGCGCGGTGCCCGAAGTGGTCTCACTCGTGCTCAAGCCCAAGGGCAACCTCGTCACCACGGGGCAATCGGAGCGGGTCGGTCCGCGCGGGCGCACGCGGGTGAGCGGCTCGTGGCCCGTCGTGCGGTTGTGGGAGTTGAGCGCGAGCGACCTGTTGGCGATGAACGATCCGGGCGTGATCCCGTGGGTGCCGCTCACCAAGAGCGATGCCGCGCCCGAGAGCCTGATGGCAACCTGCCGCGAGCGCATTCAGGCGGTAACAGACCCGACGGACCGCGCCGGCTTGCTGGTGGTGACGCAGATTCTGGCCGGGTTGGCGTTCCCCGGCCGCAAGTTCCTCGACCTGTTCGGAGGGCCCGAAGCCATGATCGAATCTCCCGTCCTCGACGAGGTCAAAGAAATCCTCCGTAAGCGGTACGAGGCCGAGGGGGCTGCCAAGGCCCTCCGTGGCGCAGTGGTGGCAGCACTCGAAGCACGGTTCGGGACCGCTCCCGCCGCGAGCATTGCGGTCCTCGATACCTACACGGATGCAACCCAACTGAAGGCGCTCGTTCAAACCGCCGCGACGTGCCCGGACCTCGACACGTTCGTGGCGGGGCTGACCGCACACAGTTGAGCTGGTGTCGCGCGCGTGTTAACCCGCGGTTGAGGAGGTGGAGGCCGGTCGGAAATCAACCCGGCGGTTGACACGCGGGCGAGAGCGCGACATGTCAAAGTGGCAGTTCGAGGACATGATTCGCGGGCCGGAATCGCTCAAATCGGCGTCACATCGCGCCGCCTGTTAACCACGAAAAGTACAGGAAATCGCAGAGCGAGAACGCTGTTCCGCGAGATGCTCGCGCGGCAAATGTCGCGCGCGAAAGTTCGAAATCGTTTCTGTTCGGGGAGGTGCGAGCCGTTCGTGGCGGTCGTCGTGTCCCACGAGACCGAGTACGGGGCGGTCGTGTCCTCCGCGCCGAGCGGGTTGCCGTCGAGGAGGAACTGCACGCCCACAACGCCGACGTTGTCCGACGCTGTGGCGGAAACGGTCACCGCCCCGGACACCGTTGCGTTCGCCGCCGGTGCCGAGACGGACACGCTGGGAGCGGTAGCGTCCGCGTTGTTCACAGTTACCACGACCGCGGTTGAGGTGGTCGCGTTGCCGGCCGCGTCGCGGGCCACGGCGGTGAGCGCGTGGGGACCGTCCGCGACCCCGGTCGTGTTCCACGAGGCCGAGAACGGCGCGGCCGTGTCTTCGGTACCGAGTGGCGCGCCGTTCAGGTAGAACTGCACGCCCACAACGCCCACGTTGTCCGACGCGGCCGCGGTGACCGTGACCGTTCCGGACACCGTGGCGTTGGCCGCCGGTGCCGAGACGGAGACGGTCGGTGCCACCGTGTCCGGTCCCGCGGGCACCACGGGCGCGTTCATCTCGGTCTGGATCTCGGCGGCGGTCAGTGCGGTGTTGTGAACGCGGACCTCGTCGATGACGCCGTTGAACCACTCCGCCCAGATCGCGTTGCCACCGATCCGCAGCGGGCCGCCCGTGGTCGGCATCGCGCCCGTCTGAGTTCGGGACGCGACCTGAGTGCCGTTCACGTAGAGTCGCATGACCGACGCGTTGTACGTGACGGCGAGGTGCGACCAGTCGTTCAGCGCTAGGGCCGACGGGCCGACGGGCCGACGACGCTTTTGTCCCCGCTGCGATAGACGTACCCGGCCGGCGATTGACCCGCGCCGTCCGCGCCGTACAGGGCGTACGTCAGGCCGGTCGTACCGCGCTCTTTTAAGATCACCGTCTCGTACCCGTTCGACGCGGTCGGGTACACCCACGCCGAGAGGGTCATTCCGGTGGTGAGCCGGAGGGACGCGGAGTCCGTGACGGTGACGAAGTCGTTGACGCCGTCGAACGAGAGCCCCTGCCCGTACCGCCCGGCGACGCGGGTCGGGCCGTTCAGGGTGCCCGTGTTCCCGGTGCCCGAACTGTCCACGGCGGACGTGCCCGACGCCTCCTCGAACCCGTACGCGGCGACGAGAGCCGGGACGCACCGATCCTCGAGGGCTTCGAGAGTGAGGCGAAAGACCTGTCGGCCCCGGCGTGGCACAGGTGACATGATGCGTTCTCCTCAGCAACCGTGGGTGTGGCTGGCGCGGAACCGCATCGGCAACGAGCAGCTCCGGCGAGAGTTGGGAAGAACGATAACGCGCGCCGAGAGCGCTCGCCAGACTGACAGCGCGCCGGCACCGAGGTGCGCGCAGTAATAGACACCATTTTCGAATTGCGGTGGTGACGGCGGGCCATGTGTAATGGAGGATCAGTTCCCGCAACGCCTCGGAAAGCTACCTCATTCACGATCCGGCTGAGGAAGTCGGTTTCCTGACCAGTGGCCGTGCCGCTCCACCGGCGCGTGCCGATCGGCTCCGTACCTCGAGCGCCAAGCGCCCGTTACGCTCCGCCGCTCACCGCGGACGTGTGACTGCCGGTGACGAGAGCACCGGTCGGCCGGGGGCTCCTGCGCACCCGCGAGCGGGGCTGGTCACGAGGTCGCCCCCGTTGTTCGCACCCGCTCGGGGCTGTCAATCAGTTCGCGCACGCGGGCGGCCAACTCGCGGGGCGTGAACGGCTTGAACAGAACCTTCCACGCCTGTCCCGGTTGGGGCGGGGGCAACGACTCCTTGGAGTATCCTGTAATCAACAACACCTCGAGGCCCGGAAGCTGCGACGAGAGGATATCGGCCAGCACCCGACCGCTCATCTGAGGCATGACGAGGTCGGTGACGAGCAAATGGATCGGGCCCGTGTACCGAGCCGCCAGTTCGGTGGCTTCGATGCCGTTGCCGGCTTCTAGAACCGTGTAGCCGGTGGAGCGGAGAACCATTGCGGACAGGTTCCGGACGGCTTGGTCGTCGTCCACGAGGAGGATGGTTTCGGTGCCTCCGGGGATGTCGCACGGGCGGGGCGGCTCCGCGACCGCGGGGGCGGCGGACGTCGACGGCAGGTAGATGGTGAACGTGGCTCCCGCGCCGGGCCGGCTCTCGACCGTCACGTGCCCGCCGTTCTGCTTGACGATCCCGTACACCGTCGCCAGCCCCAGCCCGGTGCCCTTGCCGACCTCCTTGGTGGTGAAGAACGGCTCCCAGATGCGGGCCATGGTGGCGGCGTCCATCCCGACGCCGGTGTCGGCGACGGAGAGGGTGACGAACGGGCCGCCCGCCGGGTAAACGCGGTGGCCGGGCGGGCACTCCCCGCGGGCGGTGCTCAGCCGGAGCGTGCCGCCGTCCGGCATGGCGTCGCGGGCGTTGAGCACCAAGTTCACGATCACCTGTTCGAGCTGCCCGGGGTCGGCCGTCACGGTCGCCGGCTCGGGGTGCAACTCGGTGACGAGGTGCACGTTGGTCGGCAGCAGCCGCCGGAGCATCTTCACGCTGTCGGCCACGACTTGGTTCAGGTTGAGCGCGCGCGGCTGGATCAGTTGCTTGCGGCAGAACGCGAGCAATTGGGAGGTGAGGTCCGCGGCCCGGCGCCCGGCCGCCTCCACCTGCTCGACCGCTCCGTGCCACGGGCTGTCCGCGCCGATCCCGTCCCGCATCAGGGCCGCGTACCCGTTGATGACGGTGAGCAGGTTGTTGAAGTCGTGCGCGATGCCGCCCGCGAGCCGCCCCACCGCCTCCATCTTGGCGGCCTGACGCAGCTCCTCCTCGCGGTGCCGCTCCTCGGTCACGTCCCGGAACACGAGGACCACCCCGCCGGTGCCGCCGTCGTCGTCGTGGATCGGTGCGGCGCAGTCGTCGATCGGGTACTCGCGCCCGTCCCGGGCCAGCAGGACGGTGCTGTTCGCCAGCCCGACGATCCGACCGGTGGCCAGCACCTTCTCGACCGGGTTCTCGACCGTCAACCGGGTGTGCTCGTTGACGATGCGGAAGACGTCGGTGAGCGGGCGCCCGGCGGCCTCGGCCAGCGGCCACCCGGTCAGCCGCTCGGCCACCGGGTTGAGGAACGTCACCCGCCCGCCCGCGTCGGTGGCCACCACCGCATCCCCGATGCTCGCCAAGGTGGTCGCGTACCGCCGCTCGCTGTCGGCCAGCCGCCGCTCGGCGGCGTGCTTGTACCGGGCCATTTCGATCACCGTCCGCAGCTCCCGCTCCTCGAACGGCTTGAGCACGTACCCGAACGGCTCGGTCACCTTGGCCCGCTGGAGCGTGGCCTCGTCCGCGTGTGCGGTGAGGTACACGACCGGCAGCCGGAACCGGCGGCGGATCTCCTCGGCGGCCGTCACCCCGTCCACGTTCCCCTGAAGCCG
Organism: Gemmata sp.; assembly: GCA_022843445.1. Classification (GTDB taxonomy): domain Bacteria; phylum Planctomycetota; class Planctomycetia; order Gemmatales; family Gemmataceae; genus Gemmata. The sequence goes on from JALHNS010000127.1 coordinate 6,233, forward strand.
GATGTCCATCAAAATGAGGTCGGGGCGCAGCTCCCCGGTCAGCCGGACGGCGTCCGCGGCTTGGTCGGCTTGGCCCACGACGGCGTACCCCAGCCGGGTCAGCCGGGTGGTGATGTCGGCGGCGATGATCAGCTCGTCCTCGACGACGAGGACGCGGCCCGGGGGCGACGGGGTCATTTGGGGAATCTCAGGGTAAACGTTGCGCCAACCCCAGTTCGGTCGACCGCGAGAGTTCCACGAAGCTGGCGCGTCAGGACCCGAACCAAGTATAGACCGAGCGACGTCGCCCGGTCGAAATCCAAGTCGGGCGGAAGGCCGACGCCGTCGTCCGAGACGGACAGCTCGAGGTCCGCCTCACCTCCCGGGGCAAGGGCCACCCGGAGCCGGCCCCGCCGCCCGCCCGGGAAGGCGTACTTCAGGGCGTTCGAGACCAGCTCGCTCACGATCAGCCCGACCGGGAGGGCCCGGTCGAGGTCGAGCCCGACCGGGGCGATGGCCCGCTCGACGGTCACCCGCTCGTTCCCGCCGAACGTCTGGAGGAGGGAGTCGCACAGCCGCTCGAGGTACCGCGGCAGTTCGATCCGGGCGAGCGACTCCGAGCCGTACAGGGTCTCGTGGACGAGGGCCATCGCCCGCACCCGGCTCTGGCTCTCCAAGAACACCGCCCGGGCGGTCGGGTCGGCGATCCGTTCGGCCTGTAGGTTGAGCAGACTGGAGATCACCTGCAGGTTGTTCTTCACCCGGTGGTGGATCTCCTTGAGCATCGCCTCCTTCTCGCCGAGTGAGGCCCGCAGGGCCGTTTCGGCCGCCTGCCTCCCGACCCGCAGTTGATACGCTTCCACGAGGCTCGCGCAGGTGGAGAGGATCGGGGCGAGGGAGTCGAGGAGGGCTTCGTCGTACCCGCCGGGCCGGTTGGCCAGACCGGCCATCCCGATCAGCTCGGCACCCCGGAACAGGGGCACCCCGAGGAACGCATTCAGGGCCGGGTGCCCGTGCGGCAGCCCGCCCCGCCGCGGGTCGGCCGCCGGGTCGTTGGCGATGACCGGCCGGCCGGAGGTGAGCACCGCCCCGAACAGGGTGTTGAGGTTGGCGAAGACCAACCCGGCCGGGGCGCCTTCGGCGTAGAACCGGCGGGTGGCGTCGTCCCATGAGATGTCGGTGATCGCGCGGGTCTGTAGGTACGGCCGGCCGGCCGGGTCACGGAACACCTGCCCGATGAACCCGTACTCGCTGGCGGTCGCCCGCAGCAGCACCCCGAGCAACCCGTCGAACGACTCGTGCGGGGCGGCGTCCGCCAAGAACTCCCGCTGGATCCGGGTGAGCGCTTGGAGCACCGCGTTGGCCTCCCGGATTTGCTCCTCCGCCCGGACGCGGTCGGTCACGTCGTAGTTGGTGCCGATGAGCCGGGCCGGGCGGTCCCCGTTACCCGGGTACACGGCCCCGGACCCGTGAATCCAACGGACCTCGCCGGTCGGCCGCACGACGCGGAACTCGCCGTCGAAGTCCTTCCCGGCGGCCGCGTCCGCGAGCACCTGCCGGACCGCCGCGCGGTCGTCGGGGTGGACCCGCGCGAGGAAGGTCGCGAGCCGCCCGTCGAACCCGCCCGGCGGGAGCCCGAACAGCGCCTGCTCCCGGTCGTCCCACACGAGCAGGTCCGACCCGATCTCCCAGTCCCAAGTCCCCATCCGGCCGGCGTCCAAGGCCAGCCGCTGCCGGTACTCGGCGTCCCGCAGGGCCTCCTCGGCGCGCTTCCGTTCGGTGATGTCCATCATCGTGCCGATCACGGTCGACGGTAACCGGCCGGCCGGCGCGTCGATGAACCTGATGTTCGCCCGGACGCTCAGCCACCGCTCGGTGCCGTCTCGGGTGAGGATGCGGTGCTCCGTCGCGAAGGAGCCGTCCCCGTCCGGTCGGCTCGCGTTACCGACTTCTTGCCTCACGCGCTCGCGGTCACCGGGGTGGAACCGGGCCGTCAACTCCTCGGCGCCGATCTCGTGGGCGTCGAGGTCGAAGATCGCCCGGGCCCGCTCGTTGAGCGTGATTCGGCCGGTTCGGATGACGTGACGCCAGATCCCCAACCGGGTCGTTTCGACGGCCAGCCGCAGTTGTTCCTCGTTCTCGCGCAGGGCCTGCTCGGCGCGCACCCGGTCGGTGACATCGCGGGTGACGCCGAGCAGCGCCCGAACCTCCGTCCGGTCGGCCGACCAAAGTGGCACGCTGTGCGTTTCGAGCACCCTCGGGGTGCCGGCCAGCCCCCTCATCTCGAACGTCAGCCGGAGCGATTCGCCGCGGAAGACCGACGCCACCAGATCATCGAACGCCGCACGGTCGGAGTCGGCCACCAGACAGTTGACCGCCGCCCCGCGCACTTGCGCGAGGTCGGCGGCCTCGATCATCCGCAGTCCGGCCGGGTTCATCTCCAACAACCGCCCTTCGCGGTCGAGCAGTTTGACGCACTCGGGCTCGTTATCGAGGATGGTGCGCAGCTTCTCCTCGCTCTCGCGCAGTTGCTCCTCGGCGCGCAACTGGTCGGTCACGTTGTGGGCGAGCACCAACTCGGCCGGCCGGCCGGCGAACGTCATCGTGTGGCTGGCGATTCTCACCATGATCGTCCGCCCGTCCTTGAGCCGGTGCCGCCACACCCCGGAGTGCTGAAACCCGGAACTGACCGCGGCCACGTTCGCGACAAGGGCGGGTACGTCTTCGGGCGGGCGAATGTCCTTGATGGTCATCCCGAGGAATTCCTCCCGGGTGTAGCCGTAGTTCGCCACCGCCGCGTCGTTCACGGCCAAGAACCCGAACGTGTGCAGGTCGTACACCCACATCGGGTGGGGGTTGGCCTCGAACATCGTCCGGTACCGCTCTTCGCTGTCGCGGAGCCGGTCCTCGGTCTCCTTCTGGGCGGTCACGTCCCGGGCGATCCCGATGCTGCGGACCGGCTGCCGACGGGAGTCGAAGAGGGACCGCCCGAACGAGCGGACCCACCGGACCTCCCCGTCCGGCCGGACGATCCGGTGGTCGTGGCAGTAGGTGCCGGCGCCGTTCGGGTCGGCCGCCGCGGCGGCCACCCGCTCGAACCCCGGGCGGTCGTCCGGGTGTATCAGCCGGGTCAGGACCGGGCGCGTGATCCGGGCGTCCGGTGGGAGCCCGTAGATCGCCCGGAGCTGGTCGGAGAACCCGATCTCGTCGCGGTCCATCCAGTGGTCCCACACGCCGGCCCCGGTGGCCTCGGCCGCCAACCGGAACCGCTCCTCGCTCTCCCGCAGGGCGGCCTCGGCCCGCTTCCGGTCGGTGACGTCGCTGATGTGGCCGTGCCACAGGGTGCTGCCGTCGGGCAGTCGCTCCGGTGCCGCGTGCCCTTCCAGCCACCGCTCGCCGCGGGCCGGCAACCGCACCCGGTACTCGCACCGCCACTCCTCCAGCGTCTCGGCCGATCGGGCGATGCTCGCGGCGATCGCGCCGAGGTCGTCGGGGTGGAGCCGGGCGAACACGGTCGCGGCCGACTCACGCACCTCGTCCGGGGCGACCTCGTAGACCGTGCGGATGCCCTCGCTGGCGTAGGGGAAGCAGCTCCGCCCGTCCGGCCACTGGCGGTACTGGTAGATCACGCCCGGCACCTGCTCGGACAGCTTCCGGAGCAGGTCGTCGCGCTCCCGTAACCCCTCCTCGGCCCGCTTCTGGTCGGTCACGTCGATCGCCACGCCGTTCCAGACGGTTCCGCCGTCCGGGGTCCGGGTCGGGGTGGCCCGGGTGCGCAGCCAGATGTGCCGGCCGTCGGCCCGCCGGATCAGCCCCTCGAACGTCCATTCGGTCAGCCCCTCGGCCGACGCCTGCATCCGCCTGTAGGCTTCCTGCTGTTGTTCGGGGTGAACCAGCTCGAACGGGTTCCGGCCGCCGTGGGTGATCTCCTCGGGAGTGTACCCGACCAGCCCGCGGATGCCGTCGCTCACGTAGCCGACGCGGGGCGTCCCGTCGGCCGCCCGCAGGAACTGGAACAGCACCCCGGGCAGGTTGCTGGCGACCTCGGTCAGCCGCCGCTCGGTCGCGGCGAGAGCCTCGGCGGTGGTCCGTTCGGCCGTGATGTCTGTCAGGATCCCGTTCCACACGACCCGCCCGGTCGCGTCCGGCGGTTCCGGCACCGAGTGACCGCGGACCCACCGGATGTCGCCGCCCTTCGTCCGGAACTGGAACTCTTGGTGCCACGGGGTGCCTGTCTGGGCCGAGGTGACGATGGCCGCCTGTATCCCCGGGGCGTACTCGGGCAGCACATGCTGCCAGATGAGGCCAGGATCGGCAACCAGTTCCTCCGGGCTGTATCCGGTCAGACTGGTCGATCCGCCGCTGACGAACGTGAATCCTTGGCGGCCGTCGGGGTCGAGGACGTACTGGTAGACGATACCCGGGATCGCGTCGGTGACCCGCCGCAACCGCTCCTCGCTCGCCCGGAGGGCGCGTTCGGCCTGCTTCCGGGCGGCCGCCTCGCGCTCCAGCCGGAGGCTCCGCTCGTGGCCGTGGAGCAGCGCCGCCCGCAGGTCGTCCGGTGCCCCCCGGCGGAACCGCGCGGCGACCCTCGAGAGCAGTTGCCGCACCGGCCGACGGCGGGGCACCCGGACGCGGAACGCGGCGCCGCGGTCGATCGGCTCCCACGTGACGACCGACGGCCCCAAGCCGAAGTACGTGGTGAGCGCGCCGAACCCGATTGCTTGAGCTTCCCAGAACAGGTCCGGCGGCGCGGCGTACCCGGGCTTCAGCCGCTCTTCGACGAGCACCTCGCGGGCCCCGACCCGCTGCGAGCGGGTCTCGAGGCAGCGGAACAACTGTTGGATCGCCCCGCCCGGTGAGGCGACCCACTCGAAGTACCGCGCCGGGTCGTACCACAGCCCGGCGGCGGTCATCAGCGGGCGCAGGAAGGGGGAGACGTTGTACGACGTGCACAGGGCGACGAACTGCGCGTCGGACACCCCCTGATGGGCGTTCTGGAAGAACACGAGGTACGGGTTCCACGGGATGAACGCCGCCGCGTCCTGCAACTCCTCGAGTGTGTACCCGGTCCCGGCCGCGACGTGCCCCACCGGCAGCCCGAGGCGGATCAACTGTTGGATCGTGTACGACGACGTCCGGCACGAGACGCAGTTCTCACCGGCGGCGAATGAGTCTCCCATAATACGACGCGCCCGCGGTTGAGCTTCGGGTGGCTTCACGACTTGCTCTGCCGACGACTATAGTATCCGCCAACCGCTTCGAAGAAAGTTGCGAGTTCGGTGATCGGACCGGCGGGCGTCCTAGCGAATGGGGCTGAAGCGCAACCGTCGGTCGAAACCCGCTTCCGCTCCGCACGAACTTCGGTCCGATCGCGCCCGTTCGTCGGGCGGCCCACGGTGGAGCAGTGGGACGAACTGATCGTGAACGCCGAACCGGAGCGCGAGTGCGGCGCGCTGGACGTGCTCGTGGTAGACACACTGGCCGCGTTCCTGCCGGGGCGCAGCGAGAGCGCCCCCGGCACGCTGCTGGACACGCTCACGCCGCTGCGCCGGCTGGCCACCGCGGGTGCGGCGGTGCTGCTGCACCACCCGCGGCTCGGCTTCGTGGACGTGATTCTCGAACTGTCGCGGCTGGGCACCCTCGGCTCCGAGTCGTGCCGGCGGAAGCCGAGCGGGCTGTCGCGGCACGCCGAGACGCCGCGCGAGTTGGTGTACGAGTGGGTGCCGGGCACCGCGGAGTTCCGCGCAGTCGCGCACCCGCTGGACGCCCGCTACTTGGAGAACTGGGATACGGTTCACGCCATTCTGAAGGCGCGCACGACGGCCGTGACGCACAAGGAACTGCTCGCCGACTGGCCGGTCGAGAAAGTGCCGCCGTCGCCGCGCGTGCTGTCCGAGTAGTTGGGGCGCGCGGTGGCCGCGGGGCTGGCGCAGCGGTTCGGCAACGGCTCGCGGCGCGATCCGTTCCGGTTCCAACTGCCGCCCCGCAAGTACGACTGGAACAACCTGCCGCCGCTCCCCGAACTGTGACGGGGCGCACGCGGGGTCGTTTCTGGAGCAGGGCCGTGCCCCAGTGCCGAGGCCCTCGAACAGCCCCGCCGAGACGCCGCCTGCGATCCCGCCGCTCGGATCGACGCGCCGGCGCGATTCGCGCGTTACGGCCCTTCGGCTTCCACCTTCAGCGCGAGGCCCTTGGTGCCGAGAATCGCTTCGCCGCGGTCCCCGATCTTGAACGCGGCCAGCGTGGTGCTCAGGTCGTTGCGCTCCACCTTCGCGCCCGCGGCCAGCGCCACCGTGCGCGAGGTGCCGTTCTGCAAGCGGATCGTGACTTGGCCCGCGCCGGCGTTCACCGCAGTAACGGTGCCTTCGATCTTCGTGCCGCTGATGTCGCCACCGGACACTCCGTTGCCCCCGTTGTCGTCGTTGATGTCGTGAAACGGGCCGTCGTCGTCGACGGTGCGGAACCGCGGGCCGCCGGTGCCGCGGCGCTCGAAGAGCACGTCGTCGCGGCCGTTGCCGTTCACGTCGTACACTTCGACTTCGACGCCGCCGAAGTACCCGGACTCGAACACCTGCTCCACGCGCAGCACCGCGCCGTCGGTCCCGCGGAGGAACCCGACGACCGGCGGGCCGCCCGCGCCCACCCCGATGAGGATGTCGTCGTCGCCGTCGCGGTCGAGGTCGCCGCCTGCGATCTTCGTACCGCCCTCGATCAGGCCGAACAGTTTCAGTTGGAGCGCGACTTGGGTGCGCCCGTCGAACGCGCCGTAGCCCAGCGCCTGCGTGGCCGCGCCCACCAGAATGTCGTCGAACCCGTCGCGGTTCACGTCGCCGCCGGACACGTTCACGCCGCCGTTGAACGCGCCGAACGCGAAGAAGCTGCGGGACAGCCCGCCCGTGTTGCCGTCGTACACGTTCACCAGCGAGAACCCGGAGCCGGTGCCGGTCACGAGGTCCGGCGTGCGGTTCCCGTTCACGTCCGCGAACGCGACCGACACCGGCCCGTCGTAGCCCGCCGTGAACGGGACGAACGCTTGCAGCAGTCGGAACGTCGCGCCGTCGTACACCGCGGCGACGCCGGGGCCGGTCCTGGTGCCGATGGCGATGCGGTCCGGGCGGCCGTCGCCGTTGCGGTCGTCGCTCCCGGCCACGTTCAGCCCGCCGGTGAACCCGGGGTACGCGTCGAACTGCGCCTTCAGCGCGCCCGTGGTGCCGTCGAGCACGCGCACGACGGACGCCTCGCCCTCGAGCGGGGCCGACAGCACGAACCCCGCGGGCACGTCCCGCTGTTCGAGGGCGTGGAGCGTGAGGCGGGCTTTGTTGGACGTCGGAGTCATCGTTCGGCCCTCTCGGGAGAATGCGGCGGGTAGAGTGCCGCCGCCGTGGAGAGTGCCTTCGCCGCGCCGGGTGCGCCAAAAAAAGAGCCCCCGCGCGCCGATTACGAGAAGAACTGCAACAGCCACAGGTACGGGTCGAGCGTCACCGTGCCGTTCGGGTACAGGAAGGTGGTCGGGTTCTCCGGGTTCTGGTACTGCGGCTTCAACGTCGGGTCCGAGGCCACCGGGCCGATGGGATCGGTGAGCGAACTGCCGAACAGCCGGAACGCGCTCGGCCCGGTGCCGGCCCCGGCGCGCGCGACGCGCACCGTGTACTCGCCCGGTGCGAGGAGCGAACTCAGCCCGGTCACGGTGCCGCCGGCCGGCGCGGTCAGTTCTGCGACCACGACACCGGCCGCGTTCGTGAGCGACACGCGCACCGGCCCGCCGGGCGCTTCCAACCCGAGGCCGAACAGTTGCGAGCGCCCCACGTACAGCGCGTACCGCGCTTCGGTCGCACCGGCCGGCAGCGTGCCGGCGGCGAAGGTGGCGGCTCGCGCCGCCCGCGCGCCGAACTGGGCTTCGAGGGCGTAGTTGCCGGTCGCGCCGGGCGCGGTGACGCGGAGGAAGTACGATTTCTTCGCGGCCAACCCGGTCGCCTGCACGCTGAACGTGCCGTTCCCGTTGGCAATCACCGCGGCTCGAATCGACACCATGTTCCCGTCGAACACTTCGACTGTGGGCGTCACGCCGTTCGTGCCGATCGTGCGCACGGTGGCGGTGAGCACCCACGCGGAACCGGCGTCCGGTGCGCGCAACCGGTACACGTCGGCGTCGATCGCGTCCGAAATGCTGCCGGTGAAGCGGTAGTTCGTGCCGGCCGCGTAGCCGGGTGTGTTCAGCAGGTTTGCGGCGAGCGCGAACGAATCGTCGGTGTGCAGGTCGTCGGCGTGCAGCGCGCCGTCCGGGTCGCGGAACAGGTCGAACACGTCGTCGTTGTCGAGCGCTTCGTACGGCCCGCGGAGAACGGTTTCGAGGCTCACCGGTGTGGGTTTCAGCAGCCCGTCGAAGGTGACGCCGAGGCCGTACCGCCCCACGGCGAACGCGGTGCCGGGCGCGGCTTCGACGCGCGCGTACACCTTCTGATCGGTCACCGTGCGCGGCACCGTGAACGTGAGCACGCCGCCGGAGTTCCCGGTGGTGGAACCGAGCAACCGGCCCGCGTCGTCGTACACGGACAGTTTCGCCGCGAGCAGGCTCACGCCCGCGGTCTGCAACCGGAACGTGATCGGCCCGGTGTACCCGCTGAGCGGCTTCACCCAGAACGTGTCCACGTCCGCGCGCGCGGTGATGTCGCCGTACACCGCGAGCGGCGTCGAACCGTCGTAGCCGCCGGACTCCTGCGAGTACCGAATGCGGGTCGCGGTTCGGAACGTCGCGTTGCCGTCCCTCCCCTCGTTCGGGTCCGCGCCGCGCGCGCCGTAGAGCGCCCGCAGCGCCGCGACGTCGGCGGCCGAAGGCCCGGCCGGCGCGCGCGCCGGGTCGAACGAGTTGAACATCACCGAGGTCGGGTCCGCGCTCGGCGCGAGGCCGAGGGCGTGCCCGAGTTCGTGCAGCGCGACCGAGTACAGCGCGCTCGGGGTGAGTACCGCGGACGTGTTCAAAAAGATGTCGCCCGCGAGGCTGCCCGAAAAGTACGGGTCCGGGGGCACCGCGACCGCAAGTTCGCTCCCGCTCATCGGCACGCCGCCGACGCGAATGTCGCCGAACAGGGGCGACCCTTGCGGCGGCGCGGCCGTGCCGAACGCCGCGCCGGAATCTGGTACCACACCGATGGACACGTTCGCCAGTTGCGCCCACGTTTGCGCGGCGCGCAGGATCGCACCCTGCCACGCGTCGCGCGAAACGGCCGGTTCGAGCGCGGCGAACAGCCCGCTCGTGCCGCCGGCCGCGGGCGTGCCGTCCGGCGCGAAGCTGAGCGTGAGGTGCGTCGGGTCGGCCCACGGCACGCCGAACAGCGCGGGCATCACGCGGTCGTCCAACCGCTCCGCGCTCGGGCGGAACCGCCCGCTTCGCGTGCCATTTTCATTCGACATCTCTCGCCTTTCGCGCGTGATGGGCGCGGTCGGAACCCGCTCGGGCCGGCGGGCCGACCGCTCAGCGGTCGCCAGTTAGAACGTGAACGGCACTCATCAGCTTCAGAAAATCCGCGTCGTTCGCCAAGTTCTTCAGGTCCGGGTCGGTGGGCATGTGTTTGGCCCAATTCGCGTCCTTCCTCAACGCGGCGCGGAGCAACTCCAGCGCCCGCGCGCGGTCGGCCGGGGCGCGTCCCGTAAGTGCGTAGACGCAGCCCAGTTGGTACAGCGTGAGCGCGTCGCAGTCGCTCCGGAGGCACAGTTCGGCGTCGGCGCGAGCCGCATCGGTTCTTCCGAGGCGGGCGCGAACGACGGCCCGGCCCGCGCGCTGTCCGAGCGCGTTCGGCGCGAGTTCCAGCACGCGATCCAGTGCCGCGAGTGCCTCCACCGGGCGGTTCAGGTAGCCGGCGCGCACCTCCGCGAGGTTCTCCCACGCACTCACCAGCAGCGGGTCGGCGGCGCTCGCGGCTTCGAAATCGGCGTGCGCGCCGGGTGCGTCGGGCGGCACTTGGCTCAGCCGCGCGCGGCCCCGCGCCACCCAACTGACTGCGTCGGTCGGTTCGAGTTCCAGCCCGCGCTTCGCGTCGGCGTTGGCCCCGGCGGTGTCGTCGGTCGCGCGGCGGGCTTGTGCCCGCACGAAGTACACGCGCGTGAACCGCGCGCCGGACCGTTCGACGCGGTCCAGTTCGGCGAGCGCGCCGCGCGCGTCTCCGGCTTCGAGCAGCGCCAGTGCGCGGTTGAAGCGGGCGTCCTGGTCGTCCGGGGCGCGCTCGAGAACCGCGGCGAAGTCGGCCGCGGCTTCGGCATACCGTTTCGTCGCGTGGAGTGCAACGCCGCGGTGGAACAGCAGCGCTTCGCGGCCCGGCGCGAGCGCGACCGCGACGTCGAGGCACCGCACCGCGTCGAACGGTTCGTTCAGCCGCAGGTGTGCCAGCCCGCGGGCGAGCCACGCGGCCGGGTTGCGCTCGGTCCCGGGTTCCGCGCGCACGAGGCTCAGCACCTCGCGGTACCGCCCCGCGGCGAGCGCGGCGCGCGCCCGGTCGGCGGTGTCGGTACCCGGCCGCGGTGCGGCGGGAAC
>JALHNS010000128.1 GCA_022843445.1 Gemmata sp.
AAGCGCCGCCCGCGTAAGTAACACGGCGAAACAGCGAGCCGCGACCGCGCGTGCGCGGCCTTCCAACGCACTTGATGCGCCGAAGGCCGCTCACGCGCGTTCGCGGCTCGTACCGAGCAGCGCGATTCTTACGTCTTGTTTTTCAGGCTGTCGAGGAAGCCTTCGAGTTGGCGGCTGCGCACCGGGTGTTGCAGTTTGCGCACGGCCTTCGCTTCGATCTGCCGCACGCGCTCCCGCGTCACCTTGAAGATGCGCCCCACTTCTTCCAGCGTGTAGGTGTAACCGTCGCCGAGGCCGTAGCGCAGCTTGATGATTTCGCGCTCGCGGTAGGTCAGCGTCTTCAGCACGCCCTCGATCTTGTCCTTCAGCATCTCGTTGGTCGCCGCGTTTACCGGGCTTTCCACCGAGTGGTCTTCGATGAAGTCGCCGAAGTACGAGTCTTCGCTCTCGCCCACCGGGCGGTCCAAGCTGATCGGCTGGCGGCTGATCTTCATCACGCGCTTGGTTTCTTCGAGCGTGTAACCGGCGGCCTTCGCGGTCTCTTCCATCGTCGGCTCGCGGCCGAGTTCTTGGAGCAGTTGCTTGGAGACGTTGCGCAACTTGCTCATCGTCTCGATCATGTGAACGGGGATGCGGATCGTGCGCGCTTGGTCGGCGATGGCCCGCGTGATCGCTTGGCGGATCCACCACGTCGCGTAGGTGCTGAACTTGAACCCGCGGCGGTGCTCGTACTTATCGACCGCGCGCATGAGGCCCGTGTTGCCTTCTTGGATCAGGTCCAAGAACGAGAGGCCGCGGTTGCGATACTTCTTGGCGATGCTCACCACGAGGCGCAAGTTGCCGCCGGATAGTTCGCGCTTGGCCTGCTCGTACTCCGCGAACCGCTGCTTCATGATGCCGACGCGCTTGCGCAGGCTGGCCGGTTCTTCGAGCGTGATGAGCATGAGGTCTTGGAGCTCCTTCTCCAAGTTCGCGCGCTCTTCCTTCGCGGCCCGGTTGCCCTTCACGGTTTCGATGGCCGCTTCGAGTTCGTCCATCCGGGCGCTGATCTGTTCGAGCTTCTTCATCAGCGGCTGCACCTTTTGGGTGCGGATGCTGAGTTCCTCGACCAGCGTCACGGTTTTGCGGCGGCGCAGGCGGAGCCGCTCGCGGATCTCCTCGCGCTCCGGGGCCGGCGTGCGGTCGTCGCCCATGCGTTGGAAGTCTTCGACGTTCGCTTCCATCAGGGGTTCGAGCGTGCGCAGGTTGTGCGGCATCCGGTTGAGGATCTTGTCTTTCTCGAGGTTCTCGGTCTGGCTCACCTTGATGGTGCGGTCGAACGGCAGGTCGCCGGTGTGAACGCGCTTGAGCGTTTCGACCACTTGGCGCATGGCGTAGTCGCACTCGAGCACCTTGCGGCGGAACCGGCGGCGCGTGAGTTCGATCTTCATCGCCAGTTGGACCTCCTGCTTGCGGTTCAGCAGGTCGATCTGGCCCATCTGGGTGAGGTACATGCGCACGGGGTCGTCGATGTGCCGCCCGTCGCCGTCGGAGTCCTCGAACGCGGGCGCGACCTCGCCCTCGGCGGCGACCGCGGCCGCGGTGGGCGCGGGCACCTCTTCGGCGTCCTCGTCGTCCACGAGGCTGACGCCGGTCTGGTCGAGAATGTAGTCGGTGATTTCGCTCAGGCGGTCCGGGTCCGAATCGGCCGGCAGCGCCTGCGTCACCTCGTCGTAGGTGAGGGTTCCGGTCTGTTTGGCCTTCTCGATGAGGGCCTTCACGACCTCGTCGTTCTTCCAGTCCATCGAACCCCTCCCACTGAGCCGCGGTGGCGTCCGGTGCCGTGCGGCGTGGTTTGGTGCTAGTCGTCCGACTTCGGCGGTTTCGTCGCCTGCAGTCGGCGGAGCAAATCTTCCACGGCCTGCGCCTCGTCGGGCGCGGCGGCCAGTTGTTCCTTCAGGGCTTTCGCCTTGGCGTTCGCCTTGAGTTCGGCGAACACGTTCAGCACCCGCTTCAGCCACTGCTCGCGGTCGTTCATCTGCTGACCGACGAACAGGAGCTTCTCGACCGCTTCGAACAGGTCCGGGCGGTCCTCGAGCCGCGCGCGGAGCGCCTCGACGTCCGGCACCGCGCCCGCGGCGTGAACCGCGTACATCTCCGTGAGCAACCGCCGCAGGCCGGTGTGCGTCACCTCGTCCGGCTTCACGCTCGTCGCCGCGACCGGCACGAGGCCGGGGTCGGCGAGCAGCAGTTCCACCAGTTGCCGCTCGGCCTGAACCGCGGGCCCGGCTTTCGCGCCACCGCGGGGCTTTTCCGTGGTGGGCAGCGCGGCGTCCGGCCGCGGGGCGGGGCGCAGTTCCACGAACCCGCTGGGCCGCTTCTCGGTGTCGCGCTCCTGTTGCTGCCTCTCGCGCTCCTCGGCGGCCTTGCGCAGTTCACTGTATCGCGCCCACGCGGTTTCTTGGCGAAGTCCCAACCGGTGCGCGAGCCGCGTAACGATCAGCTCGCGCTTCACCTGCGCCGCTTGGCTCGGCGTCCCGGGCGCGTTCGCCATGATACCGAGCACGTCGTCCAGCACGCGGCGCTGGGCTTCGACCGAGTTCGCCGGCGCCGTCTCGAGGAGTTTGTCCAGCTTAAAATCTAGTGCGTCCTTTGCCGATGTCAGTACCTGCTTAAACGTTTCGGTTCCTCCGGGCCGGACGAGCAAATCGCACGGGTCCAAGCCGTCGGGCAGGGTGGCGACAGCGAGTTCCACGTCTTGCGAAACGAAAATCTCCAGCGCGCGATCCACGCCCGAGAAGCCGCCGGCGTCCGCGTCGTACACCAGCACCACCTTCGGCACGTAGCGGCGCAGTTGCGCGACGTGCTTCGCGTTCAGCGCGGTGCCCATTGTGGCGACCACCTGCGGCACTCCGCACTGGTGGGCCATCATTACGTCGGTATAGCCTTCGACCACCGCGAGGAACCCGGCAGAAGTGCCGCCGTGCCGCGCGAGGTCTAGCCCGTAGAGTAGCAGACTTTTGGAAAACAGCGTGGTTTCTGCCGAGTTGTAGTATTTTGGGGCACGGGCCGCGTAGGGCGAGTTCGGGAGAATGCGCCCGCCGAAACCCACCGTTTGGCCGCGCACGTCGCGGATGGGGAACATCGCGCGGTCGCGGAACCGGTCGTAGTACCCGCGACCGCCTTCGCGCTGCGCGATCAGCCCCACTTCGACCAGTGCTTCGGCGGAAACGCCTTCGGACGCCGCGAGGCGCACGAGCCAATCGCCGGTGAGCGGGGCGTAACCGAGGCCGAACTCGCGGATGGACTTTCCCGACAGTTTGCGCTCGCCGAGGTACGTTCGGGCGGCGGCCCCGGATTCGTCTTCGAGCAGTTGGTAGGCGTACTTGCCCTGCGCCCAGCGCATCACTTCGAGCAGCTTCGTGCGGTGCTGGTCTTGGGGCGACGCCTGTTCGTCGAGCTTGATTCCGGCGCGGTCGGCGAGTATCTGCCGCGCCTCCCGGAACCCGACCTTCTCCATGTGTTGGACGAACGCGAACACGTCGCCGTGCGCCCCGCACGACCAGCACTTGTACCGCTGGCGCGCCGGGTCCACGTCCAACGAGGGCCGCGAGTCGTTGTGGAACGGGCAGAGGCACTTGAAGATTTTGCCGGCGGGCTTGATGGCGAGATACGAACCGACGACAGCGACGATGTCGCTGGCGGCCTTCACCTGCTTGGTTTGCTCCACCGGATCGGACGGCACGGGACACCTTTCAGAGTGCAAAGTTCAAAATGAAAAGGGCAAAAGGCGCGGAACGGTTCCGCGGTTCGCACCTTTCATTTCACTTCCACTGAAAGCGGTCGATCGGCCTTGGCTGTGTCGAGCGCCCCGGGAACCCCGTGCTTCGGTGGAGCAGGCGGACCGGCGTTCTTGCCCGACGAAGAGGGCTTGCCGGGAGACTCGCCTATTGGTGGGGTGGGGGAACGGCCTCGAACGGTGCCGTGGCTCCTCCTTGAACCATAATGGTCGGTGCGCCATTCCCTGACGCTTGGCAAATTATAGCCCTTGCCAAAGGGCCGTCAAGCGGACCCTTCGCCCGACCGCCTCAGCACGCAAAGTTAACCCAGATTGCGCGTTCCGGCGCGGCCCGCGAACAAGCGGCGCGCGGAAAACTGTACCGCGCACCTCTCGCAAGCCGCAGAAGTGGCGCAGCGGGCGCGCGTCTTTAGGGTAGCAGGCACGCTCCGCGTGCCGTGTGTTCGGGCCGATTCCGCTCCCCAAACGTGCGCACTCCTTTCCGCACTCTGCAGAACGGCACGCGGAGCGTGCCTACTACCCTAAAGACGCGCGTGCCTTCGGCACGAATCCGGTTTATCCTGTTCAGCCTGTCCAACATTCCGCCGGTATCACACCATGCGCTGCCTTCTGCTCCTCGCGCTCGCCGTGCCGCTCGCACGCGCCGCGGACCCCGCACCGCTCGACCCCCGCGGGTTGCCCGGTCCGCTCGTTATCGTCGGCGGCGGGAAGATGCCCGCCGACGCCCGAGAAGCGTTCTTCGCACTCGCCGGCAAAGCCAAAGCGAAGATCGTCGTGATTCCCACCGCGAGCGCGTCGGCCGACGACGCGAAAGAGGCCGAGAGCTTCCTCAAGCAGTGGAAAGACCTCGAACCGGCGTCGGTGGTACTGCTGCACACCCGCGACGCGAAGAAAGCGAACGACGCGGAGTTCGTGAAGCCGCTCACCGAGGCCACCGGGGTGTGGTTCAGCGGCGGCGACCAGGGCAAACTCACCGCGGCGTATCGCGGAACGCTCGTTGAGAAGGAAATTCGGAAGCTGCACGCCCGCGGCGGTGTGATCGGCGGCACCTCCGCGGGCGCGGCCGTCATGAGCGACACCATGATCGCCGGCGGGAAGGAAAAGGCGACGCTCGCCGACGGCTTCGGGTTCCTGCCGGGGTTCGTGGTCGATCAGCACTTCACCAACCGCAAGCGCGAAGCGCGGTTGCAGGGCGTGATCGCGGAGCACCCGAAGCGCGTCGGCTTCGGGCTGGACGAAGGCACCGCGATTGTGGTCAAGGGGCGCGTGGCGCGCGTCATCGGCGACGCTTCGCTCACGGTGTGCGTGGCGAAGGGCGCGGGCAAGCCGGCCGCGAACGACGAGTACAAGGCCGGCTCGCTGCTCGACCTGTGCCAGCTCCAGCGCGCCGCGTTCAACCGCGCTTCGAGCGAACCGTTCCCGCCCGCGAAGCCGCCGGTTCCCGAAGTGAAAAAGGGCGCGCTGATGATCGTCGGCGGCGGCGGGTCCACGCCGGAGATGTGGAAGCGGTTCATCGAACTGAGCGGCGGCCCGGACGCGACGATTGTGGTGATTCCCACCGCGATGGAAGACCCGCTCGCGCCGGAATCGGGCGAGGAGAAGATTCTGAAGCGCAACGGCGCGAAGAACGTGGTGGCGCTGCACACCCGCGACCGCAAGGAGGCCGACAACCCGAAGTTCAGCGAAGTGCTCACGAAGGCCGGCGGCGTGTGGTTCAGCGGCGGGCGGCAGTGGCGGTTCGTCGATTCCTACGAGGGCACGCTGACCGCGAAACGGTTCCACGAGGTGCTGGCCCGCGGCGGCGCGATCGGCGGCAGCAGCGCCGGCGCGAGCATCCAAAGCGAGTACATGCCGCGCGGGCACCCGCTCGGCAACACGGTGGTGGCCGCGGAGGGCTACGAGCGCGGCTTCGGGTTCCTACCGGGCGTCGCGGTGGATCAGCACTTCTTCGCGCGCAAGCGCACCGCCGACATGACCGGGCTGATGAAACTGTACCCGCAATACCTCGGCATCGGCTTGGACGAAGCGACCGCGATTGTAGTGCAAGGGCACGTCGCGGAGGTGATCGGGAAGAGCAAAGTGGGCTTCTACGACACCCGCAAGAAGCCGGACGGCGAGAAGGATTACGAAGAGGTGTTCCCGAATGGCAAGTACGATCTCAAGGCGCGTAAAGTGGTGAAGGAGTAACGGCGAACCGCCGGCGTGAGCCGGCGGGTGAAGCCGAGCAACCCGCCGGCGTGAGCCGGCGGTTCGACAACTGCGGTTACGGTTTCGGCATCGGCGGGGCGGGCATCGGGACGCCCCCGGCTTGGTTGATGATCTGGTTCACGCCCTCGCGGAACGCCGCGTCGCTGGTCGGCCCCTTTAGCAGCACGTTCGGCTGCGCCAGCTTCTTCAGGTCTTGGAAGCACTTCGGGATTTCGAGTTCGAGCTTGCGCGCGAACAGTTCCTTGTGCAGTTCGGCCTTGAGCTTGTCGTCGAGTTTCGCGTTCGCGTCCGGCGGCAGGATCGCGACGCACTTCACGCACATGTATCCGGCCGGCACCTTGAGAATGCCGCTGATCTCGCCGATCTGTTGCTTGTAGAGCGTTTCGACTACGACGGCGTCTTGCCCTTCGGGGTGCTTGCCGACCGGTTTCACGAGGCCCGCGACCGACGCAAGGTTTTGCTCCGCTTGCATCCGCGCGATGCGGTCGAATTCGACGTCACCCTTGCGGGCCTCGTCCCACTGCTTCAGCGCGATCCGGTGGTCGCTCTCCGCCCACGTGATGATCTTCGCTTGCCGGCGCTCGCCGTGCCGGTTCTCGAATGCCTTCTGAATGTCTTCGTCGCTCACCTTCACGCGCTCTTTGCACATCTTGCTCAGCATGATGCGCGGCTTGATCACGTCTTCGGTCCACTCGAAGAGCGTCTTGTTGTACTTGGGCAGCACGTGCTTCACGAAGTCGTTCTTCTGGATGCCGAGCTCGCGCAGGTTCTCTTCGAGCCCGGCCTGAATCTCGATGGGCGTGACGGTGACGTTCCGGCGCGCCGCTTCCACTTCGATGATCTTCTTGTTCACCAGCAGTTCGAGCTTCTCGTGCCCGCCGCGGGCGATGAGGAAATCGCCGAGGTCTTCGCGCGTGATGGGCGTGTTGCCGTAGATGTACGCGACCACGCGGCGGTCCGCTTCCGGTTGCGCCGGCTTCGGCTGCACCGGCTGCGCCGCCGGCAGCATGTTGGCCGGGAGCGGGGCAGGGGGTTGCGCGGCGGCGTTCGGTTCGGTGACGCCGAAGGCGTACCCCGCGACGGCGGCCCCCGCGAGCGCCAGCCCGCGCACGAAACGGCGACGGCGGTCGCCCAGCGAAAGCGTCATGCGATTCCCTCCGCGAAGTCCCGAGAGTTCGGGGCGGCTTATAACCGCCCGCGCCGGGGCCGCAAGGGAACTTGAGGAAAAATGCGCGGAATCGCGCGCTACGCGTCTACGTCCCAGATGACCACGCGCCCGCCGAGGCCGCCCGCGGCGCACGTCAGGCCGTCCGGGGCGAAGGCGACCGAGTACAGCGGCTTCTTTCCCCACCGCAGTTCCTTCTGCACCGCGCCGGTAGCGGCGTCGAAGGTGCGCGCGTGCCCGCTGTCGAACACCGCGCACAGTGTCGCGCCGCCCTCCGGGTGGAACGCGAACCCGGTGACGCCCTTCGCCTTCGCCACCCACCGCTTCTCGCCGGACAGCGGTATCACCGACAGTTGGCCCTCGGCGATCAGCGCGAGGCGCGCGCCGTCCGGGGAGAACCCGAGGTGCGTCACTTCGCACACCTCCTCGTCCCAGTCGTCGCGGCGCACGGGCATACCGGCGGCGCGCGGGAACGTGCGCGCCTCCTCGGTCCCTTCGAGGTCTTCGACGGCCACCGCGCCGGACTGCGAACCGGACGCGACGTACCGGCCGCACGGCGAGAGCGCGACCTGCTCGTCCGACTCGCAGTGCTCGAGCCGGCGCGGGTCGGTCCACCCGGCGCACCGCATCTCGACCTGTTCCGCTTGGTACATCACGAAGTTCAATGTCGTGTCCGCCCTGCGGGGCGCTTTGGCGAAGCGGGCGAGCGCCCACCGGCGCGCCTCGGTGAAGTACTCGTCCGGCGGGTTGTCCTCGTTCGTGTCGCCGACCGGGAGCGGGGTATCGACGACGACCCACAGGTCTTTGCCGTTCGGGTGGAACAGCGGTCGCGGGTAGCCCATGTAACTGCGCGTGGCGATGAGCACCGGGTCGGCCTTCGGGCGCGTGCGGTCGGTGACGACGAGCACCGACTCCAGTTCCTCCATCGACGCCGGAATCGCGACGTACCGGCCGTCCGGCGACACCTCGGGAACCTTCGCCTTGTGCCCGTATCGCATGGCGAACGCGTCTTCGTATACGGTGCTCACGGTGCCGCTCGCGGCGCGCGCGTACACGGCATCGACGTGAGTCCAGCGCGGGCCGGAGTACGCGGGGTGGTACGACCCGACCCACGCGAACAACTCGCCGCCGGGCGCGAACTGTAAGCGGATGACGCACTTCGGCGGATCGCCCCCGGCGTCCGGGCACACTTCGAACTCGGTCATGGAACTCCACAGGTTAGAACTCGACATCCCAAATCACAACACGACCGTTGCTACTCCCGGCGGCGCACGTCAGCCCGTCCGGGGCGAAGGCAACGGAGTACAGCGGCTTCTTGCCCCAGCGCAGTTCCTTGAGAATCGCGCCGGTACCCGCGTCGAAGGTGCGCGCGTGCCCGCTGTCGAACACCGCGCACAGCGTGCGCTGATCGGGGCTGAGCGCGAAATCGGTTGGTTTGCCGCTGGGCGGTTTGAACTGCCAGTTAGGGCCGTGCAGCACGCCGTTCGCCTGCTTGAACACGCGCTCCCCGGTGTTATCGACCGCGACGCGCCCGATGGCGCGGTCCGCGGTCAGTCGCGCCTTCTGGTGAACCGCGACGACGCGCTTGCGCTTCAGGTCCGCGACGTGAACGTTCCCCGGTTCGTCCGCGACCGCAAGGAACCGCCCGTCCGCCGAGAGAGCGGCGCACGTCGGGCGATCCCATTCGGCGTTATCGAGAAGTCGCTTACACTTGATCTTCCAAACTGGACGGCCTCGTGGTTGGCCGACTCCGGCAATGAGGTTATCGAGAAGTCGCTTACACTTGATCTTCCAAACCGGTGCGTTAACCCACTCACCGGTGAACGGGTTCTCTCGTTCAACTGTGCGCGACGGAGAATCGAGTTGCACGAGGTCAAACCGCACGACACGCGCGACGAAGTCTTGCTCTTCATTCCACTCCGCAACGACCGCGGTACACATCTCGGGCTGCCCGTGCATGAACAGCGCATCCACGCGCCCGTTGAAGGGGTGCTCCGGGTACGATTCGACCGAACCGCTCGTGTCGGCGAACACGGCTGTCATCGGGTTGTCAACGTCGCCGTACTGCGTCGGAATCGCGATCCAACGAAGGTCCGGCGAGACGAGTGGCTCGCCGCAGTCGTCCATGTAGTATTCGTGCCAATCGTCCGGCAGCATCGGCACGCACACGCCAGAAGCGAGGTCCGTGCGGTACACGTCGCGCAACCCGAACTCTTCGGTTGCTCGGTGGGTCGATTTGGGCGAGGCCCACGCGGCGAGTTCCGTGCCGCTGGTGTTGAACTGCACCTTGCGCACGCGAGCAATACGCTTTGCGGCTTCCGGTGGCACGACTACTACTTCGCGCATCGCGGCACCTTCGGTGTTTGGCGGTTCGCGGTAGAATGAACCACAGTCGCCGCGTTTCTGCAATCACGGAAGTTGAGTATGTCGCAGCCGCGCATTCTGATGTGCCCGCCGGACCACTACGGGATCGAGTACGAAATCAACCCGTGGATGAACCGGTCGCTCGGGGCGGTGCGCGCGCTCGCGTTCCGGCAGTGGCAGCACCTCCACGACACGCTCGTGAACCTCGGCGTGCGCGTCGAAACGATGACGCCGCAACCGGGGCTGCCGGACCTCGTGTTCACCGCGAACGCCGGTCTCGTGTTCCACACCCGGTTCCTCAGTAGTCGCTTTCGGCACGAGGTGCGCGCGAAAGAGTCGCCGCACTTCGACGCGTGGTTCGCCGCGAACGGCTTCACCGTGGAGCACCTGCCGGAGAACACCTTCCACGAAGGCGCGGGCGACGCGCTGTTCTGCGGCGACACGCTGTTCGCCGGCTACCGCACGCGCTCCGATGCGAGTGCGCACCAGTGGGTCGGCGAAAAGTTGGGCGTTCGCGTGCTGCCGCTCGAACTGGTGAACCCGCGGTTCTACCACCTCGATACGTGCTTCTGCCCGCTCGCACCGGGCGAAGCGCTGTTCTTCCCGGACGCGTTCGACACCTACGGGAAGCGCGTGCTGCACACGCACGTCCCGAAGCTGATCGCGGTGGAGGAGCCGGAGGCGCACCGGTTCGGGTGCAACGCGGTGGTGGTGGGCAAAACGGTCGTTCACAACTCGCAGTGCCCGCGCATGGGCGCGGCGCTGACGCGCGCCGGCTACAAGTCGATTGAAGTGGAACTGGACGAGTTCCTGAAGGCCGGCGGCAGCGCGAAGTGCCTCACGCTGCGGCTCGACGGCGAAGAAGCCGCCGGGTGGAAGGTCAGCAGTTGAACGAGCCGCGAACGCCAGTGAGCGGCACAGCTCAACCGCTCACTAGCGTTCGCGGCTCGTCGTGCGCTAGTGCGCCGCGGGCGCGGGCGGTTCGGTCGGCTGCGGTGCGGGCTTGGTCGGCTCGCCGCGGAACCACTCGATCACCGCGTAGAACACCGGCGTGAAGAAGATGCCGAACACCGTGACGCCGAGCATCCCGCTGAACACCGCGGTA
The DNA here is from genome assembly GCA_022843445.1 of Gemmata sp. Taxonomy (GTDB): domain Bacteria; phylum Planctomycetota; class Planctomycetia; order Gemmatales; family Gemmataceae; genus Gemmata. The sequence goes on from JALHNS010000128.1 coordinate 10,621, forward strand.
CCCAGCGCCTTGCGCATCTCCGCGCCCGCCCCTTCGCCGATCAACAGCGGCACCACGCCCAAGATGAACGCGAAGCTCGTCATCATGATCGGCCGCAACCGCTGAGTCGCGGCCTCGATGGTTGCCTCGCGGCGCGCCATGCCCTCTTCGCGCTTCTGCTTCGCGAACTCCACGATCAGAATCGCGTTCTTCGTGGCGAGACCCACCAGCACCACGAGGCCGATCTGACTGAAGATGTTCAGGTCTTGGAACGTGACCAACAGGCCCAGCACCGCGCTCAAGAGGCACATCGGCACGATCATCACGATGGCGAGCGGGAGGAGCCAGCTTTCGTACAGCGCCGCGAGCACGAGGAACGCGACCAAGATGCCGAGCGCGAACACGAGCAGCGTGGTGTCGCCGCGGAACGACGCGACCCCGGGCAGCGCGATCACCGTGTTCTCGGCCGCCTTCTGCTGGTAGGCCATGTCGGTCCACTCGTACGTGAGGCCCAGCGGGAGGTCGCGCTTGGCGAGCGCCTCCATTTTCGCCAGCGCCTGACCGGACGAGATGAGGAACGGGATGGTGATGCCGTTCAGGTCCGCCGACGGGTACATGTTGTACCGGTTCACCTTGCTCGGCCCCTGATACGGGTCGGTCTTCAGCAGCCCCGCGACCGGGATCATCTCGCCGTTCGGCCCGCGCACCTTGATGCGCGCGAAGTCGTCGACCGTGCGGCGGAACTGCCCGTCGGCCTGAACCGTGACCTGCCAGTTGCGGTTGTCGAGCGTGATGTCGTTCACGTACACCTGCCCCATGTACGACTGCAGCGCGTCGTTCACGGCCTTCACCGAAACGCCCATCTGCTGGACGCGGTCGCGGTCCACTTGCAGGAACAGTTGCGGGTTGTTCGAGCGGTAGCTGCTGAACGCCGCCGGGATGCCCTCACGCGGGTTCTTGCTCGCCTCGCCCGCCAGCGCCCACGTCATGCCCTCCAGCGTTTCCGCGCCGAGGCTGCCGCGGTCCTGAATCTGCATCTTGAAGCCGCCGGCGTTGCCGAGGCCCAGAATCGGGGGCGCGCCGAACGCGGTCGCGGTGCCGCCGCGGATCTGCGCGAACTTCGCGTTCAGGTCGCGCATGATGTCGTCCGCGTGCCGCCCCTTGCGCTGCTCGAACGGCTTCAGGCACACGTAAATCCCCCCGTTGTTCGGGATGTTCGCGCTGCTGAAGATCGAGTACCCGTTGATCTGCACCGTGTTCGCGACGCCGTCGGTTTCGAGGCACGCTTTCGCCACTTGCTCCATCACCGCGTCGGTGCGCTCGACGGCCGCGCCCGGCGGCAGTTCGAGGTTCACCACGAGGTAGCCCTGATCCTGCTGCGGGATGAAGCCGCTCGGCACCTTGCTGAAGCCCCACCCGGTGAGCGCGAGCAGCGCGCCGTACACGACGAGCACCACGAGCGCGAGCCGAATGAGCCAACTCACGCTCTTGCCGTAGAGTTTGGTGGCGCGGTCGAACGTCCAGTTGAAGCCCTTGAACAGCCACCAGCCCAAGAGCGCGAAGAGCGCCTTATCGACGATGTCTTTCGGCGCGTGGTGGTTGCGGAGCAGCAGCGGGCACAGCGCCGGGCTGAGCGTGAGCGAGTTGAACATCGAAATCAGCGTGCTCACGGCGATGGTCACGGCGAACTGCTTGAAGAACTGCCCGGTGAGGCCCGGTACCAGCGCCGCGGGGATGAACACCGCGCACAGCACCAGCGACACGCCCACGATCGCCATCGACACTTCGCTCATGGCTTTTCGCGTTGCGTCCAGCGGCGACAGCCCGCGGGCGATGTGGAACTCCACCGCTTCCACAACCACGATGGCGTCGTCCACGACGATGCCGATGGCGAGCACCATCCCGAACAGCGTGAGGTTGTTGATCGAGAAGCCGAGCGCGAGCATGACCGCGAGCGTGCCGACCAGCGACACCGGCACCGCGATCATCGGGATGAGGGCCGCCCGCCAGTTCTGGAGGAACAGCAGCACCACCACGAACACGAGGATAATCGCCTCGAACAGTGTGTGAACCACGGCTTCCACGCTCGCGCGCACGAAGTCGGTCGGGTCGTACACGATGCGGTACTCGATGCCCGCGGGCCAGTCCGGCGACTCCCGCAACCGCTTCATCTTCTCTTTGATGTCGCCCGCGGTTTTGAAGGCGTTGCCGCCGGGCAGTTGGAACACCGGTAGCCCGACCGACGGTTTGTTGTCCAGCGCGCTCGAAGAGTCGTAGGCTTTCGCGCCGAGTTCGACGCGGGCCACGTCGCCCACCCGCACCAGCGATTCGCCCTTCTCACCGGACTTGATAACGATGTCTTTGAACTGCTGTTCGTTCTTGAGCCGGCCGAGCGTGTTCACCACGAGTTGCCGCGTTTGGCCTTTGGGCACCGGCGGCTGCCCGATCTGCCCGGCCGCGACCTGCACGTTCTGCTTGCGGATCGCGTCCACCACTTCCGCGGGCGTGAGGTTCAGGTCGGTCATCTTCTCCGGGTCCAGCCACACGCGCATCGCGTAGTCGCGGTTGCCGAACATGAACACGTCGCCCACGCCGTCGATGCGCGCCAGTTCGTCCTTCACGCCGAGGTTCGCGTGCCGGCTCACCGCGAGCTGCTGCTCGAAAATCTCCGCGTCGGTCTTCGCGTCCTTCGTCGCCACGAGGTTCACGACCAACAGAATCGCCGTGGACTGCTTCTTCGTAACGACGCCGAGCCGCCGCACGTCTTCGGGCAACTGCGACAGCGCCGCGTTCACGCGGTTCTGCACGAGCACCTGCGCCATGTCGGCGTTGGTGCCTTGGCGGAACGTGACCGTGAGCCGCATGGCCCCGTCGTTGGTGGCCTGCGACTCCATGTACAGCATGCCCTCGACGCCGTTCACCTGCTGTTCGAGCGGCGCGGCGACGGTTTCGGACACGGTGCGCGCGTCGGCCCCGGGGTAGAACGCGGTGACCACCACCTGCGGCGGCACCACTTCCGGGTACTGCGCGATGGGCAACTGCGTGAGCGCCAGCACGCCGCCGAGCGTGATGAGCACCGACAGCACCATCGCGAACACCGGCCGCGTGATGAAGAACTGCATGGCGCGTGTTATTCGTTATTGGTTATTTGTTGTGTGAACGCTCTGTTGAACTGATGCGGTTCGTTTCTTGTGGCACCGGCCTCTGGCCGGTGTTATCGTTTGCACCGGCCAGAGGCCCAATGGCACTTACTTTGATGCTGCGTTCTTGTGACCCCGGCCTCTGGCCGGTGCAAAAATGCCTCGGATTTACACCGGCCAGAGGCCGGGGCCACAAATCCAACGAGCCAAAGTAAGTGCCATTGGGCCAGAGGCCGGTGCCACAACACAAACGCAATCCGCATCAGTTCGGCGGCGCATTGTGAACTGTCAGTCCGCGGAACGATGGTGGTAGTTGGTGAGAGCCAACTACCAGCAACGCACAACCAATAACCAGTCACTTCACGGTAACCGGCACGCCCGGGCGCACGCGGAGCAGGTTGTCGGCGATCACGGTGTCGTTCTCGTCCAAGCCGGTGGGCGCGGACGCACCGGCGCGCCGGTTCACCTCCACCATGCCGTTGAACGCCGCACCGGTTTCCACCTCGCGCAGTTGCGCCTTGCCCTCGGTCACGACGTACACGTACTGCCGCCGCTGCTGGTTGAACGTGACCGCCTCGGGCACCGCGAGCACCTCGCGCGGCGCGCCGGCGCTCACCCGCATGCGCACCGAGTCGCCACCGGACAAAAGCGGCGGCAACTTCTCGCCCTTCGGCCCGGTCTGCGGCTTGTTCTCGAACGTGGCGCGGATCAGCCGCGTGCCGGTGCCGCGCTCCAAGAACGGGTCCACGTAGTCCACCACGCTGTTGCGGCTGCGGTCCTTCGGGTCGGCGGAGTACGCCGTCTCGTTCTTCAGCCGAATCGCGCACGCCAACTGGCTGCCCGGCTTGGTCGGGTCCGCGATCTGGCCCAAGCGGATCTGCTCGCGGTACCATAGCGACGTGAGCTCGTCCACCTCGCACACCGCGTACACCTCGTCGGTCGGGTAGATCGACACCAACTCGGTCTTGTACGCGTCGACCAGCGTCCCGGTCGCGACGAGCGACTGCCCCAGCCGCCCGCTGGTCGGCGCGGTGATGGTGCAGTACTTGAAGTTCTCTTCGGCCTTCGCCAGCAGCGCGTCGGCGGCGTCCTTGTTCGCCTTGGACACCTCCCACTGCGCCTCCGACACCTTCAGGCTCGCCAGCGCCTTGTCGAGGTCGGTGCGGGAGCCGGCCCCGCCGTCCACTTGGGCCTTGATGCGCGCGTACTCGGCCTTGTCGCGGTCGATCTGGGCGAGCCAGTTGGCGATGTCGGCCTTCGCCTTCGCTTGGTCCGCTTTGGCCTTCTCCGCGTCGGCCCTGTAGAGCACCGGGTCGATGCGGAACAGTACCGTCTTGCCGGCTTCCACAAAGTCGCCGTCTTTGAACTCGCGCGCGACCAGTTTGCCGGTCACCTGCGGGATCACCTTCACCGGGTCCTTGGTGACCAGCCGCCCGGTGAACTCCTTGGTGGGCACGTAGCCCACGAGTTTGGGCTTCACGGTGCCGACGGTGGGCGGCTCCGGCGGCGGCAGTTCGCCCGGCGGCTTCCCGCACCCGGCGGGGCCGATGGTGAGTGCCAGTCCCAATAGTGCGAGGGCGCGCGAGTTGCGCATGCTGAAGCTCCGAGGACCGGACGTGCGGACGCAAGACAGGATAGGATCGGCGCGGCACCGGGCTAACACGAAATGTGAGAAGCGGACGGGCCGCATCACCGGCCGGAGTTGGTGCGAGAAACGCGACGGGCCGAGCGCTCGTGCACTCGGCCCGTCGGTTCGCTTTGGAAGAAGCGAGCGCCCGCGCGAGGCGGGCGTCCACTTACTTCTTCTTGTCACCGCTGGCCGGCTTGTCGCCGCCGCAGCCCGTGGCGACGGTGACGAGACCCAGAGCCAGCACCAGCGCGACGATGATCTTCTTCATCTCAAACTCCTTGAAACTGTGGCCACAGTTGAAAAACAGAGAGGTTCCACTCGCGCACCGGACGTTCCGGTGGCGGCCTTCTGTTTCGCGGGGCGCGTCCGCACGAGCAGCGGTGTCGCAACCCATTCCACGGTTGCAACTTCCGATCGATAAACGACCGAACCGAAGCGGCATGCGCCGCACCCACGACGAACAAGATACAAAGCGCCTCCCGTTATTCCCCAGAATTCCCCGAATCGCGGAATTTTTCCCCCTATCGTGATTCTCGCCCGCGCCGCAGGCGTTCCGGCGTGAGAAAAACTCGTTCGCGGCGAACACAGAGCGGGAATAAACCGCCCCCGCCGGGTTCGTAAGAGTCGAGGGTCCGCTATGTCGCCGGCCAACGAAGTGAGCGCTCTCATTAGTGCTCACTACGAATCGCTGTACCGCTACGCCTACCGGCTCAGCGGCTCCGCGGCCGACGCCGAAGACCTCACGCAAGAAACGTTCGGCAAAGCGCTCGCACGCTTGGGTCAGTTGCGCGAATCGGACCGCGCCAAGGCGTGGCTGTTTCGCATCTTGCGGAACCAGTACCTGCACCGCGTGCGCGACCAGAAGCGGCACCGTGTGGTCCCGTTGGACGCGGTCGGCGACCTGCCGGGCCGCGCCGGCGACGCGGTGCCCGAAATCGACGCCGCGCGGCTTCAGGCCGCGCTGAACGAACTGGACGAGGCGTTCCGAACGCCTGTCATTTTGTTCTACTTTGAGGAATTCAGCTACCGCGACATTGCCGAACAGATGGAACTGCCCATCGGCACGGTGATGTCGCGGTTGGCCCGGGCGAAGGCGCACTTGCGTGCGGCCCTCGCACCCGGTGAAGATGAAGCGCCCGGCGCGCCCGGCGCGAAGAAGGTGACCGATGGAATGCCGTGACGCACAGTTCTACCTGCGGCTGAAGCGCCACGCCGGCGCGCCGGGAACCGACGAACTCGGCCCCGAAGTGCGAGGCGCGCTCGCGGAGCACTGCGCCGCGTGCCCGGCGTG
>JALHNS010000129.1 GCA_022843445.1 Gemmata sp.
AGCGGCGCGGTCTCCGGCGACAGCGCGCGGGGCGCGGGCCGCGGCGCGGGCCGGCGGATCACGCGGTGGTCGGTCACGCTCGTGTGCGCGATGTTGGAGCTGTCGCCCCGCGGCATGTGGCAGGTGATGCAACTGTCGCCGCGGTCGGCGCGCAGTTCGGGCCGCGCGGTACACGGCTTGTGCTCGTGACACGCGTTGCACTTCGCGCGGTAGTGCGCCTCGCGCGCCGCCGGCGCGGGCTTCGCGTGCGGGTCGTGGCAGCTCGTACACACCAGCTTCCCGCCGGTCGCACACCGGCTGTGCGCCATCTGCTCGTGCTGCCCCACCGAGCGGGCCAGATCGGCCGCGTCCGGGTGCCGCACGAACGCGCTCACGAACTCGTCGAAGTGCAGCCCGGGGCGGAACTCGAACGCGCCGCGCCCGCGCCGCTCGATGCGCTCCTCGCCCTGCAAGTGGCACTGCTCGCACACCGCGGTTTGCAGCGCCGGCGACAGGTGCTTCGGGTTCACGATGCTGTGGTCCGGCTTCGCCACCGCGGGGCTTTTCGCGCGCTCGCGGCAGTGCAACTCGCCGGGGCCGTGGCACCGCTCGCACCCGATGCTCGCCTGCACCGGGAACAGTGGCTCCTCGTACCGGTTCGTCGCGCCGGCCACCGGCCGGACCGAATCGACGTGGCAGAACAAGCAAGTGGGCACCACGTACCGCCGCCCACCGGTGCCGAGGTCGAACCCCGGCGACACGTCCCACTTCTCTTGCGCGCCGCCGAACCAACTGAGCGCCGTTTGCCACGCGCTGCCCCGCTCGATGCTGAGGTACGAACGGCCCCGCGTGCCGGACCCGATTACCACGTCGGCGCGCACCGCGTAGTCCGGGAGCGGCTTGCCGGTGGCGTCGCTCGCGCTCGCGACGTGTGTGACGACGCCCTTCGCGTCGCGCTCCGCGCGGAGGGTGTAGGGGCCGACCTTCACCGGCGGCGCGCCGTACTTCTCGAGCACCGGCGCGGCGGGCGTGTACTCGGCCGACCGGCCCATCGGGTGCGCGTGGTACGAGCCGGCGATTTGCGCGTGACACTCGGCGCACCGCGCGTCGCCGGTGTAACCCACGTCCGGCCGGATGTTGCGAAACGGCGAGTTCGCGGTGAGCCGCGGGTCCGGCGGCGCGGGGTCGGGCGCGACGCTCTCGTCTTCGACCGGCGGCGGCGGGAGCGCCGGTTCGCGCGGCAACACGAACCACGCGACCGCCGCGCCGCCCGCGAGCAGCACCAGCGCGACGAACAGCGCAACCGGTTTCGATGTGAGTGTCATGGCGCACTTAGCGTACCCGCGGGCGCGGGCGGTGTCACCCTTCTGGGAATTTCACTTCGGGTAAGCGCTGCGCCGCGGCGCGCAGCTCCTGCTCCCACTGCGTGCGAATCGTCACCAACTGCGGGTCGTCGGCACCGAACCGCATCTGCTGCCGGACGCGCAGTTCGCCCGCGTGGTACACCACCAAGTCTACCGGCGGCCCCACGGTCAGGTTCGAGCGCATCGTGGAATCGAGCGAGATGAGCGCGAGTTTCGTCGCCTGTTCGAGCGAGGTGGAATCGTACCGCACCGCGCGGTCGAGGATCGGCCGGCCGTACTTCGATTCGCCGATCTGCAGGAACGGGCTTTCCGGCGTCGCCCGCAGCGGGTTGCCCTGCGGGTAGATGAGGTACAGCTCGTGCGCCTGCCCGGCGATCTGCCCGCCGATGATGAAGTTCACGTTGAACGCGACTTTGTCCTTTTCGAGGTGCTCGCGGTCGCGGGCGGCGACGGCGCGCACCGCGTCGCCCACGCACCGGGCCGCGTCGTACATCGTCTCGGCACTCGCCAGCCCCTTCCCCACGTGGTACTCGCCCGTGAGCACCGCGAGCACGCTCTGACTGAGCGACAGCCCGCCGCTCGTGACCAGCACGAACGCGCGCTCGCCCGGCTTCACGAACGTGAACAGCTTGCGGGCGACGTTCGCTTGGTCGAGGCCCGCGTTGGTGCGCGAGTCGGACGCGAACACCAGCCCGTGCCGCGTTTGAATAGCGAGACAGTACGACATGCGGGGGAGTTCCGAGCAGTTCGGTTGTGGCGAACCTCGCCCGCAAGGGCGACGGGTGGCGCGCGAATACACTTCGCGTTCGAGCGGTTTTCGTTTTTGCCCTCTCCCCTTGCGGGAGAGGGTGGCGGCGCTTCGCCGCCGGGTGAGGGGTGAGCTACACCACCGGTTCAGTTTCACATGAATGGTGTTGGTTGTTCGCCCCTCACCCGGCCTCGCAGACTCGGCCACCCTCTCCCACGCGGTAGCCCAGTCGCCGTGAACTCGTGTCCCACACGAGTAGGCGACTGGGCGCGGAAGGGGAAAGGGCACAACCGAATGCGCACCGCGTTTGCTTCTTCGCCTCGGACCCGCCGCCCTTGCGGGCGGGGTTCACCAAACAAGTTCTACGGTTCGCTCGGCTCTGCGGCAGAGCGGTCGCGTTTTTGGGCACGCACATTGCGATAGTAGGTTGTAGTTCGCGCGAAATGTGGAAAAAATGCGGACCTCGCGGCTCGTGAGTGCCGCGCCCGCGCGCACTTGTGCCCGAAACGGCGACTCTCCCCGATGCCGAACGTGCCCGCTGCCAATCTGTTCGCAGACTACTCGCTAGGCACCGCCTACGACGAAATGTTCGATTCCGCGAAGCACCCGCGCGCGCACTACCGCCCGCTGTTCGAGCGGCTCAGCAAGCTGTCGCCGGACGAGTTCGCGCGCCGCAAGGCGATGACCGACCTTTCGATGCGCCAAGACGGTGTCGGCTTCACGGTGTACCGGGCCGAAGAGGGCATCGAGCGCGTGTGGCCCATGGACCCGGTGCCGCGCATCATTCCCGCCGACGAATGGTCCGTCATCGAGCGCGGCCTCGCGCAACGGCTCACCGCGATCAACCTGTTTCTGAAGGACCTGTACCAAGACCAAAAGATCCTCGCGGACCGGGTGATCGACCCCGCGCTGATTTACGGCGGCGGGTTCTTCCGGCGCGAGTTCGTCGGCGCGGACGTGCCGAAGGGCATTTACGTTCACGTCTGCGGAACCGACCTCATCCGCGACACCGACGGCAACTACCTCGTGCTCGAAGACAACGCGCGCACGCCGTCGGGTGTGAGCTACATGCTGCACAACCGGCAGGTGCTGAAGCGCGTGTTCCCGCAAATCTTCGACGGGTACGACGTGCGCAGCAACGACGACTACCCCGCGCACCTGCTCGACGTGCTGCGGTACATCGCGCCGCCCGGGCGCCCGGACCCGACGGTGGTGCTGCTCAGCCCCGGCATGTACAACTCCGCGTACTTCGAGCACAGCTACCTCGCGCAGCGCATGGGCATCGAGTTGGTGGAAGGGCGCGACTTGGTAATCGATCAGAACCGCGTCTGGATGCGCACCACGCGCGGCCTACAGGCGGTGGACGTGATTTACCGCCGCATCGACGACGACTTTTTGGACCCGCTCGCGTTCCGCCCGGACAGCTTGTTGGGCGTGCCCGGCCTCGTGAACGTGTACCGCGCCGGGAACGTCGCGCTCGCCAACGGCATCGGCACCGGCATCGCCGACGACAAGGGCATTTACCCGTTCATCCCCGCGGTCATCAAGTACTACCTCGGCCAAGACGCGATCCTGCCGAACGTGGAAACGTTCCGCCCGATGGTGCCCTCGCACCTGAGCCACATTCTGGCGAACCTCGACAAGTTTGTGGTCAAGACGGTGAACGAGTCGGGCGGCTACGGGATGCTCATCGGCCCGGCGAGCACCGCCGCGCAGCGCGAGGAGTTCGCCGCGAAGGTGCGCGCGCACCCGCGCGACTTCATCGCGCAGCCGACGATCTCGCTCTCGACGCACCCGACGTTCGTGGACGGGAAGGCGCTGGAGGGCCGGCACCTCGACCTGCGCCCGTTCGTGCTGTGCGGCGAGAAGATCACCGTGGTTCCCGGCGGCTTAACGCGCGTGGCGCTGCCCCGCGGCAGTCTCGTGGTGAACAGCAGTCAGGGCGGCGGGAGCAAAGACACGTGGGTGCTGGCGTAAGCGGAGGTTCGGTGTGCTGTCGCGCGTCGCGGACTGCCTGTTCTGGATGAGCCGCTACTTGGAGCGGGCCGAGTCCGTCGCGCGCCTGCTGAACGCGACGTTCCACCGCGACCTCGACCTCGCGGGCACCGACGCCGGCGACGACAACCGCGCGTGGCTCAGCAACCTCGCCATCCTTCAGCAAACCGTGCCGGACGGCGTCGCGGCGCCGCACGCCATCGCCTCGTGGCTCACCTTCGACCTGACGAACCCCGGTTCCATCATCGGGTGCGTGAACCGCGCGCGGAACAACGCCCGCGGCATCCGCGGCACCGTGGGGCCGGAAGTGTGGCGCGCCGTGAACGCGCTCTACTGGCAACTGCGCGACGCCGACTTCGAGGCCCGCGCGCGCAGCTCGCCGTTCGACTACTACCAAGCCGTCGAAACCGGGTGCCACCTGTTTCAGGGCGTGTGCGACGCGACGCTCCCGCACGACGAGGGCTGGCAGTTCATCGCGCTGGGGCGCAGCTTGGAGCGCGCGGACAAGACGCTCCGGTTGCTCGCGGTGAAGTGGACCGAGCTGAACGGCCTGACGGACGACTCCCTGAAGGCGCTGGAGTGGGGCGGCGTGCTGAAGAGCGCGAACGCCTTCGAAGCGTACCAGCGCGCCGCGGGCCGCGTGGACCCGGACAAGGTGATCGAGTTCTTGCTCCTCGACACGAACTTCCCGCGGGCGGTCCGGTTCAGCTTGGAAGAGGCGTCGCGCGCGCTGTCGGCCATCGACGGCTTCACCGACGGCCGCAGCAACGGCCGCGCCGAGCGCCAGTTGGGGCGCCTCATCAGCGAGCTGAAGTACACCGAACCGGGCCACCTCGTAACGGCCGCGTTCAGCGACCGCTTGCACGGCCTGTTGCAGCAGTGCCTCGCGGTCGGCCGCACGATCCACGACCAGTACATGCTCACGACGTAACCCGATGATTCTCGAAATTCAGCACGAAACGCGACTCCGGTACTCGCACCCCGTCACGGAGTGGCTGGCGGAGTTTCGCGTCGAACCGCTCTCGGACGAGGGGCAAAGTTGCCAGTCGTTCCACCTGAGCGCGAGCCAGCCCGTGTCCATCAGCAAGTTCCGCGACGGCTTCGGGAACAACGTTCACCACTTCAACCTGCTGGCCCCGAACCTCGAAGTGGTCGCGCTCGCCGCGAGCGTGGTGCAAACCCACCCGCGGCGCAACCAGAACCTGTACAGCGAACTGCGCTGGCCCATCGACGACGCCGCACTGCCGCTGAGCGTGCTCGATTACCTCGCGCTGACCGGGCCGGTAACGCCGGTGCCCAAGCTCGAACCGCTGCTCGACGCGCTGCAGCCGCGCATCGGCACGCGGGTGATCGACGTCGCGATGGCCGCATCGCGGCACATCAAGAACGGCTTCGAGTACGCGACCGCGGTGACGAACGCGAGTTCGCCCATCGCCGACGTGCTGTCGGCGGGCAAGGGCGTGTGCCAAGACTTCGCGCACCTGATGCTCGCGGTGCTGCGGTCGTTCGGGGTGCCGGCGCGCTACGTGAGCGGCTACATTCACCGACCGGGCAAAGAGAGTCAGAGCCACGCGTGGGTGGACGTGTGGCTCGGCGACGCCGGCTGGTTCGGCATCGACCCGACCAACGACGTGGCGATCGACGAGCACTTCGTGAAGGTCGCGGTGGGGCGCAACTTCACCGACGTGCCGCCGAACAAGGGCATTTACCGCGGTTCGTGTGCGGAGCAGATTTACGCGCGCGTGGAAACGCGCGAGCTGCCGCGCCTGCCGACGCTGAGCTGGCGCGACCAGCTCCCGCCGCTGAACGTGCCGCTGACGATGGTGCTGGCGAACGTCCGCCGCGAAACCGGCACCGAAGCGGAATCCGAACAGCAACAGCAGCAGTGAGGACGTGCTGACGAGCCGCGAACGCCAGTGAGCCGGCTTGCCTGTTGAGTTCACGTGCGCGGGAATCTCGCGGCGGGCGTTGCCGTTCACTGGCGTTCGCGGCTCGCCAGCACGCGCCGCACGCGCACGTCACCCCTCGAAATCCTTGGCGAACGCCTTCGCGTTCAGCCCCTCGCCGGTGGCGAACTTGGTCAGCTCGTTCCACGACTTCGTGCGCCCCGGCTCGAACACGCGCTTCCGCATGAACGCGCCCACCTTCTTCTCGCCGATGTACAGCGCCTCGCGCGGCTTGCCGTCGTACAGCTCCTTCGCGAGCGCGTGGTGCACCTGCGACGCGAACAGTTGGCCCATCATGTAGTTGTGGTAGTACACCGGGGCCGAGCAGATGTGAATCTTGCTCGCGTAGTCCGGAGCGTTGCGGCCCTTCGGCGGTTGCACCTGTTGGTACTTCGCCACCAACTCCCACCACAGCGCGTTCAGGTTCTGCTTCGGGTTCTCGTACATCGCCTTCTCGAACCGCAGCATCACTTGGCACCAGCGGCTGAAGATCAGCAGTTGGTTGCGCTGCACCTTGGCCGCGGCCGCGTCGAACTTCGCGCCGTCCTCCACCTTCACGCCCATCTTTTCGAGCCACGCCCGCGATTTGCTGAACCGCTCGAACTGCATCGCGACGCCCTCGGTGGTGAGGATGTGCGCCTCGCCCCGCAGCACGTACGGCACCGCCTGCGGGATGTTCTTGGACGAGTAAACCGCGTGGCCGAGTTCGTGCAGCATCGTGCCCATCCAGTACTCGTTCGGCACGATGTTGGCGAGCACCCGCACGTCGCCCTCGCGGTCGATGTCGGTGCAGAAGGCGTGCGGCGACTTACCCTTCTTCTCGTACAGGTCGCTGCGCGCGATCACGTCGTCGATGGGCAGCCCGATGCCCTTGTAGAACTCGCTGCACAGCTTCAGCACGTCGGCCCTGCGGTACGGCGCGTCGAGGTCCGCGTCGAACACCGCCGGCGACTCTTGGAAGAACGGGTCGTGGTAGTGCCACGCCTGAAGCTCGCTCACCTTCACGTTCAGCTTCTTGGCGAGCCGCTCGTCGATCTCGGCCTTCGCCTTCGTGAACGGCTCTTTCGTGAGCGCGTCCAGTTCGTCGAACAGCTTGATGAGGTCGTCGCCCCTTTGCTCGTTGAGCGTGAGCGTCATGTCGTGGAAGTTCTTGAAGCCGAGCTGCGTCGCGGCCTCGTTGCGGAGCTTCACCAACTCCGCGAGGTCCGCTTCCACGGCGGCCCCGACGCCCTTGCTCGCCTCCCACACCTTTTTGCGCAGTTCGGAATCGGCGCTCTCCTTCAGCGTGCTGCGCACCTTGCTGTCCGCGACCTCTTGCCCGTCCACCTTCGCGCGGAACACGTTGAACGCCTGTTCGACGGCGTTGGCTTTCGAGGTGATCTTCTTCAGCAGTTCGGGCTTCACCTGCTTTTCGAGGTACTGCAGGTACAGCAGTTCGATTTGCCGCTTGGTGTGTTCGTCCTTGATGCCGCCCTTCCCCGCCGCTTCCTTCAGCGTCTTCAGGCGCGCGAACTGTTTCGCGTCCGCGAGCGCTTCGTCGATCTTGTTCTGCGCCTCTTCCTTCTTCTTGAAGTCCGCGTCTTCGCCGCTCACGTTCGCGTTCCACCACGCGATGCCGGACTGCACCTCCAACGGGCGCATCTTGGCGACGTGGTCCTTGATGAACGCCGCGGCATCGTCGTTGGCGTCGGCGAACGCTACTTCGGAAACGGTGAGTGCGGCCACGGTAGCGCCTCCTGCAGCGAGAAAGTCGCGTCGGTTCATGGTTGTGTTTGGTGTTTGGGACTTCTGGAACAGATGACACTTAACGAGCTGTCGAACCGCTGGCGTAAGTCGGTGGGTTGTCTTGAGCGCACCCACCGGCTTACGCCGGCGGTTCGAAGGGCGAATACTCGCCGGGTTCGCGCTAAGTCGAGTAGACCCATTTTCCCAGCAGCAGCGCGGGCAACAACAACAAAACTACCAGCAGCCCCCACGCGCCCACGAACATCGTCGCGAGCACCGCGTCCAGCACTACGAGGCCGAGCACGAGCCGCTTCACGGCCTTCTGAACGCGCTTCGCCGACGGTTCGCCGATCGCGCGCGCCGCCGGCAGGCCGACGAGGAACCCGAACACGACAAGCAGGTACGGGAACAGCACCGTACCGAGCGTGTGGAAGGGCTTGGTGTCGTGCAGTTTCGCCCGAAGCACGAGGGCCGTCACGAGCGCGGAGATCACGACGAGCAGGGCGAGTTTCAGATTGCGCGCCCGGCTCACTCCCTCTTCGGTGCGCGCGAACCATGTGACGCCGACGATGTACACGCCGACCACGGCCGCGAGGTGCAACTTGAAGTCGAGTGCGAAAGACGACTCCGGGACGAGCGCCAGCCCGAACAGGACGTTCAGGAACCGGCACGCGGCCATCGCGACCGGACCGATGAACGTGTGCTTCAGGCCGCCGTCGTATGCGAACACCGCGACCGCGATGCCGCCCGCGTACACGAGCGGTTCGTAGTTCCATTCGCCTTCGCCGAGCGCGCCCGCGGCGGCGGCGAGCGCGAGACCGCACGCCATCAGCACCGTACCGAGCAGAACCGCAGTCGCGGTTCGCACGCGGCCCGACGGAATCGGCCGGAACGCGCGCGAAACGGTGTCTTCCGCGAGGTCGAACACGTCGTTCCACACCATGCCGGCGCAATACAAGCACCCGGACGCGAGCGCGATCAGCACGAACGCCGCCGCGAGCGCACCGGGGAACGCCGGCAGCACGGCCGCGGCCACGCACGCGCCGACGGCAATATCGGCGAACGCGGTGAACACGTTCGGGAGGCGGAGCAACTGAGCGAACGCCAGAATTCGCGCACGATTCATGCGAGTGGTATATCGACCGCGTAGGCCGCCGCACCGGGGGCCGCGGCGTTCGAGCCGAGGTGAGCCAGTTCCTCTTCCGAATTCACGTAGCGCACGTCGCGCACCCGTTCGGCCACGAGTCGGCCGTGCGCGAGCAGTTTGTCGTTCTCGTCCAAGCCGATCAGGATCGCGGTCACCGCGAATCCCTGCCGCCGCAGCGTGCCGAGCGCGACCGCGGTTTCGGCGCTCACCTGCGGCAACACCGCGATGACGGTCGCGTCGCGCGGCATCCGTGGGGCGTGCTCCAGCGCGAGTTGGGCAAAAGTGAGCGCGTCCGAGAGTTCGAGCCGCGCGAGGCACTCACGAATCTTCTGGAACTGATCGAACCCGCGGCGCGTTTCCACCACCACCGGCCGCACGCGATCGGTCGTTTCGGCCAACTCGAAGCGCGACCGCGCCTCTTCGCGTGTGGCGTGCCCTTCGGCTTGTACTTCCGCGCCTTCAGCCGCGAGCGCCTCTTCGCGAATGCGGTCGGCCGCGTCGCGCCCGTTGCTGGCGAACCCGATCTGCTGGTTCAGCGCTGACACCGCGTACGCGATGCTGCACGCCGCGGTGACGACCAACTCAGAGCGGAACGGTTCGCCGCGCTTGTGGTAGCCGTCGGTGTGGAAGTCCACGAGCACCGTTGCGCCGGCGAGCGTGGTGGGTTCGTAGATGCGACAGTGCAGCACGCCGGTGCGCGCCGTCACCTTCCAGTGGACGCGCTGCATCGGGTCGCCGAGGACGTACTCGCGCACGCCGGCGGTCCGCGTCGGGTCTTCAAACAGCCGGTTCTGGAGCCGCACTTCGCCGATCGGCCGTTCCGATGCGAAGTCGTACTTCGGCAAGGGAACGACTTTCGGGTACACCATGACGTACACCGGCTTCCCGACGACGCGGTGCCGGCGGTGCAGCCCGAACACGTCGCCGGTTTCGAGCAGCGTGGGGCCGAGCGGGTAATAGCCGCGCGTCTGGAACGTGACCGTGTACTTGATGATCTTCGTCTGCTTACCGCGGAGCGACACGACGTGAACGCGCTTGCCCTTCACGGTGATTTTCGGCGTCCGCGCCTTGAGCGCGAAATCCGGCACGAGGTCTTCGAGCAGCACCCACGCGACCGGCAGCGCCCCGGTGTTCGTGACCGTGACGCGCACTTCGGCGCTCTCCCCGATCTCGCGGGGGGCGTTGTCGCAGGTGCGCTCGGCTTCGAGCGCGTGAACCCACTTGCGCGCGAGCCAGCGCGACAGCAGGTACACGCCGAGGACGACGTACCCCGCGAACGCGACCAGCCCGGCCTTAAGCGCGAGCGCCGCCCCGACCAGCAGAGCGAACGCGAATAGCCAGATCATTGAGGCCCCACGGGCGCGGGAGTTTCGGCGCGGCGCGCGCGCGGGTTCCAGAACCGCGCGAACTCGTCGTCGGTGACGAACCCGCGCCCGGGTAGTTGCCACTTCATGTCAACCAAATCGACGGCGCGGGCCGGCGCGTTCGGATCGCCGTCGCGGAACGCGAACCAGCTCCCGTCGGTCGGGTGCTTGGCGACCGTGTAGCCCGGCTTGCCGGGGCCGATCACGAAGCCCAGACCGCGCAGGTAGTCCAGCACCTGCGCGACCGTCGGCCAGTTTCCGGTGTCCATGCGTGTCCTCACTCTTCGTCCGACAATGGCGTCTCGCACAAATTCAGCGCGCGCAACTGAGTGCCGGTGGCAGGCGCGAACTCGCTCGCAAGCGGAACCAAAAGCGTGACCGTCTCTCCGGCCACATCGGTATCGAGATCGCGCGTTTCTGCGTACTCTTGTACATGCATCCAATACGCCCGTTCCGCCCGCGCATCGTAGAGCACCAGAATCACGGGCGATTGCTCCAACAACCAGCCTTTGAGCGCACCAACATCGACACGCACCGGCACCGCGGTGTTGTCCGCGTTCGGCGCGAAGTGATCCGTCGCCTTCACTTGAATGAGAACGCGCCCGGGATCGATCACGCCAGCGGCATCGAACGTCTTCAGCACGAGGTCGATGCCGTAATCAAAGCGCTCGCGCTCTGCCACGAACCCCGCGAGCAGGATTTGCCGCTCCACGAAGTTCACGCCGAGGTCCGCGATGACGTGCTCGCGGGTGCGGCGCTTGCGCGCGTGCAGGCCGTCACTCATGGGCGCTCCTCCCGCCGAACTGTACCCAACACGCAACGCGCACACAATCGCGCTCAGTCGTCGAAGGCGTCCACCGCTTCGGCCCGCATCCGGTCGGTGATCGGCACCTTCGCGTCTTCCACCAAGTCTTTCACCACGAGCGCCGGTGTGCGCTTCCTCAGGCGGCTCTCCGGCTTCAGGATGATGCGGTGCGCCAGCACCGGTTGGGCCATCTTCTTCACATCGTCGGGCGAAACGAAGTCGCGCCCGCCGATCGCGGCGAGCGCTTGCGCCGTGCGGAACAGCGCGATGCTCGCTCGCGGGCTGCCGCCGAGTAGCACGTCTTCGTGACCGCGGCTCGCGTGGACGATTTCGAGGATGTACCGCTTCACTTTGTCGTCGAGGTGGACGCCGCGAATCGCCGCTTGGCACGCGATTACGTCATCGGCCGTCACCACCGCTTTCAGGTCTTCAATCGGGTGGCCCATCTGCATCCGCGTCAGCATCTTGGCTTCTTCGTCCATGCTCGGGTAGCCGAGGCTCAGGCGCACGAGGAACCGGTCGAGCTGCGCTTCGGGCAGCGGGAACGTGCCCTCTTGGTCCACCGGGTTCTGCGTCGCGATCACGAGAAACGGCGCTTTCAGCAGGTACGTTTTGCCGTCCACACTCACGCACCGCTCGGCCATCGCTTCCAGAAGCGCCGCCTGTGTGCGCGGCGTCGCGCGGTTGATTTCGTCCGCGAGCAGCGTTTGCGCGAACACCGGGCCGGCGCGGAACTCGAACTCACCGCTCTTCTGGTTGAAGACGTTCACGCCGGTCACGTCGGTGGGCAACAGGTCCGGCGTGCATTGCAGGCGTTTGAACGCGCAGCCCACGCTCTTCGCCAGCGCCCGCGCAAGCATCGTCTTCGCGACCCCGGGCACGTCTTCGAGCAGAATGTGCCCTTCGGAGAAGTACGCGGCGAGCGCGAGTTGGAGCTGCGCGCGCTTCCCGATGATGACCTTCTCGATGTTGGCGATGATGCGCGTAGCGGTGCCGGCGGGGTCGGCGGGCATGTGCGGTTCCGAAGGGTGCGAGCGGGTTGGCGTCAGTTTACAGGCCTAGACGCCGGCCGCGCCGCGCGATTCCGCACGAAAACGCCGCGGCGGGTGGTTCGCGCGCGAGACACCGCGCGCCGCGCGGGTAGAATGCGCGGGGTCGCACTCGCGGAGCTTGCCATGCGCGCGCCATTCGTTCTGGTCGTTCTGCTGCCGCTCGGTTGCGGGAAGTTGGGCACGCCCGACAAAGGCGCGCCCACCGGCGCGGCCGGCGCGCCGGTGGTGAAGGTGACGAAGCCCGCGAACAGACCGGTGCGCTGGGCTATCGAAGTGCCCGCGACCGTGCAACCACTTCAGGTGACGCCGCTGGTCGCCAAGCTGTCCGGCTATGTGAAAACCATCGCCCCGGACACCGCGGCGCTGAAGGCCGGCACCAAACTCCCCGGCGGGCAAGAGCCGATCATCGACATCGGTTCGGTGGTGGAGGCGAACCAACTGCTCGCCACCGTTCACATACCCGAACTCGCGGCCGAAGCGGTCGAGAAAGCCGCGTCCGTCGAGCGCTCGAAAGCCGAACACAAGCAGGCCGAGCGCGAGCGCGACGTGGCCGATGCGATGGTGGTCGCGTCCGAGGAGATGGTGAAGGAGTCCGAAGCCGGCGTGACGCGCGCCGAAGCCGACGTGAACCGCTGGAAGGCCGAGTTGGATCAGATCAACACGCAAGTGGCCGGCGGCGTGGCCGACACGCAGACGCGCACGGTGATTACGAAAAACTTCGAGGCCGCGCGCGCCGCCCGAACCGAGGCCGCCGCGAAGGTGTCTACCGCGCGGGCCGGTGTCGCACAGCGCAAAGCGCACCGCGAGCGCGCCGCCGCCGATGTGGACGCCGCCGCGGCGAAGGTGAAAGTCGCAGAAGCAGAGTTGGCGCGCGTCCGCGCGCTCGAAAGCTACACCGAAGTGCGCGCGCCGTTCCCGGGCGTGGTGACAATGCGGAACGTGCACCCCGGGCACTTCATTCAGCCCGCGGGCAGCGCCACGGGCACGGTGCTGTTCACCGTGATGCGGTCGGACGTGGTGCGCGTGTACGCCGACGTGCCCGAAGTGAACGCGTCGAAAGCCGGGGTGGGCACGGCCGCCGCGGTGCGCGTGCCGGCGCTGGGTGGCCGCGAGTACGCCGCGACCGTCACGCGCACGACCGGCGTCGTGGACCCCGCGACGCGCGCGCTGCGCGTGGAGGTGGACTTGGACAATAAGGACGGCGCGCTCAAGCCCGGCCTGTACGCGACCATCCGCATCAACGCCGAAGCGACCGACGCGACGGTGATTCCGGCGAGTTGCGTGCTGCCGGCGGACGAAACGCACTACGCGTTCCTCGTGGAAGGCGGCAAAGCGGTAAAGTACCGCGTGCAACTCGGCCGCACCGACCCCGGTACCGTGCAGGTGCTCGGCCGGCGCAAGGCGACCGCGACCGCCGGCGGCTGGGAGCCGTTCACCGGCAGCGAGCAAGTGATTACGGGCAATCTGGGCGCTCTGACCGACGGAACCGAAGTGAAAGTGGAGGGCTGATGCCGCTGCACCTGACCGAAGCGCAACTCAACGAACCCGTCACCAAGTACGCGCGCGCCGACTTCGCCACCCTGTACCCGCAGTGGACCGTGAACGAGGCGCTCGCCCACATGCGGCAGCACCCGCCGCCCGGGCGCATCATCTACTTCTACGTTGTGGACGAACACATGAAGCTCGTGGGGGTCGTCCCCACGCGGCGCTTACTGCTCGCGCAACCGGAAACCGCGATTCGCGACATCATGATTCGGGGCGTGATCGGGATTCCCAATTCGGCGTCGCTGCTCGAAGCGTGCGAGTTCTTCACCCTGCACCGGCTGCTCGCGTTCCCCATCGTGGACGAGTTGAAGCGGCTCGTCGGTGTCATCGACATCGAAGCCTACGCGGAGGAGCTCGCCGAAACCGGGCACTCCGAAGCGCCCGACCCCACGGCCCGCGACGAGGTGTTTCAGCTCATCGGCGTGCGGCTCACGCAGTCGCAGCAGGCGCGCCCGCTGGTCGCGTTCCGCGGCCGGTTCCCGTGGCTGCTGTGCAACGTGTTCGGGGGCACGCTCGCGGCGGTCCTCACCGAGGTGTACCAAGTCGAACTGAACTGGCGCGCCGCGGTGCTGGCACTGTTCATCCCGGTGGTGCTCGCGCTGGCCGAAAGCGTTGCGATTCAGTCGCTCACGCTCGCGCTGGACGCGTTCCGCGACGGTCGCACGAAGTGGGCCGATCTGCTGAAGAAGCTGCGCCCGGAGTTCGGCACCGGGCTGCTGCTGGGCCTCGGCACCGGGCTGCTGGTGGGCGCGATCGCGGCCGTTTGGCAGGGAATTGCGATCCTGTTCGCGATCGTCGCCGGCGGCATCGTGATCGGCGTGACCGGGGCGGCGCTCGTGGGCATGGTGGTGCCGTCGGTGCTGCGCATCTTGAAGCTGAACCCGCAGGTGGCGGCGGGGCCGATCGCGCTGACGTGCGCCGACGTGATCGCGCTGCTGGCGTACTTCAACCTCGCGCGGCTGCTCACGCCGTAGGTCCGCGTTATCGTGGTGCGACGCTCCGCGTCGCATTCGCACGGCCCTCCCGCTCCTTGCAATCCGTGTCGGACAGCGAAGAACGACGCGGAGCGTCGTGCCACGATGCGGGCCGGCCCATCCGCCCCTCGTTGCGCAGCTTGAACCGAACTCGCACGATTCCGCAGTTTCTTTGAGGAACCGGTTCCGGTCGCGCCGATAACTCCAGCGATACAGGCGGTTGTCGATTGCGAGGGGGGTCGGCCATGGTGCGAGCGTGCCGCGGAAATCGGGTCGTGATCGCGGCGGCGCTTCTCGCGGCGGTGGGGTGCGCGCACGGCGACCACCACTTCGGCCCGGACCGCGCGACCGCGGCGCACGTCGCGGTGCCGCCCGCGGACGCGGTGCCGCGCGAGCTGTCGAAAATCACGCTCCCGCCCTACGTGATCGAAGCCCCGGACCAACTGCTGATCGAAGTGATTCAGAAGAGCCGCGTCACCGCGAAAGACGAGAAGGGCGTGCCGATCCCGAAGCTCGACCAGAAGACCGGCAAGCCGCTACTGGACGCCGCGGGCAACCCGGTGTTCGTCGAAGAGGACGTGGCGAGCAAGCTGCCGATCCAAGCGATCTCCGGTTCGTTCGCGGTGCGCCCGGAGGGCAGCGTGAACCTCGGCATCTGGGGCAACGTGCAAGTGTCCGGGCTGTCGCTCGACCAAGCCGCGGAGGCGATCCGCCAGCACCTCGTGAAGCAAGAGTTCTTGGCGAAAGCCGGGACGAAGGCCGAGAGCCTGTTCGTGATCGTCGACGTGCTCGCGTACAACAGCAAGCGCTATTACGTCATTACCGACGGTGGCGGGTTCGGCGAGCAGGTGTTCCCGTTCCCGATCACCGGAAGCGAGACCGTGCTCGACGCGCTGGCGAACATCAACGGCCTGCCGGACGTGGCGAGCAAGCGCAACATCTGGATCGCGCGGCGCACGCCGCACCCCGGGCAGCCGTGGCAGATTCTGCCGGTCGATTGGGTCGGCACGACGCAGCACGGGCACACGTTCACGAACTATCAGGTGATGCCCGGCGACCGCATCTACGTGAAGGCGCAGCGGCTGGTGACCATCGAGCGCACGCTGGCCCGCGTGTTCGCCCCGGTGGAGCGCGTGTTCGGGGTGACGCTGCTGGGCACGAACACGGTGAACCAACTGATCGGCCGCGGGCAGGGCTTCGGTCCCAACAACTGACGTGCGGCGCGCGTTCCGGGCGAGCGGCACCCGTACGCGTGCCGGTAGTTTGGGAGCGCAAGAGCAACCGGCACGCGTACGCGTGCCGCTCGCCGAGCCGGCAGTCGTTTGTTTCGCGTGGTA
Organism: Gemmata sp.; assembly: GCA_022843445.1. Classification (GTDB taxonomy): domain Bacteria; phylum Planctomycetota; class Planctomycetia; order Gemmatales; family Gemmataceae; genus Gemmata. The sequence continues at coordinate 15,982 of JALHNS010000129.1, forward strand.
GAATTGGGTGTCACACGAGGGCCTCCGCATGAACCGCGCACTTCTGACTCTGGGCCTCACCGCGGTGCTTTCGGGCACCGCCGCGGCGCAGTACCCGGTGATGCCGAACCCGTACCCGTATTCGCCCTACTATCAGACGCCGGTCGTTCAGCCGAACGTGTTCAACCCGCGGACCCAACCGCTCAGCCCGTACTTGAACCTGTTCAACGGGATCAACAACCCGAACCCGGCGCTGAACTACTACTACAACGTGCGCCCGGGCACCATCGGCGGGACCGGCCTCACGCTGCCGAACCCGCAGGCGTTCCCCAGCCAAGGCGCGCCGGCGCGCGCGCCCTTCTTCGCGCAGAACGCGCCGGGCACGGACGCGCCGGTGTCGCGGCAACCGGGGCCGGGCGACATTCTCGCGCCGGCCGGGCACCCGGTGTACTTCAACAACACGTTCGGCGCGTTCGGCGGCACCGGCCGCGGGGTCGCACCCGGCTTGGGCGGGATCGGCACCAGCGCGCCGCCGGCGCGCCGCTGACCGCCGCGCCCACGAACCGATCATCTCCGCACACACTCAGGGACGAGGCCATGCGGGTCACAGTGGGAACGCTGAGCGCGCTGACGTTGGCCGTCGCGGTCGCGGTGGGGCAACCGCCGCGCGAGCGGGCCGCGC
>JALHNS010000130.1 GCA_022843445.1 Gemmata sp.
CTGTGAACGTGTGAGGACCGTCGCTCGCGCTTCCGGCTCGTCGGGGCGTGGGTCACTTCTTCGCGGGTTGCTTCTCGAACACGAGCAGCAGGTACTTGTCGCCCGGCTCGAACTTCGTGGGCCGGTCCTTCGCGTCGCCCTTTTCGAGCGCGCAGATCGTCAGCAGGTCTTTTTCCAATTTGTAGATGCCGTAGTTCACTTCGGGCTTGCCGTCCTTCATCGAAGTCAGGTCGATGTGCGCCGGGTTCTTGCTGGTGTCGATCTTGATGCTCGCGGGGTCGTCTTTGCCGCCGGTTTTGGCGATCATCTGGTCGCCCTTCACAACGACGGTGCGATCGGCCGCGGGTTCCTTCTTGAGCGCGTCGGCCCCGATCTTCAACCCCTTCGTCTCAAGGCCGACGAGCAGGTAGGTGCCTTCGAGCGCCTTGAGCGCGTCCTTGTCGTCGGACGCGGCGGTGCCGCCGAGCGCGGCGAGGAGGGCGAAAGCGAACAGCGCGCGCATTCTCGGCTCCGTGTTTGGTGTTTGGTGTTTAGTGTTTAGTGTTTAGTGTTTCGTTCCAAGTCGTCACCCTCGCGCACCGATGGCGACACCAAACACCAAACACTACCGTGCGGCCCGGTCGAACACCGCGAACACGTCCGGGAGCGCTTCCCGCACGATCACCATGTGTTCGATCCCCGCGTACTCCTTGAACGTCACGTTCTTCGCGCCGCCCGCGGTCAGGGACTTGTTCAACGCGCGCGCCTGACTCAGCGCGAAATCCTTCGTGCCCACGCCCACGAAGAACGGCAGTTCCGCGAACGCCTTCGACTCGCGCACGGTGCCGCCACCGCCCAGCGCCGCGGCAGCCGCGAACCGCCCGGCGCTCTGCTGCACCACTTGCACAGTTTGCATCGCGCCCATCGAGTGCCCCACCACGAACGCGCGCTTCAGGTCGATGGGGTAGCGCTTCGCGAGTTCGTCCAGCACGGCGGCAGCAGGGGGCGCACCACCGAAGGCTAACCCGCTGCGCGTCGCGACCAGCACCCAGCCGCGCTTCTCGCACTCGCGCACGATCTGCCCGTTGCCGTAGCCCTCGAAGAACAGGTTTTCCGAGCCGCCCGCGCCGTGCAGCGCGACCACCACCGGCACCGGTTTCTTCGCGTCCAGCCCTTTGGGAACGAACGCGCGGGCCGCGGTCGCTTTGTTCTTGCCGGTGGGCACGCTGAGCCAGAACTGCCCGTGCCGTTCCGGGCCGTAGAACAGTTTGCCGTCGAGCATGCGCTCCGCGTTCGCCAGCAGGTCGGCCGCGGGCAGGTCCGTTTCCGGCACCGTGCCGCCGGCGAGGTCCGCGAGCAGTTCGGCGCGCTCGCGGATCGTCGCCTTCTCGAACGTGTCGATCGTGTCGAACGCTTTCGCGCCTTTCTTGAGCGCCGCGATGCGGGCGTCGCGGTCGGCGATCTGCGACACGCCGATGGTGGTGTGCCGCACCTCGCGTCCGGCTTCTACGAGGAACTGCAACTTGCGGTCCAGCCCCTTCGCGTCGCCGAGCGGCGGCACCGGCACCTTCACCGTGGCCGGGAACTTCTGCGGGTTCAGCGTCACCACGTCTTTCTGCGTGAACCAGAGTTGCACTTCGAGGCCCTTCGGGATGTCGCCCTTCACCGCGTAGAACGGTTTCACGGTCACGGTCAGTTCCTTCGCGCTGCCGTCGAGCGCGCGCGTTTCGGGCACCGCGTGTAGGCTCCACGCCCACTGCCGCGCGGTGCCGGGTTCGTCGTCGGTGGCGAGCGCGAACGCGGCGCGGTCCAGCCCGCGGGCGGCCTCACCGAACTGGAACGAGAAGAACTGCTGCGTGATCTTCTCGACGTAAGGCAGCGCCCGCGCCCGCCCGGCCGCGCCCTCGTGCTTCTCCCACTCGGCTTCGAAGCGCTTGAGCCGCGCGCCGAGTTCGTAGCGGGCCGCCGCGGCATCGACCGGTTGCGCGCCGGCGCCGGGTGCGAGCGCGCACACGACGAGCACGGGCAGAAGGGTTCGCATCGCGTGGCCTCGGCACAGTTGGGGTTGATTCGCGCTCAATGAAAAAATTACAACATGCGGCACGCCAGAATAGACACCGGAAAGGATTCCGCCATGAAGCGACACCTGTGCGCCGCCGCGCTGTTCGCGCTGGCCGCGCTGCCGGACTGGGCCAGCGCGTGCTGGGTGCGGTGGTATGCCCCCGCGTACGCGCACTCGTGCGCCGTCCCCGTGTACTCCGCTCCGCCGGTGATTTACTACGCGCCGCCCTGCCCGCCGCCCGCGTTCGTGTACCCGTGCCCGCCGGCGGTGTTCGTGCCGCACGCCGCGCCGCCCGCGCGCGCGCCGAAGGTGGAAGAGAAGAAGCCGCAGGCGCGCGCCGACGAGCCGCTGTCCAAACCGATCTCCGAACCGGTGAAGCCGGCGGCGAACACCGAAACGGCACCGCCGGCACCGCAGCCGAAGCCCAAACCGCAAGCCCCGCCCGCGGCGCTCGACTTCCCCGGCCTCGGCGTTCCGTCGCTCCCGGTGCCGTCGAAGCCCGAGCCGAAGCAGCCGCCGAAGGTGGAGATCGAAGAGCCGAAGTTGCCGCCGCTCGTGCTCCCCACGAAGCCGGACGACGGCGCGCCGAAGTTGCCGCCGCTGGAGCTGCCGAAGATCGACGCGCCGAAGCTGCCGCCGCTGGAACTGCCCGGCGCGCCGGCGGTCCCGCAGCCCGCGCCGGCCCCGGACGCGCTGCCGCCGCTGGCGCTGCCGCCGGACGCCCCGGTCGAACCGCTGAAGGTGGAAGCGAAGGCCAGCCCGCTTTCGCGGGACCTGAAGGTGAGCGTGTTCGCCGCCGCAGGCACCTCGGTCGCCGGGAACGCGACGCGCAAGGTGGGCTTCTACAACCACACGAAGAGCGACCTCGAACTGACGGTCGAGGGGAAGCAGGTGAAGCTGCCCGCGATGACCTACCTGCACGCCCAACTGCCGCCGGTGTTCGTGTGGAAGTGCGGCGACCGCCCCGCGGAGCGCGCGACGGTTCCCGACACCGCGAGCGGCATCGACGTGCTGTTCCGCGAGTAACCTCAATACGTTAGCTCCAACGCGGCGCGCCCGGCTCTTCGGGCGGCGCACGCGCCAACCGGAGCGCGCATGAGCGAAGTTCCCGTTCCCGATTCGCCCCCCGCGGACGCACTCCCGGTACTCCGCACGCTCGCCCCGATGCTCCGCGGGCTGGACGCGCGCCTGCGCGCCGCCATCGACGGCCGCCGCAAGTTTCCGCTGACCACCGTCCAGCGCGCCGAACTCGAAGGGCTGGCCGGCGACCTCAAGCGCCAGACCGAAGCGCTCGACGTCGAAAAGCCGCTACTCGTCGTCATGCTCATGGGCGGCACCGGCGTCGGCAAATCGACGCTGCTGAACGCGCTCGCGGGCAGCGCGATCGCGCAGGCGTCGTTCACGCGGCCCACCACGCGCGACCCGGTCGTCTACTACCACAGTTCGGTGAAGCTCGAGCGCATCGACCCCGCGCTGCGCCTGTGCCGGCTCGTGTCGCACGACCGGCCCGGGCTCGAACAGAAGATCATCGTCGACACGCCGGACATCGACTCGAACGACCGCAGCAACTGCGAGAAACTGGTCGCGCTGCTGCCGGTCGCGGACGTGGTGCTATACGTCGGTTCGCAAGAGAAGTACCACGACCAACTCGGGTGGGAGCTGTTCAAGGAGCAGCGCCGCCGCCGTGCGTTCGCGTTCGTACTGAACAAGTGGGACCGGTGCGTGACCGGTGAGAGCGGCAAGCGGCCCGACGAAGACCTGCTCGATGACCTGCGCGCCGAGGGCTTCGAGAACCCGGTGCTGTTCCGCACCACGGCGCAACTGTGGCTCGACGCGGCGAAGGCGCACGCCGGGAGCGGCCCGCCGCCGAAGCCCGCGGACCTGCCCGAAGGCGAACAGTTCTTGCTGTTGCGCAGTTGGCTCGAACTCGGCCTGTCGCGGTTGGAAATTGAAGCGGTGAAGGCCCGCGGCGTCGGTCAGTTGCTCGACCACCTCGCGCGCGCGGCGGAGGCCACGCGGCCGCCGGACCTGAGCGCCGAGGCCGACCGCGTGCGGTCCGCGTGGGACCGCGTGCTCGAAGGCGAGGCCGACGCGCAGGCCGAGATTCTGGCGAACACGCTCGAACCGTACCGCACCGAAGTGGAGCACCACTTCAGCGCCGAAGGGCAGAAGCGGTTCCGCGGGCTGATGGGCGCGTACCTGAAGATCGCCACGCGGTTCCGCTACTCGAGCAGCAGCCTGCGCGACCGCATCCCGCTGTTGGGGCTGAAGAACAAGCTCGCCGGCGGCGGCGTCGAAACGCCGGTGGAGTGGAACCTCGGCGCGTTCGTGCAGGAGTGCGCGCGCACCGCGGGCGAGCGCGTGCTCGACCAGCGCGGCACCGCGCTCGTGAACCGGTTGCTCGTGGAAGCCGACGCGAAGGGCTTCCAGCTCGCGCTCCTGAGCGACCCCGCGCACGCCGCGGCGCGCTTGGACTGGCGCGACCGCGTCACGCGCGCGGTGATCGACGCGCTCGCGGAAGTGGAACGCCAAGCCGCGAACCCGACCGGCTGGCGGAAGTACGTGCGCGGCACGGTCACGGTCCTCGGCAACACGCTGCCGGAAGTGTCGCTGGTGGCGACCGCGGGCGCTCTGCTCTGGAACTTCTTCGTGAACGCCGAAACGCCCGGGCTGTTCTCGATGCTCCTCGTGGTCGTCGTCCCGCTCGTCGTCATGGTCGTGCTGCACATGCTCGTTGTGCTGCTGCTCCCGGTGCGCTGGGCGGTCATTCGCAACGAGTTCCGGTCGCACTTGGAGGACCGCATCGGCGCGGAGTTGCGCCGCGCGTACTTGGAACTGCCGGCGGACGTGGCCGCGGCGATTGCCGACGAGCGCAAGCAGTCCGACGAACTGTTGGCCGAAGGGAAGCAGGTGAGCGACTGGCTGACGCAACAGCAACAGGCCGCCCGCGTCGGCGAACTGTACGGGAAGTGAGTGAGCTTCGGCCGGGGTGCGCGGGAGGGAGTACCGATGGATTTGGTAGCGTGGGGCAACACCTACAATCCTTCGCTTCTGGTCTTGAGGCAGAAGGGGTATCAGCTTCGTGCGGAAACGGCTTCTGACGGCAAGAACGTTCTCTGGACGGCTTTGAAAGACGAGGATTCGTTCTCGGCGCATTCACCCCCGGAACTGCTGGGAATCGTTGTTCTTTGGGAGACGTTCGGCGCGGATTGGAACCAACAAGCCCCGAACCTGCTTGCCGAACTTCTCAATTCGACGAACGATGACTGAGACTCGCGGAGGGTGTTGCGGAGCCTGCCCCGAACCCGCGGCGCACTCCCCGCGTCCTTCGTGGGTCACAGCCCGGAGCGAGCATGCCCTCGGAGATCGAATTCGCGGTCGCGGTCGCGGTGCGCAAGGTCGGGCCCGGCGCGGTGCTCGCCGAACCGCTGGGCTTCACCGAGTTCGCGCGCCTCGCGCCGCGGCGCGAGCACGCCCGCGCCGTCGCCGAGCGCAACTTGCTCGCCGCCATTCCCAAACTCGACACTGCGGAACTGCACCGCCGGCGCCGCGTCACGAACTCGCGCGCGCTGAAATTCACACTCGAACTGAAGCCGCCCCGCGCCAGCGCCGCGTGGCGCGAGCCGATCGCGCTAAAGTTCCACGCGGTCGCGTGGGAACAAACCGGGCCGGCACTCGCGCCGAACGCCGAACCGCCGCGCCTCACGGTCGCGCGCGTCGCCGAACTCGGCATCGAAGTGATCGTCGCACCGGGCGAAGACCTCATCGACGCGCTGCGCCGCGACACGCTCGCGGCGCTCCGCCGGCTCGAACTGTCGGTCGGGCTGAAGCAGCTCGCGGGCGTGCAGACCACGCTCGGCTTCGGCGTGGACACCGTGACCGTGAAAGCCCGCGTACCGACGCTGAAAGACCGCGCGATTCGCGCCGAAGAAGAGGAGAACGCGGGCAAGAAAACGATTCTGCAACAGGTCGCGTCGCTGCTCGGCGGCGACGGCGAGAAGACCTACGAGGCCGACGACACGGTCGCGGAACTCGAACGCGCACTGATCGCGAACCCGCCGCAAAGTGTGCTGCTGATCGGGCCGAGCGGTGTGGGCAAAACGGCCGCGGTGCGCGAACTCGCGCGCAAGTGGAAGCGCGCCGCCGCAACGCCGGTGTTCGGAACGAGCGGTTCGCGCATCGTCGCCGGGCAGTGCGGGTTTGGGATGTGGCAGGCGCGTTGCCAAGACCTCATCAAAGACGCGCGGAAGCGCAAGGCGGTTGTTCACCTCGGCCCGCTCGTGGAACTGCTCGAAGTGGGCAAGAGCGAGCACAACACCACCGGGATCGCGACGTTCCTGCGCCCGGCTATCGGCCGCGGCGAACTGCTGTGCGTCGCCGAATGCACGCCGGAGCAACTGCCGCTGATCGAGAAGCAAGACCCGCAATTGCTCGATTCGTTCCGGCACGTCACACTCAGCGAACCCGGCGACGCGAAGGGCCGCGCGATCCTCAGCAGCTTCGCGCGCGACAACGCGCGCCGGCCCGCCGAACCGCTCGCGCTCGACGCCATCGACCGGTTGCACCGGCGGTACGCGACCTACTCCGCGTACCCCGGGCGCCCGCTGCGGTTCCTCGAAAATCTGATCCGAGACGGCGCGAAGGGCGCGCCCGTCACCGAAAGCGAAGCCTACGCCGCGTTCACGCGCGAAACCGGCCTCCCGCGGCCGATCATCGACCCCGCGGTGCCGCTTAACCTCGCGGACACGCACGCGTGGTTCTCGCAGCGCGTCATCGGCCAACCGGACGCGGTGAACCTCGTCACGGACCTGCTCGCCACCGTGAAGGCGGGCCTCACGCGCCCGAACCGGCCCATCGCGTCGCTGCTGTTCATCGGGCCGACCGGCGTCGGCAAAACTGAGATGGCGAAGGCCGTCGCGGAGTTCCTGTTCGGCTCGAAGGACCGGCTCACGCGGTTCGACATGAGCGAGTACGCGGACCCGGTGAGCGTGCGCCGCTTGGTCGGTGGCGCGTTCGGCACCGAAGGGTTGCTCACCGCGAAGGTGCGCGAGCAGCCCTTCAGCGTGCTGCTGCTCGACGAAGTGGAGAAGGCCGACCCGTCGTTCTTCGATCTGCTGTTGCAGGCACTCGGCGAAGCGCGCCTCACGGACGCCGGCGGCCGGCTCGCGGACTTCCGCAACACGGTGGTCGTGCTCACGTCGAACCTCGGCGCGGAGTCGTACCGCCGCGGGAGCACCGGGTTCGTGCCGAACGCGGGCACCGCCGGCGAAGCGCAAGAGCACTTCGCGAAGGCCGTAGAGCAGTTCCTGCGGCCCGAGATGTTCAACCGACTCGACCGCGTGGTACCGTTCGCGCCGTTGGGTAGCGCCGTGATTCGCGGCATCGCCGACCGCGAGTGGCAGAAGGTGAAGCACCGCGACGGCGTCCGCTACCGCGACCTGAACCTGACGAGCGACCCGGCTCTGTTGGAGCACCTCGCGGGCGTCGGGTTCGATCCGCGATACGGCGCGCGCCCCCTGAAGCGCGCGATGGAGCGCGAACTGCTCGCCCCGCTCGCGCGGCAGATGAACCGCTACCCCGGCGACGCGCCGCTTTCGGTACAGGTGGGCGTGAGCGCCGGTGCGCCGAGCATTGTCGTGCGCCCGCTTCAGGGCGAGCAATCGAAGCCGTCGCGCGAACCGACCGGCCCGGCCGCGAAGCTCGCGAGCGGCGCGCAAGAGTTGCGCCGCTGGCACCAACTTCTGGCGGCCTCGTCCGTCGTGCGCGACCTGACGAACGAAGTGTACCGCCTTGGCGAGCGCGAGAAGAAGCTGCTGACGCTGCAGCGCTTGAAAAACTACAAGTTGACCGGGGACGACCACCAACTGCTCGCACAGCTCGGCCGGTTGCGCGACCTCGCGGGCGACGTGGAGCGCCTGCGCGCCGCCGCGTTCGCCCTCGAAGACGAAGCCGTGGTCGCGTTCCACGAACTCGGCGCGGAGCCGACCGCGGCCGAACTGGAAGCGCTTGCCGCCGCGAACCGCGACTGGGACGCGCTGCTCCTGCGCTTGTACGCGCTGAACGCGCCCGCGGCCGACGCGATCACGCTCGCGCTGTTCGGCGAGAACCGCGCCACGCTCGCGGACCTTGCGGAAGCGTACCGGGCTGTCGCGCGCGACAACGGGCTGACAGTCACAAACGTGCGCTACGATCTGCCCCCGGACGACGCACCAAAAGACGCGCCGCCGAAGGTGCGCGAATTGTTCGCGCGCCTCGGTTTCGAGAACGTCGATCCGCACTCACTGGCCGCTCGTGCGAATATCGCGCGGCCCGCGGACGACGCTCCGAGCACCGCGTGGCACGAGGACCGGCTGTACACGGTGCGCCCCGCGAAGCTCCTGATCTTGCGCGAAGCGAAGCCGCAACCGGGCGACGCGACCATCGGCCTCGCGCTGCGCGTCACCGGAAGCGGCGCGCACCTGCGGTTCGGCAGCGAGAGCGGCGTTCACGACATCAAACCGCACGCGAGCAAAGACGAGGGCCGCACCGCTGTGTACGTGCGCACGAGCGCCGACGAACTGGCCGCGTACCGCCCACCGGACGACTGCGTGCGCCGGAACTGGTTCAAAGACGAACCGGTGCTGCGCGAGTACGACCTGCCGAAGGCGACGATGCGCGACTTCGCGCTCGAGCGCAACTGGCAGAACGTGTACGGCGACCTGCGCGGCAAAATCGCCGAAGCGCTGCAGACCACCGTGCGCGCGAAACTGCTGAAACTGATCGCGGGATGATGCCCAACTGGTGGCACAGGCTTTCCAGCCTGTGCTGGTTGAAGCCGGGCACCGGCTGGAAAGCCCAATTGCGCTGAAGTTGGGGGTATTGGATTTGTGGCACCGGCCTCTGGCCGGTGCAAATGCAAGGCGTTTTCACACCGGCCAGAGGCCGGTGCCACAAGAACAAAGCCAACTGCTAAGTGCCATTGGGCTGGAAAGCCTGTGCCATAAGAAACGACGACGGCCCCATGAACTTCCGCATTCCGATCTACGTGTATCAGCACAAAGCCGGGTACACCGCGCGCCCGCTGTTCCGCGGCGTCACGGAGCGCACCGACGACAACCTGAACCGGTTGCTCACCAAACTCACGCGCGACCTCGTTCAGACGTTCGAGTTGCTCGCGCGCGACCAGCGGCACGACGAACTGGCACAGTGGGCGTTCGCGCCAAGTGTCACCACGCACCGCGTCGCGCTCGACATCGAGATGCGCCGCCGCACAGCCAAAGTGAAATACCTGCTGGTCGCGTTCGGGCACATGGGCCGGCGGCTCGCTTTCACACCGAGCGTGCCGGACCTGTGGTTCGAACTCCGACGCGGCGAAGCGCTCGAGACGCGCGCGGCGGAAGTGTACGAAGAGCACTGGCGCACGGTGGAGCGCGAGGCCGACGCGGACGAAGACGTGCGCCCCGAACAGGCCGGGCTTTCCGGCAAGGCGTGGGTGCAGCACCTCGACCTGAGCGCGAACGTGCCCGCGGTGTCGCCACCGCCGCCCGAGTTCAAGTTCATGTTCCTCGGCGGCGGCGAGCAGGTGGACGGCGCGACCGAACTGCGCCGCGTCGGCCGCTGCTTGGACTGGCTGTACCCGGACGAACTCGAACGCGCGGTGCTGCGCGAGCGCGAGGTGAAGGAACTCGCGCGCCTGCTGGACCTCGGCGACCGCCGGCCCGTTCTTTTGTGCGGTCCAAGAATGGTGGGCAAAACCGCGCTCATTCACGAGTGCGTCTTCCGCCGCGTGGACGACCGCAAGAAAGTTCACCGGCAGTGGTACAACACTTGGCTCGTGTCCCCGCAGCGGCTCATCTCCGGCATGTCGTATGTGGGGCAGTGGGAGAACCGCCTGCTGGCGATCCTGAAGCACGCGAAGAAGCGCGACCACGTTCTGTACTTCGACGACCTCGTGGGGCTGTTCCTCGCGGGGCAGACGAGCCAATCCACGCTCAGCGCCGCCGAAGTGCTGAAGCCGTACCTCGAGCGCCGCGACGTGCGCGTTCTCGGCGAGATCACGCCCGAAGCGCTGCGCGTGCTGCAAGAGCGCGACCGCGGGTTCGCGGACTTTTTCCACGTCATCCCTATAGCGCCGCCGAGCGATACGGAAACGCTGCAAATTCTGGTCGATCAGCAGCGCCGGCTCGAAGCGAAATACGGCGTGCGCGTTCACCTCGACGTGCTGCCGGCGGTGGTCGATTTGCAGCGCCGCTACGACCGCACCGCGGCGTTCCCCGGTAAGGCCGCGGCGGTGCTCACGCGGCTCGCGGTGCGCGCCGGCGCGACGAAAGAAGAGCTGCTCGCCGCGTTCCTGCAAGGCGGCGCGCGCGAAACGTTCGAACTGCCGCCGCGCCCGGAAGTCGCGCGGGCCGATGTGCTCGCGGACTTCGCCGCGCGCAGCGGGCTTTCGTTGGACTTTCTCGACCCCAAGAAGCGCCTCGACCGCGACGACGTGCGCGAGAGCCTGCGCACGCAGATCGTGGGCCAAAGCGAAGCGGTGGAAGCGCTCGCGGACGTGGTGAGCGTGGCGAAGGCGCGGCTGAACGACCCGGAGCGCCCGCTCGCGTCGTTCCTGTTCCTCGGCCCCACCGGTGTCGGCAAAACCGAGTGCGCGAAGGCCATCGCGCGCACCCTGTTCGGCGACACGAACCGCCTGTTGCGGTTCGATCTGAACGAGTTCAACCAGCCCGGGTCCGCGGCGCGACTCGTGGGCACGTTCGCGCAGCCGGAAGGGTTGCTCACGAGCGCCATTCGCCGCCAACCGTTCGCGGTCATTCTGCTGGACGAAATCGAGAAGGCCGATCCCGAAGTGTTCGACCTGCTGCTGCAAGTGCTTGGTGAAGGGCGGCTCACTGATTCACTCGGGCGCACCGCGGACTTCACGAGCGCGATCGTGATTATGACCTCGAACCTCGGCGTGCGCGAGGCCGAAGGGAACCTCGGGTTCGTGCCCGAAAGCGATCGTTCCCACGCCTACACGCGGGCGGCCGAACGGTTTTTCCGCCCGGAGTTCTTTAACCGGCTCGACCGCGTCATTCCGTTCCGCAAGCTCACGCGCGACGAAATGGCCGGCATCGCGCGGCGGCTCGTGTTGGAGGTGCTGTCGCGCGAGGGCTTCACGCAGCGCAAGTGCGTGCTGAACGTGGCCCCGGAGGCGCTGGACCGCGTCATCGAAGCGGGGTACGACCCGGCGCTCGGGGCGCGCGCGATGAAGCGCGCCGTAGAGCGCGAACTCACGCAACCCGCGGCAGCCCGGCTCGCGGCGCTCGAAGCGAACGCGCTCACGGTGGTCACGGTGTCGGCGAAGAACAAGGCGCTCGCGGTGAGTGTGACCGCCCCGGAGTGGGCCGCGAAAGTGCCGGTCGCGGAGCGCGCCGAGTTGCCCGTCGGTGAGCGCTTGGACGCGGCGTTCGCGGCACTGGACCGCATCGCCGGCGCGCTCGAAGCGCTGCGCCCGAAGAAGCCGGTGAGCGCCGGCGGCATCACGCCCGAACACGAGCGCTACTTCGCCATCAAGGAACTCGCGGACGCCATCGGTGACACACTGAACGACTACGAGGGCCGCATCGAAGACCAGAAGCGCGCGCGCTTCGAGACCGCCAAGCCGGACGCGATCGGCAAGAAAGGGCGCTACCGCGCGGTGGTACTGAAGAGCGATACGAACGGCTCGTTCTCGCTTCCGTTTCGCAAGCTCGCCTCGGCCGAAGACATGGCCGCTTCCGTGCGCGACTTGTTCGATAGCGCTGGGCCGCTACCCGGTGATCAGGACTTATTCGACCTCGAAAATCGGCTCGCGCTGCTGAACCTGATGGCGACCGCGCCTGTCGATCCGCGACCGGTGTACCTGCTCGTGCGCGGGTTCCCGGACGGCGCGCCGAGCGCGCAAGCCGCCGCGCTCGTGCAGCACTACCTGACCGCGTGGGCTTCGGACCTGAGCGTGGAAGTGGAAGGCGTCGAGCCGTCGCGCGAAACGCCGGCCGCGTGGGGCGTGCTGGTGAAGGGCTTTCACGCTCGCGCCCTCGCCGCGGTCGAAGCGGGTACGCACCTGTTCCTGCCGAAGCACGGCGGCCCGGTACCGGTGCGCGTCGATGTGGTTGACGAATGGCCGGCGCGCGTGCCGGACCCGTTCGCGTTCGGGCCGATCGTGCGCGTGTACCCCGAAGGCCAACCGGTCGCGGACGTGCGCACGGGCTTGGTGTCGCCGCTGCCCGGCCGCGCGGAGTTCGCGGACACGTTCCGCGCGTTCGCCCTCTCCGCTTTGCGGACAAATGAAAAGTGAAAAAGGAAAAGGGAAAAACGAAGGCGAGAGGCGTGCAGTCATTTTGAACTTTTCATTTTCCATTTTGAACTGAACTATGCCCACCGTTCGCTATCACGCGCTCTTGGTTCGCGACGCCGCGGGCGGGTTCTCGGCCGTCGCGCTGGACGGCGGCCCTACCGGGTTCGGCGCGAGCGCGCACGAGGCCCGCGACGACCTGCGCGAGTTCCTGCGCTGGAAGTGGCGCAAAGACCCGTTCGGCCCGCGGCCGGATTTCGACGCGCCCGAACTGCGCTGGTTCACCGTCACCGTGCGACCCGAATACAAGCGCAACGACCGCCTCTACCCGACGGACGCCGAAATCGAAATGCGGGTGCCGTGCGTGGTTGGCGACCGCCGCACCGGGCAGTTCGCCGCGGACCTGCCGCTGCTGAACATTCAGTTCGACTATCCGAACCGCGCGGAGCTGCCGAAGCTCGTAGAGCGGTACGTCACGCAGGAACTCGAAGAGCGCACGCCGGAGCAAGTCGCCGCGTACCTGCCGCCGGTTCACGCGGAGCTGATCGAATTCAGCGTGTCGGTTCCCAAAGACCCGCCGGGCGCGAAAGACTTCGCGCCGCCCCCGCCCACGCTCGCTCAGGTGGCCGAACCCGTCGGCGACCGCGCGCTGCGCAAGGGCTACGCGCGGGCGTGGGGGCGCGAAGCGGACCTCGCGGCGCTCGTTCGCAAGCTGCACAAAGAGAAGGCGAACGTGCTGCTCGTCGGCGAGGGTGGCGTTGGCAAAACGACGCTGATGGTGGACGCGGTGCGCGAAGCGGAGAAGCTCGCGCTCGCCGAAGACGACGCCGAAGGCCGCAAGCAGAAGCGCCGCTACTGGCTCACATCGGCGGGCCGCGTCATCGCGGGGATGCGCTACCTCGGGCAGTGGGAAGAGCGCGTCGAGGCGATGATTTCCGAACTCGGCGAACTGAGCGGCGTGCTGTGCGCCGAGCGGTTGCTCGAACTGGTGCGCGCCGGCGGGCACGGCCCGGCGGACAGCGTCGCGGCGTTCCTCGCGCCGTACCTCGCGCGCGGCGAGCTGCGCATGATCGCCGAAGCGACGCCCGCGGAGTTGGACGCGTGCCGTCGCCTCATGCCGGGCCTACCGGACCTGTTCCAAATCGTGCGCGTCGAACCGTTCGAGCGGGCCGCGGCGCTCGCGGTCATCGACAAGCAACTCGAAGCCGCCGCGAGTGGGCCGGGTGTGGAGGTCGAGCGCGGCACCGGCGAACGCATCGTGCGGCTGTTCCGCCGGTTCATGCCTTACGCGGCGTTCCCGGGGCCGGCGTCGGCGTTCGCGCGGCAGATCGTCGATACCTGTGCGAAAGACGGCAAGCGCCCGGTTTCGCCGACGGGTGTGATCGATCTGTTCCGCCGCCAAACCGGGCTGCCGGAACTGTTCCTGCGCGACGAAATCGTGTTGAACCGCGACGACGTGCTGCGCCACTTCCGCGAGCGCGTGATCGACCAACCGGAGGCGTGCGAGGCCGCCACGAACGTGGTGATGACGGTGAAAGCCGGGCTGAACGACCCGAACCGCCCGCCCGCGGTGCTACTGTTCTGCGGGCCGACCGGCGTCGGCAAAACGCACATGGCGCAGGCTTTGGCGTCGTACTTCTTCGGCGCGGGCGACACGCCGAGCGGCCCCGGAAACGCGCGCCTTTTGCGGCTCGACATGAGCGAGTACGGCGGGTTCGACGCGGTGTATCGCTTACTCGGCCCGCCCGCGGGCGAACCCGGGCCGCTGGTGAAACAGGTGCGCCGTCAACCGTTCGGCGTACTGTTGTTCGACGAAATCGAGAAGGCCGCGGCCGACGTGTTCGACACGCTCATGGGCGTCTTCGACGAAGGCCGGCTCACCGACCAATACGGCCGCGTGACGAATTTCCGCAGCACGATCATCGTGATGACTTCGAACCTCGGCGCGGGCGCGTCGCGCGCGGTGGGCTTCGGCGACAGCCCGGAACCGCGGTACGCGGACGTGGCGATGAAGTTCTTCCGCCCCGAGTTCTTCAACCGCATGGACGCGGTGGTGACGTTCCAACCGCTGAAGGCCGAGTCGGTGAAGGTGATCGCGCGCCGCGAACTGGAAGCCATCGCCCGCCGCGACGGGCTGCTGCGCGCGGGCGCAACAGTGCGCTGGGGCGAAGCGCTGGTGGAGCGCCTCGCGGCGGTGGGGTTCGACGCCCGCTACGGGGCGCGCCCGATGCAGCGCGCGCTGGAGCGCGAGATCGTCGCCCCGCTCGCCCGCTGGCTGCTGGCGAACGTCGGCGCGAAAGTGATCGAAGCCGATTGGCGCGACGGCGCGTGCGTGTTTCGTGCTTGGTAGGACGGGCTTCCAGCCTGCCCCGAATCGCGAGACGGGACAGGCTGGAAGCCCGTCCTACGAAAGCTCCTTCAGCGCCATCTCCGCGATGCTCTGTCCGATGGCCAGCGACGCGGTCGCGGCGGGGGAGGGGGCGTTCAGAACGTGAATCATCCGCTCCGCTTGGCGGATGAAGAAGTCGTCTACCAGCTTTCCATCGGGGCCGACGGCCTGTGCGCGCACGCCCGCGCCCGCAGGCACGATGTCGTGAAACCCCACGTCCGGGATCAGCTCCCGCAGCGCGTGCCAGAACGCACGGCGGCTCAGCGACCGGTACATCTCGTACGCGCCGGTGAGCCAGAACTTCCGAATCATCCGCCAGAAGCCGCCGTAGGTCGCGTACTCGAAGAGGTCGCGCAGGCTCGCGTCACGGAACCGGTAGCCCTCGCGCTTGAATGCGAGCACCGCGTTCGGCCCGCACTCCACGCCGCCGCCGATCATGCGCGTGAAGTGGACGCCCAAGAACGGCAGCCGCGGGTCCGGCACCGGGTAGATGAGGTGCCGGCACAGGTGTTCGGCACTCGGCTTCAGCTCGTAGTACTCGCCGCGGAACGGCACGATCTTCACGCCGGGATCGACGCCGCACAGCCGCGCGACGCGGTCGGAGTGCAGGCCGGCGCAGTTCACGAGCAGCTTCGCCCGGAACGTGCCTTGCGTCGTCTCCGCGACGATGCCGTTCGCCTCGCGCGCGCAACTCAGGAACCGCGCGGTGGTGTTCACGGTGCCGCCGGCTTCGGCGATCCTGCCCGCGTAGACTTCGCTCACGGCGCGGTAGTTCACGATGCCGGTTTCGCGCACGCGCAGCCCCGCGACGCCGCGCACGTGCGGCTCGATCTCGCGCATCTGCTCCGGCGACAGGCGCTCCAGCCCCACGAGGCCGTTCGCGGTGCCGCGGCGGGTGATCTCTTCGAGTGCGGGCAACTCGGCTTCGGACGTGGCGACGACGAGTTTGCCGCACCGCTCGTGCGGGATGCCGTTCTCTTCGCAGAAGCGGTACATGAGTTCGCGCCCGGCGGCGCAGTTGCGCGCCTTCGCCGAACCGGGCTTGTAGTACAGCCCGCTGTGAATCACGCCGCTGTTGTGGCCGGTCTGGTGTTCGGCGACGCGCGCCTCCGCTTCCACCACCGCGACCGACGCGCGCGGCGCGAGCGCGAGCGCGGTGCCGAGGCCCACGATTCCGCCGCCCACGATGAGAACGTCCGCGTTGTTCATGCGGCTAAGGTAGGGCGCGCCCGGTTCGCACGAGGTGCTTGCGTGCCGTTTCTGAGCGGCGCCCGATCGGGCGGGGCACTTCTCCCACCCCCCGAGCTGCGTTGCCCATCAGTGCGACGCGCCCGTACTGCCGCCCGGGCGGGCGATAGACGTTGACGCGCGGCCCGCGCAGCGCCCGCCACGAGGTGAGCCGGCGAGAGCAAACGTCCCGCCGCGGCATGAACCGCCGGGTCGGGACGTTGCTTGAAGCGATTGGTCAGTACCCCCGGCGCGACTCGAACGCGCAACCGCGTGCTTAGAAGGCACGTGCTCTGTCCAGTTGAGCTACGGGGGCGAACTGCCACGATCTTACCGAACGACACGAGTGACTGCCACCGGGTTCGGTCCCACAATTGCGCCGGCACATCGGTCGGAACCGGTATGATACGGTGCCGCCCGTCGGCCCGCCGCGCCGCGCTCGGGCGGTGAGTTCCGTAGACTGCCAACCGGACGGGCCGTTCCGTTCGACCGCCCCCGGTCCCGGTCGGGTGTTGCCGAGTGAGCGACCGCAGCGACGACCAATGGCGCGAACAGCTCGCGGCCCGCGACGGGTCGGCGGTGGCCGCCCTGCGCGCCGCGCTGTGCCGCGGGCTGACGACCGCGCTCGCGGGTCGCGCCGATGCGGCCGCAGTCGAAGACT
>JALHNS010000131.1 GCA_022843445.1 Gemmata sp.
GCTCGCACCGGGCACGGCGCTGCTGGTGCCCGCGGTGCCGGTCCACGCGCCGCCGGTGCCGGCCGCGCCGGGCAAACTGGTGTAGGTCGCGGTCGCGGTGTTGGTGAGCGTGCTGCCCGGGGCCGGGGCCGACGCGCCGTTGTCGTTGATGGTCGCGGTGAAGCGGAACGTGACCGACCCGCCCGGCGCGACGCTACCGATCGAAAGCGCGATGGTGTTGCCGGTGAACGTCGGAGAAGCCGGCAGGCCGGTCACCGTGCCGGTGCTCGTGAGCGAGCCCGCGACGAACGTCACGTTCTCGAAGCTGCTCGGCACCACGTCCGCGAGCGCCACGTCGAACGCGGTGGTGCTGTTCGTGCCGGTCGCGTTGCTGAAGGTGATCTCGAACGTGACCGTGTCGCCGGGGTCGCCGCTCGCGGGCGTCGGCGAAACGACGCTCTTCGCGATGGTGACGGCCGGTTCGAGCACGGTGAGCGCGACCGGGGCCGAGAGCGCCGGGGTGCCGCTCGCGTCGTTCGCGGGATCGTTCGCGGCGATGGTGTTCTCGCCGCCGCCGGTGCCGTCGCCGTTGTCGTCGTTCACCACGTCGATGTAACCGGCGACGCCGTCGTTGTTCGTGTCCGCGAGGATCGTCATGCGGTTGGCGAGCGCGGTGCCGGCTTGGTTGCCGGTGGCGTTCAGCACGAGCGCGTTGAACTCGACGATCACGTACTCGAAGTCGGTGTCGTTGTCGGTGTTGCTCAGGTCGCCGAAGCGGAAGAACACGTCCGCGCCGTTCGCGGACACGGTCGCTTCGCCGGTGCCCGCGCCGGCGCTGCCGGGCGCGACGTTGTCGTCGTTGAAGGTGCCGGCGATCTGCGCCGAGGTGAGGCCGCCCACGGTCGTTTCGTTGCCGTCGATGCCGCCGCTGCCGAGCGCCGGCGTGCCGAGGCCGGTGACGTTCGCGATGGTCGCGGAGTTCAGCGCGCCGCCGCCGGTGCTGACGAGCGCGAACCGCGCGGTGCCGTCGTTCAGGAACGACAGGCCCGCGGGCAGCGCGTCCTGAATCTGGAAGTTGCGCGTGGTGCCTTCCGGCACCGACGCCACCAGCCGGAACCGCGCGATCTCGCCCACCGCGACGCCGGTGCCGCTCGTGTGCGCTTCGGAGGTGCTCACCAGCGTTTTGCGGACGACCGGCGGCGATTCGATCGCCGCGCTGTCGGCGTCGGCGTAGTTGTTCAGCCCGTTCCCCTCGCCGTCCGCGCCGGTGCGCTGCACGCCGTTGGTCGCGCCGTTGCCCGCGCGGTTGCCCGGGTCCTGCTCCAAACTGCTCCAGCGCACGTCCGCGACGTTGTTCACCAACTGCCCGGTCGCGCCGAGGAAGTTCGTGCCCTGCACGACGAGCGCGATCGACACGTTCGGTTCGATGTCGTAGCGGAACGCTTGGTTCAGCCGCAGCACGCCGCCCGCGGTGATCTCGAAATCGGCGAGGGTGAGCGTGTGGGGCGCGCCGTCGCGGCGCACGGTCCCGGTGCCGGTCGTGTCGACACTCACGAGCGTGAACGCGGTCGCGCCGCCGCTGAAGTTCGCGGTCGGCAGTTGGTCGCTCAGGGTCACGTCGAAGGCGGTGGTGGACCCGCTCGGCGCGCCGTTGGCGATGGTGATCCGGTAGCGGATGTTGTCTCCGGCGTCGGCGCGCACGGTCTGGCCGAACGCGGAGAAGGGCCCGGTGCCCGCGGGCTGAACGGCCACGTCCTTCGTGGTGGTGAGTTGCGGTTCCACGATGGTGACGTTCGCGGCGGAAACGAGCGCGAGCGTGGTGCCGTTGTTCGTCCACCGCAACCGTGCGGCGTTGTTGCGCTGGTCGCCGGCTTGGTTGCCGTCGGCGTCGCCGGGCACCGAGTTGGTGTTGAGCACCACCGCGCGGTAGCGGATCGTGATCGTCTCGTTCGCGGCGTTGTCGCGGTTCGCGTTGGTGATGTCGCCGAGGGCGAACGTGACGTTCTTGTTGTTGCTGCCGCCGAAGGTCGTGCTGCCGGCGAGCGTGGCGGCGTTCGCGGCACCGTTGTTGGCGACCGTGAGGCCGGTGCTCGTGCTCAGCCCGCTCGTGAGGGTCACGTCGAGAATGTCGACGAACGCCAAGCCCTCGTCGAGTTGGTCGAACAGGTTCGCGCCCGGCGTGCCGCCTTCGGGAATCGTCAGCACCACTTCGTAGGTGACGAGTTCGCCGATGGTCGCTTGGTTGAGCGCGGCGTTGCCCGGTTCGGTCACTTCGGTGCCGATCAGCGTCTTGGTCTGCTCCGGCACCTGAACGATCGCGGTCGCGGTGTCGGTGATCGGCGTCGCGCCGGTCACGAGCGCCGGGTCGGTAGTGTCGACGCCGCCCTCACTGGTGGCGAGGTTCGTAACCGCCGCGGTGTTCTCGATGTTCTGGTTCGGCGTCACGCCGTCCGCGAGAACCAAGTCGTACTGCACGACGACGGTGTTCGAGCCGTTCGTGACGAGCGTGACCGGCGGGTTGTCGCCCGCGCTCACCAGCGGCGTGGACTCGCGGCGGCTGAGCGAACCGGCGCGGTCGTCGGGCACTGCGCCCGCGCTGTTCACGTTGCCCGCGGTGTAGTTGTCCGAGAGCAGCAGGCGGAACGCGCCGGTGGCCGGGTCGTAGATCGCGTAGTAGTCCTGCGTGGCCGCTTGCAGGGTGTAATTCACCGCGCTGGCGTTGAGCGTCGCGACCGCGCCCGCTTGGAAGAACCGGTTCGCGCTCGTGCCGCCCATGAGCGCGACGAGCGAGTTCGAGAGTTCCCCGGCGGTGTCGAACGCTACGTCGCGGGTGAGCGTGACGGTGTTCGTCGTCGCGTCCACCGCGGTCACGCGGTACACGCCGTTCTGCGACGCGGTCGCTTGGTCCTTCACCAGCACGAGGTCGTTGGTGTTCAGCATCACCCCGTCGAGCGCGCGGTCCACGTTCGTGAACTGCCCGCCGCCGGTGCCGGCGCTGAACGCGATGCCGGTGCCCGTGAGCGCGCCGGCGGTGGCGACGCGCGCGAACGCGTCGACCTCGGCGAAGTTGCTCAGCAGGGTGCCGTCGCCGCGGCGCACGTTCAGGTTCAGGCCGGCGAAGGTGGCCGGGATGTCGTAGCCCGGTTGCACGCGGTCTTCGATGATTACGTCGTAGGCGTCGCCGCGGCCGGTGTTCTGCGCGACGATGGCGTACCGCACGCGGTCGCCCGCGTCCGCGCCGTCGGCCGCGGCGAGGTTCGCGCCCCCGATGGCGTCGGCTTCGGCGGGCGCGTCCACGGTGCCGCTGAAGTTCGGCGTACTGGCCCCGGTCGGCGGGTCGTTCGGCGCGGTGAAGGCGATCCCGCCGAGCGTGCGCCCGGTGGTCCCGAACCCGACGATGCCCTTGTCGATGGTCACGACCGGTCGCACCAGTTGGATGCGGCGCAGGTCTTCGGCGGTGGTTTCGCCGAGGAACGTGTTGCCCTCGTTCACCCGCAGCTGGTTCGTGAGGAACAGGTCGGCGACGAACGTGTCGCCGCCCACCGGGAACGTAACGAGCAGCGAAATCGTGGTCGCGCGCGCCTGCGGGTCGTCGAAGTTGCCGAAGTCGAGCCGGAGCGCGTTCGTGAGCGGGTCGGTGGTGATCGTCGGGGTCGGGAACGAACCGAAGGTGCTGAAGAACGTGTCGTCCGGCGCGACCTCGATCTCGAACGGGTTGAAACTGCCGTCGAACGTGCGGTCGAACGTGTACTGCCCGGCCGGCCCCACCTGCATCACCGGCAGCGGCGGGATGTCGATGAGCGCCAAATCTTCGAAGCTGCTGATCGGCAGCGTGTACGTGAGCTTGTACGTGATGCGGTCGCCGGCCTGCACGCTGAACACGGTGTCCGCGACGCCCTGCGTCGGAATCTGCGTGTTGTTGATCGCGAACACGGTCTTCGTTTGCACGCCGTTGGCAATCGTAACGCTGGTGCCGCTGTTGTCGGTGCCCACGGTGCCGAGTTGGGTCGGCGCGCCGTCGTTCAGGTCGTTGGTGTCGAGGTGGCTGCCCTGAATCAGGGGCACCGAGTTCGTGAGCCTGTCGCCTTGGTCCACGGACGGGTCGCCCGACGGGAAATCGTCGCTGTACTCGCGCTTCGCGATGGCCCAGAACACGATGGTACCCTGCGCCGGGCCGAACGGCGCGGTGCGCGCGTTCTGCGGGTTGCCGCCGCCGTCGGCGATCTCGCCGCCCACCAGCACACCGGACAGCCCGCGGGCGATCAGTTCGTCGGAGATGTTGAACCGGAGGAACGTGCTGCCGGTGCCGTCGAGGTCGGTCGTCGCGGCGCTGAACGGCCCGCCGGTCGGCCCGGTGGCGGCGTACCCTTCGACGCCCGCGGTCGGGTCCGAGAGGTTCGTGTTTTGGATCGTGTAGCGGCGCTCGAAGTCGATCGTGTTCGCGCCGCCGAACGCACCGGTGCTGGTCGCCGCCCGCTCGCCGCCGTTGCCGAACGTGTAGGGGTTCTGAACCGTGAGCGTCGGGGTGAACCCGGATTGCAGGTAGAGCCGTTGGCCGTCGCCGAGTTGGTCTTCGAGGAACAGGTCGTTGACCGCGTAGTAGTCCGAAACTTGGAAGTTGATCGTGTACCGCAGCAGCGACTGGCCGGGAACCACGCTGCCGCCGGTCGGCGTGTTCGGGTTCGCGATCGTCACAATGTCCACGGTCTTCTGCACCGCGACCGAGTGCTCTTGCAGCGCGTGCGGGCCGTTGTCCGGCGCGGCCTTCGCGACGTTCTGGTTCTGCGGGTCGCGGCTGTCGAGCGGGTTCCATGTGCCCGCGGAACTCGCGGTGTTCGTGTCCAGAACGCTATCGGTGCCGCCGGTCGGATTCGGGCCGGGCGGTGTCGGCTGCGGCAGAATCTCCGCTCCGGCACTGTTGTCGCGCGGCACGAAAAAGTCGAACTCGAACACCGCGTCCACGCCCGCGACGCCGGTGACGTTCCCGAAGTTGTAAGTTACCGTGCCGTCCGGCGCGGTCGCGGTCGCGGTGCCGCTCAGGTTCGCCGTGGTGAACACGTTGTTGCCGAGGCCGCTGGTCGCGAGGAACGCGGCCATGTTCGTGCCGTTGATGCCCGCGAGCTGCATCGTCGCGCCGAGGTCGTCGGTGAGTTGCAGCCCGTTGATCGTCTGCCCGGTGGCGATGTCCACGCTGAGCCGGTAGCGGCGCACGTAGTTCGGGCCGGTCGCGGTCTCGTTCTCCGGCCCGACGTAGGTCTTAATCAGGTCGTACAGCTTGGGCGTCGCGGTCGCGCTGGCGTCCAAGTGCGTGCCGGCGGGCGTGGGCACGAGCGGCACGTTGGGGTTGCCGTCGGTGTCGCGGAACCCGGGGCGCACGGTGAGGTCGAGCGGGGTGCCGAGGTCCGCGAGGCGGCTCGTGGGCAGTTGCACCGACACCTGCGTGTTCTGGCCGGGCGTGAAGCTGCCGAACGGCAACTGGTAGGTGTAAATGGTGTCGCCCGCACCGTAGCCCGCGGGCACGCTGAGCGTCAGACCGGTGAACGGGTTCACGTAGGTCGTCTGCCCCGCGGTCAGCACGGTGGGCGTGCCGACCGGTGTGAGTTGCAGACCCGAAACGGTGACAAGCGGGCTCGTCGCGCCGCTGAGGCCGACGAACCCGTCGGCGGCGGTGCCGGGCGTGGTGGGGTTCAGGCTCGCCGGCGGTAGGTTGGTGGTGCCGTCCGGCCCGGACGTTTCGACGATGAGGTCGAAGAACGGCGAGAACCCGGTATCGGTGGGGGCGGTGTTGGCGAAGGTGAACGAGTAGTTCACGTTGTCGCCGAGGAACGGGTTGGCGTTCGCAAGGCCGGTGACGGTGGCGATCGGTGCCGGGTTCTCGCGCGATTCGAGTTGCTCGAACCGAAGGGCCGCGCGGTCGGTCGTGCCGCGCGCTTTCTTCTTGGGGCTAACCGATCCGCGACGGAAGTGTGCGAACATTGTGGTTCCGCGAGTATGGTACCGGCGAAAAGTCGGGGGGGGTGGGGTAGGGGGGCGCGCCGCTGCGCACGGGGAGAACGTGCTCGGGCGAACCGGGAAGTTGCGAGTCGGAAACGAAAAAGCGGAAGCCGTTCCCGGCCGGGGCGAGCTTTCAGGCAAAACCTAATTCAAGATTGACGTGGAGTCCAACGTGTGGGATGCCACGGTGAATATCTGCCGACCGTCCAGTTCATAGAAAGTCCGCAGATTACCCATTCAGAAAAGGAGTTGCGCGCCCCCCAGCTTCCCAGCCATTCGGGAAAAAAGGTCTCGCGAACCTGCTCATTTCTTCGTGGTTCTTGGTGTGTGGCAAGCACTCCGCCCGGAGTTCCAACACAGCTCCGCTCCGTTTTCGGCGCGGGCGGTGGATGACAGGGCGACCGACGCGCGAGCGGGTAACGGCTCGGGTGGACGAGGCCGACGCGGTCGGTCGGTGAGCGGATCGGTCGCCGCTTCGCCCGGAGCGAACCGCGCCGGTGGCCGTGGTGTATGTGCGCGGATTGCACCGCAGCGCCGAACGCAAGAACGGGTGGGAGTTGGCCGAGTACCTCGGCGCCCCGGCGCGCGACAGGGTTCAGCACCTGCTGGCCCGAGCCGGTTGGAGCGCCGGCGCGGTGCGCGAGCACCGCGGAGCGCCGTGGGGCCGCGGGCTAACCGCGCTCCGCCACAGCCACGTAACGTGCCGGGCGCGTGCGCCGCGGTTGAATGGCACGAACGGGAAGGGGACAGGTTCCCGCCAGCGCGCACGAGAACCAAGCTCCTCGATCCCGTGCGGTCGCCCGGTCACGACCCGGCGGTCGGTCCCGTGTTGGTGCCGGCCGCGCCCTCGTTCTCAAACACCCACTGAATTGCGAAGTGGGACAGGCGGGTGCCGTCATGTGGATCGATGTGCTGCGCGAGGCCGTCGCCGACATCCTCTCGTGGTTCGTCGCCCTGTTCGGTGCGCCCCAGTCGATCACCTTCACCAAGCCGTTCGCCGAGCGGCACCGCGGGAAGGAAACCGCCCACGGGATCGACTTCGACCGCTACCCGCGCTTCACCGGGAACCCGCGCGGGCGGGCCAGCCAGCGGGGCGACTTCTCCGTCTACTTCGACGTCGAACCCGAGTAGGGGCACCCCCGGATAGGTTCCCAGCAACGGCTTCGCTCGGTCGTCCCGATTGAATTCGGGGCGACTCCGGTGGCACGCGCGCTCCCCGTCGTGTTGGAGCGCATCTCGCCTCGCTCGCGCGTCGGGTCACCCAACCGATGTTGGAACCCGACGCGCGAGCCGGTCCGGGACCGGTGGCTGATCGTCCGGGAGCGCTCCGCGCGGGCCGGACGAATGCGTGCGGCCCGCAGCGACAGAACTTCTCCCGCCCGCGGCACCCGCGCGCGTGAAGGGCTGTGGTTGGCGCTCGTGATCGCCGTCGCGTGCGCGGCTTCGAAAACCGCTTTCGCTCGGGTGCGGGGGAAGGGCCGGGCGCGCCTCACGAGCGAACGAGAAACGCCAGTACCAACTCGAGGGCGATCAGAATTGCGATTAGCAACTCGAGCGCGAACATGCGCTGCTCACTCACCTCGCCCCGGATCAGTTCGTACACCCGGTCGAGTTGGGCCACGCGCTGGTCCACGCTCGCGCGCCAGTCGTCGAGATGGAACCGCTCGCGGATCGCCAAGTACAACCGGGCCAAGTACCAGTCCCCGACGAACTTGGTGACGTTCGTCACCCCGTCGGCCAACTTGCTCGCGTCCACGCGCAAGCGCCGCAGCTCCCGGAGGACGGCCGCCCACCGCCCCGGCCACAACCCCGGCCGGCGGGCGAGGTGATCGTAGGCGCGGTCGAGGTGCCGGTCGAGGGTCGCGTCCAACACGCGGAGCTCTTCGAGTTGCAGGTTCGCGAACTCGAACACCTGAAGGACGGCGTCGAAGTCACCGGCGCGGTCCACGACCAGCGCCGCCTCCCAGTCGGGCACCACAAGGTCCCCGATCCCGAACGACCGCCGGTGCCGAAACGTTTCGGCGAGCTGATCCGGGCTCAACCGATCCGGACCGGTGTCGTTGAGAAGGCCGGCCACCGCCCTCTCGTGGGTTTCGAGCCAGTCCGCCGGAGCGCACTCGCCGCCAAGGTCGGTTACGCAGAACACGGTGTACGGCTCCGGCTCTCCCACCCCGACCGGATCCCGGAGCGCGGGCCCGAGCCGGTCGCACATCTCCCGGCACAGGTCGCGGGCAACGTTGGGAAGCGATCGGCCGTCCGCGGTCGTCGGCCGGTGAAAGCGGTGCCACTCGGACAACTCGCCCGCCACGCCCGGTACGCAAAAGGTCACCGTCACCACGCCGATCTCGTACACGCGGACGATCGGCAGAGTCGCGTACCCGGCCACACTGATCGGAGCCGGGCACACGTCGGTGACGAGCGGTTCGACCACCGCCGCGTTCATCGGCCCGGCCGACTTACGCGGCGCTCCGTCCGGCCGTCGGCTGACGACCGAGTCGACGCGCGCGGGCGCGACCTCGCTGCCCACGTCGAACGCGTGCAGGTATACGATCTGTCCCCTAACCACATCCCCCCCCGATCCCCGTTGCCACGTGTTGCCCGGGGGCACCTCCGGGCCGCTCGGAACCGTACGTTGCGGGTTCGCACCTGTCCGCCGGTCGGCACCACGGTAACCCGCTCACGCCAACTGTCTCGGCCCTCGGCGGGTGGGGCAAGGGCCGTGCGGGAACCGGCATCCCATCAGGCGCCGGCACTCGAACGCGGGCAGCGTGTCTGGCCTTCTGGGCGCGCCGCGGATCGTGCGCCGGGGCACTGCCTCAGCGCGTGTCGCGAGGCGCAACGCGCGCCCCGTCCGTCACACGGTCGCTCGGGTGCAGGGCAACCGCGTCGCCCTCCGCCAACCCCGTTAGTACTTCCGTTTCTAGGCCGTTGGTGCGCCCCACAGTAACCAGAGTTAGGTGCGCCCGTCCGTCCCGCACGGCAAAGCACGCCCAACCACCACCCGACCGAAACACCGCCCCCGCCGGCACGCGGAGGGTCTCGCCCTCGGAGACCACGATGCGGGCCTCGACCCGGTAGGCGTCCCCCAGCGCCTTCCGCAGTTCCGGCGGGTCCGTGAAGTCGGCGATGACGTTCACCCGCTGTTCCTCCACACCCAAGGCGGACACTTTGAGGAAGCCGGCCGGTTCGACCAGCCGCACGCGCCCGGCGAGCGGCGCCGGGCCGCCCCAGTGGTCCACAATCACCCGCGCGCCCGGCCGGATCCGCACCGCGTCTGTGGAGAGCACGTCGATTTCCATTTCCAAGTCGCGGGCGTCGCCGAGTTCGAGCAACCGCGCGCCGCCGGCGACCAAACCGGCACTTTCTTGAAACACCCGCAGCACCAAACCGCTGATTGGGGAGCGGATCTCGAAGCGCTCCGGTTCCCCTTCGGCACTCAGGCGCGGCTGGAGCCGAACGCGCGCGGCCTTGGCCAGTTCGTGCTCGAATTCGGCCACCCGGACGGCGAACTCCGCCGCACGCACCTCGTCGACCGCCATCCGTTCGCGGGCCTCGGCGGCGTCTGCCTCGTCGTCCGATACGGTGCCGCGCGCGCGCAGTTCCCGCGCGCGCTGTGCCTGCTTGCGGGCCAACTCGAGCGCCGACCGGGCCCGCTGGAGGCTCGTCGCGCTCTGCTGCGTCGCGGCCGCGGTGGCCTTCACCCGCGCCTCGATCTCGGCCCGGGACCGGGCGTCCAGCAGAGCCGGGTCGCCCGGTTCCAGAGTGACGAGTACCGTTTGCCCCTGAACCACTTCGTCGCCGGCGCGGAGGCGGACGCGGAGCAAGTGGCCCGCGAGCGGGGCCGACACCACGTACCGCTCCCGAATCCGCGTTTTCCCCTCCGCGCTCACCGTCACCACCAACGGGCCCCGCGAGGCGGTCGCGGTGTCCACGGGCGCGGGAACCGGGCGGAAGGCGTACGCGAGCAAACCGGTTACGACCAACGCGGGGATCAGCCAGCCGAGGTTGCGGACGAGCACGTTCATCCTCGTCACTCCCTGCTTTTCAGGACGGCCACCATGTCCAACTCGGTCAGCCTCCTCCCGACCACCCACGCGGTCAGGAGCGCCGACGCCAGTGTAACCGCCGCGGCGAACCCGTACGTGGCGCTCGACACCACCAGTGGCAGCCGGAACAGTTCGGTGTCGAACGCGATCCGAATCAGCGCGTAGGCCAACCCGTAGCCGAGCGCCAACCCGACCGGGACGGCGATCAGGGTGAGTACGGCCAACTCGCCGAGCAAGATGCCGGCGACTTCCCCACGGGTGAACCCGAGCACCCGCAGCGTGGCCAGTTCGCGCCCCCGTTCGGCCAAGGCGATCCGCCCGGAGTTGTAAACTACACCGAACGCGATGACGGCGGCGAAAAACACGTTGAACAGCCGCATCTTCAAGACGTTCTCGCCGATCGTTTTGTGGTAGCTGTCCACCACGTCCCGTTTGATGTTCACGCCGCTGATCCGCGGGGTGTTCTTCACCGCCGCGTACAGTTCCGCCCGGCGGGCCGGGTCGGCGCGGAGGTGCGCCCCGGTGATCACGTCGCCCTCGCGCATGAGTCGGTTCACGGCGGCGAGATCCATGTACGCGGTGGTGCCGCTGAAATCATCCAACAGCCCGCTCACCCCCGCCACCCGCACCGGGCGCCCCTCCTCGAGGACCTCGACGGTGAGGGCGTCCCCGGGGCGGACGCCGAGGATTTCGGCCAACTTGGCCGACAGCACCAACCCGTCCGCCGGCACCGGCACCGGGCGGGCGCGAACGTCCATCACCCGCACGAGGGCGGCGGCGGCCGGCACCCCGGTCAGCGCGACGCGCCGCGAGCGGTTCCCCGAGCGCAGGCGCACGGCCACCGACCGTACCGGTTCCACGCGCGTGACCCCCGGCAGGTGCTCCAGTTCGTGTAGCGCTCCGTGCGCGGTCGGTTCGACGAACGACACGCTCACGTCCTGACGCTGGGCGACGCCGAACTGGGTCTCCATCACGTGGTCGATGGCGTTCTTGGGGAACGAGCCGAGCACGACCACCGCCACCGCGAGGGCGATGCCGACCGCCGTCAGGACCGTCTTCACCTTCCGCCGCCCCATCTGCCGCACCATCATCCGCACCGCCGGCGAGAGGAAGCGGTACAGGCCGAGGCGCTCGAGCAGGGTGCGGGAGTGGGCAACCGGCGCCTCGGGCTTCATCGCCTCGGCGGGGGGGAGGGCGGCCGCCCGGAGCACCGTGGTGAGGGTACCGAGCACCGCCGCCGCGACGGAGATGCCCACCGCCAGCACCACCACCAGCGGGTCGAGGGCGAAGTCGAACACGGGGAACCGGAAGAAGGCGGTGTAGAGCGCCGTGACCTCGCGCCCGAGCCACGCCCCGGCGCTCACCCCCAGCACCGCCCCGACGAGCACGATCGCGCCGACGAACTTCAGGTAGTGCCGCGCGATCTCCCACCGCGTGTACCCGAACGCCTTGAGCGCCGCGATCTGCTCCCGCTGGGTGCCGACGGTGCGGCCGATCACGACGTTCAGCAGGAACGCGGCCACCCCGAGGAAGATGCTCGGGGCGACGAGGGCCGTGCCCCGCAACTCGTTCAGCTCGTTCTCCAAGAACTGGTGGGACTGCTGGTCCCTCCGACCGTAGGCCCCTTGCCCCCCGTACCGCGCGGTGAGGTCGTCCAACTGGCGGAGCACTTCGGGTTCGGACGCCCCCGGGGCGAGGGTGAGGGTCAGGTCGTTGAACGCCCCCTTCAGATCGAACACCCCGGCCATGTCGGTGTGCCCCATCCAGAACACCCCGAACCGCCGGTCGTCGGGCAGGATCTGTCCCGGGCCGAGTTGGTACACGTACTCCGGCGACAGCGCCACCCCGACGACGCGCAGCCGGTGCTTTCGTCCGTTCAGGATGGCGGTGACGCTGTCACCCGGTTCGAGCCGGTGCGCGCGCGCGAAGCCTTCGCTCACCAGCACCTCTCCGCGGTTGCCGACCTCGAGATACCGTCCCGTGCGGAGGAACAGGCCGTTGAGCATCGGGGCCGGGCGGTCGGGGACGGAGATCAGCCGAGCGGAGGCCGGTTCGACCATTCCGGGGACGTCCAGAGTGGCCGGAACGACGATCCGCGCCTGCACTTGGGACACACCGGGGATCGCCGCCACCCGCCCGACAAGGGACTCGGGGGCCCTCTTCAGATGAGCGAACGCGTGCGCGAACCGGTAGCGGTCGTAGTACTCCTGCTGCGTGCGGCGTAGCGCGCCGATGGTGTTCGCCGCCATGACGAACGCCGCGACCCCACAACCCAACACGAGGGCAATGGCCGCCACCTGCCCCCACTGCCCGCGCAGGTCGCGCAGCACTTTCCGGTTCAGTGCGCTGGCGCTCACCACTTCAGCTCCCGGGCGGGCACCTTGGTGGCGTTCACTTTCACCCCGGCGATCCGGCCGTCCCGAAGGGAGATCACGCGGTCGGCCATATCCGCGATGACGGCATTGTGGGTGATCACCGCGGTGGTGGTGCCCAACTCCCGGTTCACCTTTTCGATCACTTCCAACACGAGGACGCCGGTTGTCACGTCCAGCGCCCCGGTCGGCTCGTCGCACAGCAGCACGTCGGGCCGCTTGGCTACCGCTCGGGCGATGGCCACCCGCTGCTGCTCTCCCCCGGACAGTTGTGACGGGAAGCGGTCCATGCGGTCGGCCAACCCGACGAGCCCGAGTGCCTCTTCGGGGGGCATCGGGGCGCGGGCGATTTCGGTCACCAGCGCGACGTTCTCGCGCGCCGTGAGGCTGGGAATCAAGTTGTAAAATTGGAACACGAAGCCGACGTGCTCGCGCCGGTATCGGGTGAGCCGGCGCTCGTCGCCACAGGTGAGGTCGTCGGTCCCGTAGAACACGGACCCTTCGGTCGGAGTGTCTAGCCCGCCGAGGATGTTGAGGAGGGTCGATTTCCCACTCCCGGACGCCCCGAGCAGCACAACGAACTCGCCGGCGTACAGGTCGAGGTCCACACCCCTCAGGGCGTGAACCTCGACATCGCCCATGCGGTACCGCTTGGTCAGTCGTCTGGCCCGAAAGACGGCCTGTGTCATTGTCGGCCCCGGCTCACACGTGTCGCGCGCGCTCGCGCCGCGAGGCGGTGCGGGCCGCACCACTCCGGCAGGCGCTCGGTCGGCGCCGGTTCGTGCTCGCGCGCGGCTCGAGCCGCGCGCCGGATGACCCCGTCCGAGTTACCCGCTCCTCTGCTCGTAGTAGTGGGCGGCGCTCCGTTGGACACCTCGAGCTCGGCCGCCTTGCGCGCAACGCGGTCGCGCTCCGGCTCCCGATAAGTCCCGCGGGCACCGCGAGCACACGTCGACGGCGCAGTTTTCGGTTCCGAACGGGTTGGGCACGCGCTCGGGGCGACTCGGGTCGTCCTGCCACGTCCCGTCGACGAGGAACCGGTACTCGTACCGCCCCGGGGCAGGGTCAGTGTGGCCTCCCAAGCGCCGTTACCGTCGTGCTCGAGCGGGTGCCCCTCGTTCGCCCAGTCGCAGAAGGTGCCGGTCACGACGAGCGCCCGCGCCCCGGGCGCGTTCAGCGCGACCGTGCGACGCTTCTTGTGCGGGCGGGCGGGTGTGGCTCGGACGCGGTGCGGTCCTCCGGTTCGGGTGCACGCGGGTTCGCGCGGCGGTTAGCGCCAGCGGTATCGGAAGTAGAAGTCGGGGGTGGAGTACCTGCCGGAGGGGTACACGGAGCCCCGCGCGTACGAGTAGTACGATCGGCCGTCGTACCACATCCCGTACGGGTAGGTCGGGTACGTGGGGTACGCGGAGTAGCTCGGGTACGCAAACGTGTAGCGCGGGGTCGTGTTGATCTGAGGGTAGGCGTACACGTTGGGTGCGACCCGCGCGCCCGGCGTGTAGGTCTGCACCACCCGGTAGGGAACGGTGGGCTGGCCCCCGCGACGGGGGTTCGCCTGAACCGGCGCTGCGGTCGCGAGTGCGCCGGCGGCGACCAGCGGGATCAGAAAGCGGGGTGACTGCCGCATGATGCGTACCTCCGGAGGAAGAGTCGGCTTCCACACGCAAGGCGGTTCGCGCAGCTCGGGCCGTTCCAATCGGATCCGAACGCGGGCGCGCCACACCTTCTCCGGCTCCGACTCCGGCGCGCCGCGCGAGCACCGGGCCGCGGTTCGGCCGACGGAACCGGGCGGGCCATTCCTACTCGAGTTCGGCCGGTTCCCGGTGCTCGGACGGCGGCTCCGGGATTTCGGTGAGGCTCGCCTCGGTCAGCAGCAGCGTCCCGGCGACCGAGACCGCGTTCTCGAGCGCCACGCGGACAACTTTCGTCGGGTCGATGATGCCGGCCCCGACGAGGTCGCAGTACACGCCGCGCGGCGCATCGAACCCCGTGTCCCCCGTCGCGACGCGGACGCCGTCTACCAAGATGGCGTGGGCGATCACCGTGGCGGTGCTGGTCCCGTCGCCGACGGCGTCGGCGGTGCGCTCGGCCGCCTCGCGGATCATCCGCACCCCGAGGTTTTCCTCCGGGTCCTTCAACTCGACCTCTTTGGCGATGGTCACCCCGTCGTTGCACACCAGCGGGCGGCCGTACTTTTTGTCCACCAAGACGCACTTGCCTTCGGCCCCAGCGTCACCCGGACCGCGTCGGTGAGCGTCGTCGCGCCGCGCAGGATCTTCTCGCGCGCCGCGGACCGGAAGAGGACGTGCGTGTGCGGCATCGCCGGGCTCCGGTGCGGGTCAGTCGGTCCAACGGCCGGCGCTCGGGGCCGCGGCTACCGCCCCGGTCGCACGGTCGGCCGAACGGAGAGCCTTGACCGTGACGACGGGGCACCGGGCCTTGCGCATCACGGCCTCGGCGACGCTGCCCATGAGTAACCGCGCCAGCCCGCCCCGCCCGTGGGTGCCCAACACGATCAGATCGGCGGCGGTCCCGTCGGCCAGTTTCACGATCTCGGACGCGGGATCGCCGCGGAGCAACCGGTGCGCCACCCGAACGCTCGGGTCGTTCGGCTTCACCTGTTCGAGGCGAACGGTCATCTGCTCGGTCTCGCCGGTCGGGACGTCCACGAACACGCCCTCGCCCGCGGCGATGATCGGCGGGGGCGAGACATGGCAGATGACGAGTTCCGCGCCGGAGTCGCGGGCGAGCGCGCGGGCGAGATCGAACGCCGGCCGGGACAGATCGGTATAGTCGGTCGGGTGCAAGATTGTGCGAATCGGGAACACGAAAGCCCCCCGGTAACGGAATGGGTCGGATGCAGCGCGGTTCCACACCACCACGGCACGCCTCAACGAGGCGACCCCAGCGAACCCCGATTCACCCCCACCGGTCCGTTCGCCGGCGTCCCGCGGGCAGTAGCGCGACAGTCCTCCGGCGGTTCGGAACGGTGTGGCGAGAACACCCCCGCGCACGCGGTGTTTGGCGACAGTCGGTTTCGTCCTGACGTCGGGCTCACGGCATTTGAGCGGCACTCGGAATCGCGTTACTTTGGACGGTTGTTGACGAAATGGTAGCCGGATCGCCGCGGCGCGATAGTCGGGGGTCGGGAGACAATCGGTGTCGGGGTAGCCCCTTCGCGCAGAGGCCGTCCCATCCCGTGCAATTGGGACCCCGAGGCGCGAGCGCGGGTGGCTACGGTTCAACACCATTTGGGATGAGACCGGGCGAGCCGTTCACCGTCCCGCTGGAAATCGGCAAGTCCGGCGAGATTCATCGCGGGATCGGCCCCGGCTCGGCTAAGTCATAAATGAGACCGGTGCGTGGCACCCGGGACCGGGACGGTGTGCCGACCGGAAGCCGCTGCTGGGAAAAGGTTTGCGAGCGAAGCGTCCATGGCCGTGCCGACCGAGTTCATGACCCAGATCACCCGCTCGCAGCGGCACCTCCACGCGTTCATCCTGTCGATGGTGTGGAACGCGGCCGACGCCGACGACGTGCTACAGGAGACGAACTTGGTGCTTTGGGAGAAGGTGGCGGAGTTCGACAGCGCCCGCCCGTTCCTGCCGTGGGCGATGCGGTTCGCCCAGTTGCAGGCCCTCGCTTGGCTCAAGCGGCGCCGGCGGCAGCAGGAGCGGGTGGTGTTCGACGACGACCTGTCCCGGCTCCTCGCCGACGAGGCCGCGCGGGACGAGTTGGCGCTCGAAGACCGGCGGCAGGCTCTCGCGGTGTGCCTCCAGAAGCTCACCGCCGAGCAGCGCGACCTGATCGCCCGCCGGTACGAGCCGGACGGGTCGGTGAGCGCCATGGCCGAGGCCAGCGGGACGACGCCCAAAGCGCTCTCGGACCGGTTGCGGCGCATCCGGCACGCGCTGTTGCAGTGCATCCAGCGGACGCTCGGGGGGGCCGTTGCGTGACGCCCGATACCGACCTCGAAGGGCTGTTCAACCGCCTCGCCGACGGGCTCGCCTCGGAGGCCGACGAGCGCGCCCTCGCCGACGCGCTGCGCACCAGCCCGGGCGCGCGGCGGGCGTATCGCGAGTTCATGGCGCTGCACTCGGCCCTTCACTGGGACTACGTCGCCGCCGCCGGGCCGCAGCTCCCGCCGC
>JALHNS010000132.1 GCA_022843445.1 Gemmata sp.
GGGCGGCCCCGAACCGCCGCCGCTCCCCGCCCCGCCGCCGACCAAGCCGGACCCGGTGCTGTACTGGGACGCGGAACTGAAACTGTTCGGTGCGTCGCTGGACACGGGCGTGCCGTGGGAAGACGTGTACGGCTCGGTCGCCAGCCGCGGGAGGTACGAGGGCACCCACTTGGGTGCGGTGCGCGGCAACGTGTGGCTGGACCGGGCCACGGTGTCGCGGCTGCCGGTTTCGAGCGCGCGGTGCCAGATGAAGGTGGACCCGCAACAACCGGACCCGGCGCGCCCCGGCACGTTCCAGCCCCCGGTGCTCCAGTTCCTGAACGCGACCGGCGACCTGTTCCACGGCGAACTGGTGGGCCAAGCGCGCGTCGCGCTCACCGACCCGGTGCGCTACGAAGTGTGGGCCAGCGTCAGCAACGCGCAACTGGACGAGGCCGCGCGGCACTACAAACTCGGTTCGGACGCCGACCTGAAGGGCATCGCGCAGGCGCAGTTGCTCGTGTACAACCGCCCGGACCCGAAGACCGGGCAACTGGTGGTGGAGGGCAACGGCAAGATCGACGTGCCCACCGGCCGGATGTACAACCTGCCGATCCTGCTGGACCTCGTGAAGGTGCTGAAGCTGCAAACCCCGGACAAGACCGCCTTCGAACAGGCGCACGCGGTGTTCCGCATTCAGGGCGACCGCGTGAAGGTGGAGCAGATCGACCTGATCGGCAAAGCCATCTGCGTCGGCGGTTCGGGCGAGTTGGACACGAGCGGCGAGTTCGTGAAGTTCGAGTTCTACACGGTGTGGTCGCAGGTGCTGAAGCAGCTCATCAACACGCCGGTCGGCGACCTGACCGCGTTCCTGAGCAAGAACCTGTTCGTCATCAAAATGACGCGCGAGAACGGCGAACTGAAGTACAAGCCGGAGGCCGTGCCGCTGGTCACGGAACCGACGAAGGCCGTGATCGACCGCCTCAAGCGCGGCGCGTCGAAGGTGATGGGGAGCAGTGGGAAGTGAGGAGCGGGCAGTGGGCAGGAAGAAAACGAACCACAGAGGCACAGAGAGCACGGAGACACAACCAACACAGAGAGAACCGAAGGCTGTGTTGTTCTGGACTCAACTCTTCTGCTTTCTCTGTGTTGGTCTTGCCTCTGTGGTTCGTTTTCTTCCGACCCGCTGACCGCTGACGCCGACGCAAGGAGAACGCGGTGCTCGGGAACACGCTGAACCGCATGATCTTCTGGGAACTGGTGCGGGTGTTCCTGCTCTCGCTGGGCACCCTCACGGGCCTGTTCCTCGTCGTGTTCGTCGTGCAGCAGGCGTCGCTGTTGGGGCTGTCGCTGAACCAGATCGTGCGGGTCGTGCCGCTGCTCGTGCCCAGCATGCTGCCCATCACCATCCCCGCCACCACGCTGTTCGCGTCGTGCGTCGTGTACGGGCGGCTCGCGCACGACAACGAGGTGGTCGCGCTCAAGGCGGCCGGCGTTCACCTGTACACGATCGTGCGGCCGGCGCTGCTGCTCGGCGCCCTCGCCACCGGGGCCACCGCGAGCCTGTACCACACCACGATCCCCGCGACGCAGCGCCAGTTCTACGAGGAGGTGCTCGCGGACCCCGAAGAGGTGCTCTACAACCAGTTGCGCCGCGACCGGTGCCTGCGGCACCCCAGCCTGCCGTACGTGCTCTACGTGCGCGACGTGGAGGGCAAGCGGCTCATCGACGTGGTGGTGAAGCGGCGCAAGAAGGTGAAGGACCAAGCCACCGGGGCCGAAGTGTCGCTGGGCTACAGTTCCGTGTTGCGCGCGCCGGTCGCGCACCTGCGCGTGGACCTCGACGCCGGCGCGATGTCCATCGAATCGGACCGGTGGGCCGTGTACGACCAGACGGTCAAGCAGCCGACCGAACTGATCGCGGAGCGCCGGGTGGAGGGCGCGACCAACAGCACCGGCCCCATCGTGATGGACCTGCCGGACTCCGTGAGCGGCAAAGAGGCGCGGCTGCGCATTAGCGCGCTGACGTACCCCGAACTGCCGGAGCGCATCGCGACCGTCACCGCCGAGCGCGACGGGTTCGCGGACAAGCGCGCGAAACTGCTCGAAGAGGCCGAGCGGCACCCCAACCCGGAGGTCCGCGGCAGCCTGCAGAAAGAGGCCGCGGGCCTCAAGTACCAGTACGACATGAAGGCGCGCCAAGTGCGCAACCTGCGCGCCGAGGTCCACGCCCGGCCGGCGCTCGCCGCGAGCTGCCTCGTGTTCGCGCTGCTCGGCTGCCCGGTCGGCATCTGGGCCAACCGCTCCGACTACCTGAGCACGTTCGTCATCTGCTTCCTCCCGACGCTCGTGATCTACTACCCGCTGCTGCTGGCCGGTTCCGACCTCGGCAAGAGCGGGCGCGTGCCGATGGGCTTCGGCTGCTGGCTCGCCGACATCGTGCTCGCGCACGTCGCGGTGTTCCTCATCTGGCGGTTCCTGCGGCGCTAACTCGTCCCGTGGCCCGGTCACTCCGTGCCCGGACCACAGGAACGCTCGACCCGTGGCTCGCCACGTGTCCCTCGCCTTTTTTCTTGACGCACCCGCGCGCGCCGGTCAGCATTTCACCAGACCCGCTCGTTCGCCACTTCGCACGAACGGCGTTTTCTTCCGCGCGCCCGTGTGGCGCGCCGCCAATCACGTCCGGTGCCGTCATGCCCGTTCTCAAGACCAACTGCCCCGAGTGTGACGCGAAACTGAAGCTGACCGTCGACGGGCCGGGCGATCACGAAGTCGATTGCCCCAAGTGCGACCACACGTTCACGGCCACCCTCGGCGACGAAGGCGCGCCGAAGCCCGCCAAGAAGGGCGCGAAGGCCGATACGAGCGCCGCGAAGAAGTCCGGCACCGTGCCCAAGGCGGCGAAGCGCCGCGACGGCGACGACGCGAGCGCCGAGAAGCCCAAGAAGAACAAGAAGAAGGCCGCCGCGGACGAAGGATCCGGCAACAAGAAGCTGCTGATCTTCGGCGGGATCGGCGCGGCGCTGGTCGCGGTCGTGGTGGTGCTGGTGATCGCGCTCGGCGGCGACGGCAAGAAGCCCGCGGTGGCGGACAACACGCAACCGCCGCCCGCCGGCCCGGTCGGGCCGATCGGCCCCGGCCCGATCGGCCCCGGGCCGGGCGTTCCGCCGAAGAAGGACGACACCAACAATCCGCCCCCGAAGAAGGACACCACCAACCCGCCGCCCAAGAAGGACAACCCGCCGCCCAAGAAGGACGAGGACGCGGAGCTGGCGACGCTGCTGCCGCCGCCGCCGAAGTTGCAAGTGTCCGGGTCGCTCGCGCCGGTGGGCAAGCCCATCGTCAAGCCGCCGGTCGCGCCGCCGCTCGCGCCGGAAGAAGACCCGTTCAACCGCGCGAAAGGGTTCAAGCTCGAAGGCGCGCTGCCGCCGCTGCCCAAGTTGCCGCCGGTGAAGGAGCGCCCGCTGCTGGCGATCGAGTCCGGCGGGCACACCGCGTTCGTGGGCAAGGTGTTCTTCACCCCGAAGGGCGACCGCGTCATCACGGTGGGCGAAGACAAGGCCGTGCGCATTTGGGACCCGGTCACGAACGAGACGGTCAAGACGATCCGGTTCCCGGCCGGGCCGGGCCGCGAAGGCTCGCTGCTCGCGGCGGCGCTGTCGCGCAACGGGAAACTGATGGCGGTGGCCGGCGAGCCGCTGAAGGGCACGCCGAAGGGCAAGGTGCCCGTCTACATCATCGACGCCGAAACCGGCGCGCAACTGCGGCAGATCGCGGGGGCCACCGCGACCGTACGGGCCATGCACTTCTCGAACGACGGGAAGATGCTGGTGATCGGCAATGAGGACGGCGCGCTGCAAGTGTTCAACCCGTTCACCGGGGCGGCGCTGGGGGCGGCCGACACGCGGTACCCGGCCACGGTGCTGGACGTGAAGTTCAACCCGAAGAACGCGCAGAACCTCGTGGCGACCCTCGCGGCCGACCGGTTCATCACGCTGGTGAACCTGAAGGCGCAACAGCGGCGCGAGTTCCCGGTGAAGGGGATCGGGACGCCGACGTCGCTGGCGTGGAGCAACGACGGGAAGTTCCTCGCGGTCGGCGGCACGCAGGGCGGGATCGCGCTGTTCGACGCCGGCGGGCAACCGGTGAGCGTGCTGCCGGCGATCCGCAAGGGGCCGACGCCGGTTCAGATCAACATGCTGCAGTTCATGCCGAACGACACGGAACTGCTGGTGGCGGGGGTGTCGCCGGGCGCGGGCGGGTTCGCGGGCCTCGTGGACTCCAACACCGCGAAGGTGCGCGTGCAGTGCGGCGACCACACGAACACGGTGTTCTCGTGCGAGGTGGCCCCGGACGGCAACACGGTCGTGACCAGCGGGGGCAACTCGCACGAGACGCTGGTGTGGGACGCGGACACCGCCGCCGTGAAGCACCGGCTGGTGGGCGGCGGGCAGGGCGTGTGGGCGGTGGCGTGGGCGAAGGACGGCAAGTCCATCGCGTGGGGCAACTCGAACAAGCGCGGGGAGGACGAAGACTTCCCGCTGCAGCACTCGTTCCGGCTCGACGAGTTCGGGTTGGGCGGGGCGCCGGACCCGGGCAAGTACGTTCAGACGGTGAAGGCG
Source organism: Gemmata sp. (assembly GCA_022843445.1). Classification (GTDB taxonomy): domain Bacteria; phylum Planctomycetota; class Planctomycetia; order Gemmatales; family Gemmataceae; genus Gemmata. The sequence continues at coordinate 4,602 of JALHNS010000132.1, forward strand.
GACGAGGGCGTGAAGCTGCTCGTGAAGGGCAGCGCGTTCCTCGTGGAGACGCCCGGCCGCGAGCCGAGCGCGGTGCTCATCGCCGACGACCGCATCTATTCCGCCACGCTCGTTCCGGGGGGCAACGCGATCGTCGCGGGCGGCGCGCAGAACCTGTACCTGCTGAACCCGTCGGCGCCCACGCGCGGCACCCGCACCTACACCGGGCACACCGGGAACGTGCTGTGCGTCACCCCGTCGCCGGACGGCCGCTACTTCGCCACCGGGTCCAGCGACCAGACGATCCGCATCTGGGAGCGCGGCAGCGAGGAGCCGGTGCTCTCGATCTTCGTGGCCGGCCGCGACTGGATCGCGTGGACCCCGCAGGGCTACTACGCGTGCTCCGGGCAGGGCGAGCGGCTCATCGCGTGGCAGATCACGAACGCCGCCGCGCCGCAGAAGGGCACGGTGGTTCACCCGGCCGAGCGGTTCCGCCCGTCCATGTACCAGCCGGCGCTGCTGAAGTACCTGATTCCCGCCGGCGACACGGCCCGCGCGCTGGCGATGGCCCAGAAGTTCGACAAGGCACTGGTCGCCACGCAGAGCGTCGCCGACGTGCTGCCGCCGGAAGTGACCCTCGAGGGCTACGGCGAAACCGAGGTGCGCGTCGAAACCGAGAAGGTGACGGTGAAGGGCAAGGCCGCCAGCGCGAAGCACCCGATCACCGCGATGCGGCTGCTCGTGGACGGGCGGCCGTTCATGGGGTCCGCTGGTGTCAAGACGTTCGACGGCAAATCCAACGAGGCCGAGGCGGCGTGGGAGGTGAACCTCGCGCCGGGCAACCACACGTTCGCGATCATCGCGGACACGCCGGTGAGCAAGGGCATGTCGAAGATCGGCCTCGCGTTCCGGCCCGGCGAGGTGCCCAAACCGGACCTGTACGTGCTGGCGATGGGCGTCTCCGATTACAAGAACATCAACAAGCTCACCTACTGCGCCACCGACGCGGCGCTCATCGAGAAGACGTTCAAGACCGGCACCGGCGGGCTGTTCGGGAAGGTGGAAACCAAACTGCTCACCGACAAGCAGGTGACGACCGCCGGCATGAAAGCCGGGCTGGACTGGCTCAAATCGAAGATGACGCCGAAGGACATCGCCATCGTGTCGTTCTCCGGGCACGGCGCGCGCGACCCGTTCGGCACGTTCTACCTGTGTACGCAGGACATGACCGACGACCTCGACAAGACCGCGATGCCCGGCAAGGAGTTCCAGAAGCGGCTCGAAGACATGCCGGGCCGCGTGGTGGCGATCCTCGACGCGTGCCACGCCGGCACCGCGGCCGAGGGGCAGTTGCCGCCCAGCGCCGCCGACTCGCTCGTGCAGGACCTGACCGCCGAGGACAGCGGGGTGATCGTACTGTGCGCGTCGCTCGGGCGCGAGTACGCGATCGAGAGCAAGCTGACCAAGGCCGGGTTCTTCACGCTCGGCTTGGTGGAGGGCCTGAGCGGGCACGGCGACATCGACGGCGACGGCCTCGTGTACCTGCACGAGCTGAACATGTACGCGACGGCCCGCGTGCGCCAACTGAGCGGCGGCTCGCAGAACCCCACGCTGGGCCGGCCCGCGGGCGTCCGCCCGTTCCCGCTGGCGAAGGTGCCGCCGCGCAAGAAGGACGAGCCGAAGAAGCCGTAGCGGGTTCGGGCACCGTTCCCACAAGCGACGTTCCGGGCGCGCGGCGGTTCTTCACCGTTTTCAGAGCCGGCGCGCTCGCGCGTGCCGCTCGCCTTCTGCCGAACGCAACTTACCGGTCCCTGCCGAGAACCGCGTCCAGCACCCAGCACCCGCGCACGTGAACGTGGGTCGCGTCGCGGCAGTGGTTCAGCACGTCTTCGTCTTCGCACCCGGCGTCTTGGAGCGCGTCGGCCAAAATGGGCAGCGCACCGAACTCGCGCGACTCGTACATCTGGCGCGCGAGCGCTTGCGCCGTGTCGGTGCGCCACATCGGGTCGAATGCGACCGGGCGGAACGGGTTCCCGAACACGCACCGCAGTACCGCCGCCTGCCACCGCTTTTCGTCGGCGGGCGGCGATTGTCCGTACGTCGCTAGCCCGCACGCCTCGAGCACCGCGACCGGTTCCGGCTTGTCGGCCGCGGCCAGCGCCACCGCGGCCACTTCCCGCCACAAGTCGGTTTCGCCGCCGTGGTCGATCGAAGCGGGAACGTATTCCGCGTCTCGTGCGTCCGCGCGGGCTTGCATGAGCGCGCCGCTCCACACGTGTCCGTCGGCGAACAGTTCGACCAGACCGAGCGCGCGTTCGAGTTGCTCGAAGCTGCCCGCGTAGTACCCGCGGAACAGCCGGCGGTCTTGCGGGGTCGCGGCGAGCACTCGCGCGCAACACGCGCACAGGAACAGCCGCATCTTGCGCGCGTCCGCGGTCGGGGCGATCCGCGCCAGCGGCGCGATCGGGCTTTCGCACGCGAGCCAGTCGGCTTCGGTCACGGCGCGCCCTCCCGTTTACGCGGAGCGAATGAGCACCCACGCGAACAGCGCCACCCACACCGCCGCGAACAGCAGCGGAACCGCGAACGCCAGCGGGCGCGCGATGGACAGCCCGTCGGTGCGACCGGGCGCGGCGAACGCGGCCACCGTGCGCGCGTACTCGGGCACCGTTAACCGGATGCGCGTGTGCACGTGAACGCAGTACCGCCAGTGCCGCACTTGCACGCGCAGCCACAGGAGCGCGAACGCCAGCGCGACCGCCGTGAGCGGCGCGAACACGCCCGGCGACGGGTCTTTGTTGTAGAGGATGGCGAACACGCCGAGCAACCCGGCCTGCACCGCGGAGAAGTAGTTGAGGCGGTCGTGGAACAGGCGCTCTTCGTGCATCCCGTGTTGCCACAGGCGGTTCACTTCGTCCGAACTGAGAACCGGCTGAGTGTCGGGTGCGGATTGCGATGCGGGGGCCGGGTCGCCCATTCATAACTCCGCGAAGCGGGGCGGAGCGGGTATTGTGCGCGCGCGCCGCGCGCGGTGTCAACGCAAGCCGTGCGGTCAGTGGCCGTATTGGTGACAGTTGCGCTGGTTCGTGAGCGGGCCGTTCAGCACCGCGTTCAGCACCCAGCACCCGAGGGCGTGCGTGCAGGTGGTGTCGCGGCAGTGGCTCAGCACGCCGGGCGCGTCGCACCCGGCCTCTTGGAGAGCGTCGGCCAAAACGGGCATCGCGCCGAAGTCGCACTGCTTCTGAATCGTGGTCGCCAGCGCCACGGCGGTCGCGGTGCGCCAGCGCGGGTCGAACGGCACAATCGGCCACCAGCCGTCCCGCGCCCAGAGGACGTTGGCGTCGAGGAAGTTCAGCCCGCTGATTGCGTAGGCCGCATCAAAAAGAGCGTCAGTGTCCGGGTTGAGTTCGATCAAGATATCCAGTAGGTCGGCGTAACTGAGCAAGTATTCGCCCCAACTCGAAGCCACCACGCCTTTCGTTAGGATGTCTCGCCCGAACTCGATGATCTGCCCGACAGTGCCCGCTGGGCCCGGCGCGAGATCGAGCGCGAGGTAGTTTCCGCACGCTTCTTCTTGTGCGATCGGAACCCATCCACTGTTGAACACGTCGTGCGCGATTGCATCGCTCGGATAAAAGCGGTGAAACAGTTCGTCCGCAGCCGATTCTCGGCCGAGGTACATGCCGGTGTATCCCGAGTGGCACTCGGCAATTTCCGTGCAATTGAGCAGTCGGAGTTGGCCGAATAGCAGTCGGTTGTCGAGCGGTTGTCCGTTGTGGACGGAGAGCGACGCACGGAGGTCTTCCGGGAGCGGGCGCTGAATGGCCTTCTCCAGCGCGCGGAGTTCCGTCCTCGTCGCCCCGGGGTTCAGGCCCTTGAGGTCTTTCGGGGCGTGCTTGCGGTGCCACTCTTCGATCCGCTTCCACGCCTTGCGGACCTGTCGAGCGGACATCCCGTTCCCCAGAAATGCGAACGTCCGAAATTGCCCTCTCCCCGCGTCAGCGTGGGAGAGGGTGGCCGAGGCTTTGCGAGGCCGGGTGAGGGGCGAACACGCAAGACGTATCAAGTGAAGCTGAATCTGTTGGTCAGCTCACCCCTCACCCGCCCGCGAAGCGCGGGCACCCTCTCCCGCAAGGGGAGAGGGCAAAACCAAAACTCGCTTACACCAGTTCCTTGATGGCCTGCGCGTCGGCGTCGAGCGGGAAGTGCGGGCGGCCGTTCGCGTCGTACTCGCGCACCTGCATCGGGTCCAACCCGAGGTTCTTGTAGATCGTCGCGAAGATGTCTTGGTGCGTCACCGGGCGCGAGGCGGCGCGCTCCGCCAATCGGTTCGACGAGCCGATCACCTGACCGGTCTTCATGCCGCCGCCGGCCATCAGGGCGCAGCTCAGTTGCGGCCAGTGGTCGCGGCTCGCCATGTTGTTCAGCTTGGGCGTGCGGCCGAACTCGCCCCACACGATCACGGTCACGTCGTTTTCCATGCCGCGGTCGTGGATGTCTTGGATCAGCGAGCTAACGGCGGCGTCGAGCAGCGGGAAGTCTTTGCGGGCCTGCACGAAGTTCTTGCCGTCGCCGCCGTGCCAGTCCCAGCGGGTGAAGTTCATGGTGACGACGCGGGCACCGGCTTCCACGAGCCGCCGGGCGGCGCAGAAGTTCCGCACCATGCGCGGCGCGCCGTCGCGCTCGAACGCGGGGTCGTCCACGCCGTACCGCGCCAGCACCTTCGGGTCTTCTTTCGTCAGGTCGAGGGCGTCGCGCAGTTTGGACGACGTGAGGATGTCCAACGCTTGGCGGTTGAACGAATCCATGCCGCCCATCGCGCCGCTCTTGTCGATCGCGCGGTTGGTGTCGTCGAACCCCTTCATAAGCGCCACGCGATCGGTGAGCCGGTCCAGCGTTACGCCTTGCAGCGTGAGGTTGTCCGACTTCAGCCCGGTGCCCTTGCCGCCGACGCAGTGGAACGGGGCGTGCTGCATGCCGATGAAGCCGCCGTCGCCGTGGTAGCCCCAGCGGCGCTCGCCGGTGGGGTACATGAGTGAGACGTTCGCGGGCACCGCGGGGTCGGCTTGGCCCTGCGCCTTGCTCACCCACGCGCTGAGCGCGGGCCAGAACCCGTTGTTCGCGGGCGTGCGGGGCCGGCCGGTCATGCACTGGTAGGCGTCGTGGTCGCCGCTGCTGCCCACCAGCGAGCGGATCACCACGAACTTGTCCATCATCGCCGCGATCTTCGGGAACAGTTCGCAAATCTGGATGCCGGTCACCTTGGTGGCGATCGGGTTGAACTCGCCGCGCACCTCGGCCGGGGCGTCCGGCTTCAGGTCCCACATGTCCAAGTGCGGCGGGCCACCGGGCAGGTACACGTTGATGAGCGCCTTGTGCGACGTGCGAATGCCGCCCTTGGCTTCGTTGGCGAGCAGGTTCGGGAGCGCGAGAGCGCCGCCGAATAGCGTTCCGCCGACGGTGAGGAAGTCGCGGCGGCTGAGGCCGTCGCAGAACCCGCCGCGGGCGTGCGGGGTGCCGAAGACGTTGAGCATGCGCGGAACCCGGAAGGGGTGTTGGCGGGAGTTAGGAGGTACTACTACATTTCGCCGATTTGCGTTCCGAAGTCCAGCACAATTTTCCCGCGGCGCGGGAGCGCGAGCGTGCCCCGACTGCGGTACACCGGCATTCGGCACCGGTCGGTCGGACACGCGACGCCGATTTCGGGAGTTGGTGTGACCCCGCTTCGCGCCCCTCACAGCTTCAAGAACAGGCCGCTCTTCTGGAGGTGGCGCGTGAAGGCGTAGCACAGGCCCAGCGCCAGCGCGCACATCAGACTCACGTACCACAAGGGGGCGTCGCGCGGCGTCAGCGGCTTCACCGACGCGAACACCAAGCCGTGAATCAGGTACGCGGCCAGCGCGTTCGTGCCGAACGTTTCCAGCACCCCCGCGCGGAACCGGTACACGTCGCACGCCAGCACGAACAGCGCCAGCACCACAAGCGACACGCCCGCACCGAACAGCGGGTAGGTCACGCTCCCGGAGCGCTGACTCATCGTGAACAGGTCGTTCGTCGGGGGCTTCGCGTCGCGGTGAACCAGCGGCGGCGGCGCGGCGCTCACCGCGAGGTCGAATTTCCAACCGTCGAGATCGGACGGTTTCAGGTGCAGGCACGAGAGGCCGTAGGCGCAGAGCGCCACCAGAAGGCCCGCGAACAGGTAACGGCCCGCGAGTTTCGTGCGGCTCGCGCAGCGCTCGTAGGCGTCGCACGCGAGTGTGCCCACAAGCAACGGCACGGCCCACGTGAGGAACCCCAGCGGGCCGCCGTCCACACCGTTGGGCGGCGTGTTCGCCCAGCGGTAGTTGAACCAGTACGACAGCGCGAGGTGCACCGCGCCGGAGAAGAGTGCGAAGCCCACCCGCACGCCGGGCCGCGCCGCGATCACCGGCAGCACCCACGCCGCCGTGACCGCGATGTGCGCGAGCGTTTGGAACAGGTCCTGTTTCGCCCAGCGGCGCAGCACCTCGTACCGCTGCTCGGCGTTCTCCCACTGTTGCCAGTTCGACCCGACGCTGTAAGCCGCGAACGCGACGAGGAACAGCCCGGCGTTGCGCTTCAGCGCGTGCCGGTATGCCGCCCGCGGGCCGACCGCCGCGAGCCGCTTCACGAACGTGAGCCGGAACGCGAACCCCACCGCGAACAGGAACTGCGGCATGATGGTGTCGGCGTAGCTGCAATAGGTGTGGTGGTGCGCCAGCGCGGGCGCGACCGCGCGCGCCGCGGCGAACGAGCCGACGAAGTTCACCAGCAGCATGCCGAGCACCGTGTAGCCGCGGAACTGGTCGAGCGCCACGAGCCGTTCGGCTGGGGAGTGGGGTGCGGTCACGGTTTGATGGTGCCCCCGTCCCACTCGATGGTGCACTTGGGTAGCGCGTTCGCCAGTTCCTTGACACCCGCCGAGGTGATGCCGGTGCGCTTGATCTTGAGCACCTTCAGCCCGGTTTGCGCCTTGAGCGCGGTTACTCCCGCGTCGGTGACGTTGGTACCGTCCAGCCGGAGTTCCTTCAGCCGTGCGGCGCGCAAGCGCCCTAGACCGGCGTCCGTGACGCGCGTGTGGTGCAGTTCCGCGGTGGCCAGTTGCGGACCGACGAGAGCGGCCAGCCCGGTGTCGGTGAGTTGGGTGCCGCCGATAAAGAGTTCGGTCACGCCGGTGCATTTGCGGAACAGCCCGGCGGTCGCGTCGTCGAGGGGTACACCGTACAGGTTCAGTGAGCGCAACTTGGGCCCCAACTTCAGGAGGCTCAACCCCTTCTCTGTGATCTTGCTGTTCGGGAGCCACAGTAGTTCCGGTTCGCAACCGGCGATGTGAGCCAACCCGGTGTCGCTGATCCGAGGGGCTTGCACGTTAAGGTATGTGAGCCGCTTGCAGTTCTTGAACGTCTCAAGCGCACGGTCCGTGAGGTGCGGAGAAATCAGCATCACCCCCTCGAGCGCGGTCCAGCCCGCGAGCGGGGCGAGTTGCTCGTCGGTCAGGTCCACTTCCGGCGTGAACAGGTGTGCGACCGTCGGGCAGTCGCGGAGCGGGGCGAACGACTGCCCCCGCACCGCGGTGCTGCCGAGCAGGTCCACGCGGTTGACGCGGAACGGCCCCGCGGGCAAGTCCGCCACGGCCGCGACCGTCGCCACCGTTTGGCCGCTGACCACTTCGACTTTGCCACCCAAACCGATCACCCACTCCGCGGCCCGGCGCTCCGGGGCCGCGACCGGGGCCGGTTGCTTCGGCCCGCCCTTCGGTTTCGGGTCCGGCGGCTTGGGCGCGGGCGGTTCGCTCTTCGCCACTTCTGGTTCGGGCTTCGCGCCGTCGCGCGTGGCGAACCACACGCCGCCCGCGACCAGCGCGACCAGCGCCGCACCGACGAGAGCGATTGGGAACCGCGCCTTGGCGGGCGGCGCGAGGGGCGGCGGTTCCACGTCCGGCTCGGTCAGTTCGCCGAACGGGTCGGCCGCGGGCGCGGGCGGCGCGTCCGGCAACCGCACCACCACCGGCGCGGCCTTCTGTGCTTGCAGGTCGCGCGCGATCCGCTTCACTTCCGCCGCCACCTCCGCCGCGCTCGCGGGGCGCCGCGCCGCGTCCTTGCTCATCAGTCGTTCGATCAGGTCGGCGAGCGCCGGCGGCACGTTCGGGTTCACCGCCCGCACCGGTTCGGGCGTGTCGGTGGCGAGCGCGACCAGAACGGCCATCGCGTTCGCGCCGCGGAACGGCGCGCGCCCGGTCGCCGCGCGGTACAGCGTCACGCCGAGGCTAAACAGGTCGGCGCGAAAGTCCACGCGCTCGCCGCGGGCCTGCTCCGGGGCCATGTACGCGGGCGTGCCTAGAATCGCGCCGCTGGCGGTGAGGTGCGCGTCGTCGGTGCCGACCGAGCGCGCGAGGCCGAAGTCGAGAATCTTGACGCGCCGCACCTGCCGGTTCGCCTCGCGCGCGCCCGGTTCGCCCTCGAGCCAGATGTTACTGGGCTTGATGTCGCGGTGAATCAGGTTCTTCGCGTGCGCGGCGGCGAGGCCGTTCGCCACTTCGAGCGCGACTTTGAGAATGAGGCCCAGCGGCGCGACCGGCTCGCGCTTCAGGCGCGCGTCCAGCATTTCGCCCTGAAGGAACGGCATGGCGATGAACGGGGTGCCGTCCAGCGCTTCGCCGATGTGCCAAATGGGGACGATGTAATCGCTCTCGACGGCCGCGGCGGCGCGGGCCTCCCGCAAGAAGCGGTCGCGGTCGGTCGGGTTGACCGCGACCGCGGGCTTCATGGTCTTCACGGCGGCCTTGCGCCCGAGTTTGGTGTCTTCGGCAAGGTACACCGCGCCCATGCCGCCCTCGCCGAGCAAGCGGAGCACGACGTAATCGCCGAGGCGCACCGGTTCGGTGTCGGGCGCGGGAGCCTGGGGCGCGTGCGTGAGGGTGTGCGGCGCGCCGCCGGTTTCGTCCGCGGCGATTCCCAGCGGCGGGGCCGGGCGCGTGGGCTGTTCGCTCATGCTCTTATTTTTGCCGCGCCCCGCGCCGCGGTCAACGCGGCCGCGTGAAAGAACGCGCGTGCCAAGTGCGTAATTCGCGGGTAGGTTGTGGAACCGCGCCGCCGTCGCGGTACATTAGCGGCCACACGTCCACCTTCACCCGGAGTTCCACAAATGCTGCCCAACACTCGGCCCGAATGGGCCGCCCTCCAAAAGCACTACGAAGCCACCAAGGGCGCGCACCTGCGCGACCTGTTCGCCGCCGACTCCGCCCGCGGTACGCGCCTCACGGCCGAAGCGGTCGGCATTTATCTCGACTACTCCAAGAACCGGATCACCGACGAAACCCTGAAGCTGCTGTTCGCGCTCGCCGAAGCCAGCGACCTGAAGGGCCGCACCGCCGCGATGTTCGGCGGCGAGAAGATCAACATCACCGAAGGCCGCGCGGTGCTGCACACCGCCCTGCGCGCGCCGAGGGGCGCGACCGTCACCGTGGACGGCAAGAACGTGGTGCCGGAGGTGCACGCGGTGCTCGACGCGATGGGCGCGTTCGCCGACCGCGTGCGCAGCGGCGAGTGGACCGGGCACACCGGGAAGCCGATCAAGAACGTGGTGAACATCGGGATCGGCGGCTCGGACCTCGGCCCGGTGATGGCGAACGAGGCGCTGCGGAACTACGCGCAGCGGAACTTGAACTTCCGGTTCCTCTCGAACGTGGACGGCACCGATTTCGCCGAAACCGTGCGCGACCTCGACCCGGCCGAAACGCTGTTCATCGTGTGCTCGAAGACGTTCACCACGCAAGAAACGATGACCAACGCGGAGAGCGCCCGCCAGTGGTCGCTCGCGACGCTGAAAGACACGTCGAGCGTCGCCAAGCACTTCGTCGCGGTCAGCACGAACGCCGCGGAAGTGACGAAGTTCGGGATCGACACCGCGAACATGTTCGGCTTCTGGGATTGGGTCGGCGGGCGCTACTCGATGGACAGCGCGGTCGGCCTTTCGACGATGCTCGCGCTCGGTTCGGAGCAGTTCGCCGAACTGCTGAGCGGGTTCCGCGCGATGGACGAGCACTTCCGCACGGCCCCGCTCGCGCAAAACCTGCCCGCGATCATGGGGTTGCTGAGCGTGTGGTACGGCAGCTTCTACGGCGCGGAAACGGTCGCGGTGCTGCCCTACGATCAGTACCTGAAGCGGTTCCCGGCGTACCTGCAACAGCTCACGATGGAGAGCAACGGGAAGCGCGTGACGCTCGGCGGCGACGCGGTGACGTACCAAACCGGCAGCGTGTACTGGGGCGAACCGGGCACGAACGGGCAGCACAGCTTCTACCAACTGATTCACCAAGGCACGAAGCTGATCCCGTGCGACTTCATCGCGTTCTGCAAGAGCCTGAACCCGGTGGGCCGGCACCACGACCTGCTCATGGCGAACGTGTTCGCGCAGGCCGAAGCGCTCGCGTTCGGCAAGACCGCGGAACAGTGCCGCGCGGAGAAGGTGCCGGAACCGCTGGTGCCGCACAAGACGTTCCCGGGCAACCGGCCGTCGAACGTGCTGCTGGTGGACAAGCTCACGCCGTTCGCACTGGGTTCGCTGGTGGCGCTGTACGAGCACATCGTGTTCACGCAGGGCGTGATCTGGAACATCGGCTCGTTCGACCAGTGGGGCGTGGAACTGGGCAAAGCGCTGGCGTCGAAGATCGTGCCGGAACTGGAGTCGGCGAGCGCCCCGGACCTGAAGCACGACACCTCGACGAACGCGCTCATCACGCGCTACCGCGCCGGGAAGAAGTGACCGCGGCCGGTGTTTCGCCGCGGAGCGGCGGCGCACCGACGGTGAGAGCGGCCGTGGCGGGCGCGGCGGTTCTCACAACGCAAGCTGTTCGCCCGGGGTGAAGCGAGCGCCCCCCGGGGGCGCCGACCGCAACGCCAAGCCCCGGCACGCGCCTGTATAATGCACCTCGGTTCCGCGCGCGCCGCGGTTTCTTCAAAATCTCGGCGCGCGGCGGGCGAACCACTCTAAACGAAGGAACTCGTTCCGCCGGGCCGGGGTTCGCGCATGGCGTCCATGAAGTTCACCTACCGCTCCGGGCAGCGCCCGCTCGACGGCTACACCCTCAAGCGGGGGGTCGGTCAGGGCGCGTTCGGCGAAGTGTACTTCGCGGTCAGCGACGGCGGCAAAGAAGTCGCCCTCAAGCTGCTCCGCGGGCACACCGACGCCGAACTGCGCGGCGTCACGCACTGCCTGAACCTCAAGCACCCGAACCTCGTTCACCTGTACGACCTGCGCACCGACACCCGCAACGAGCACTGGGTGATTATGGAGTACGTCTTCGGCGAGTCGCTCGCCGCGGTCGTCTCCAAGCACCCCAGCGGGCTGCCAACGGAGGTGATTCGCGAGTGGTTCGGCGCGCTCGCCCGCGGCGTGGGGTACCTGCACCATCAGGGCGTCGTGCACCGCGACCTGAAGCCCGCGAACATCTTCGTCGAGCACGGCTTGGTGAAGATCGGCGACTACGGCCTGTCGCGCCGGATGAGCGGCAGCGAGGGCGGCGACCTGAGCCGCGGCGTGGGCACGCCGTACTACATGGCCCCGGAGATCAAGAACGGCAACTACACCGCGTCGATCGACGTGTACGCGTGCGGCATCATCCTCTTCGAGATGATCTGCGGGAAGCGCCCGTTCGAGGGCGAGACCCCGCTCGAAGTGATTATGAAGCACTACCTCGACAAGCCGGACCTGACGCCGCTGCCGGAGGCGTATCGCGGGGTGCTCGCGAAGGCGCTGGAGAAGGACCCGGCGAAGCGGTTCGGCAGCATCGGCGAGTTGGCGAAAGCGGTGGACGAAATGTTCGGCGGCGCGCGCCCCACGGCGAGCGCGACGGTCCCCGCGAGCGAGCCCTTGGAGCGGCCGGTGGCGCGCCCGGTTGCGGTGCCGGCGCTGCCGTCGGTGCCCGCGCCG
>JALHNS010000133.1 GCA_022843445.1 Gemmata sp.
GCGTGCAGAAGGCGATCGAGCGCGTGGGCCATTCGGCGACGATCTCCGCGGACCCGCACGCGCTGCGCGCCGCGGCGCGCGTGGTGCTTCCGGGCGTGGGCGCGTTCCGCGACGCCATCGCGCGGCTGCGCGAAACGGGCCTCGGCGACGCGGTGCGCGCGCACATCGGCGCCGGCCGCCCGTTCCTCGGCATCTGCTTGGGGCTGCAACTGCTGTTCGAGCGCGACCACGAAGACGGGGTACACGACGGCCTCGGCGTGTTCCGCGGCGACGTGATCCGGTTCCCCGAAGTGCCGGGGCTGAAGGTGCCGCACATGGGCTGGAACACGCTGCGCCTGACCGCGCCGGGGTGCCCCTTGTGGCGCGACCTGCCGCCGGAACCGGCGGTGTACTTCGTCCACTCGTACTTCCCGACGCCGGCGGATCGCGCGATCGTAGCGGCGGAAGCGGACTACCCGAGTCCGTTCTGCGCCGCGGTGTGGAAGGACAACGTGTGCGCGACGCAGTTCCACCCCGAAAAGAGCCAGCGCGTCGGGATGCAGATCCTGAAGAACTTCGCGGAGATGTAACAGGCGAACGGCCGGTGTGAACCGGCCGGTTCTTGAGCGCGTGAACACCGGGCCGGTTCACACCGGCCGTTCGCCGCGCAGAGAGCGCTACGCCAGCACGTCCTTCACCACCTTGCCGTGAACGTCGGTCAGGCGGAAGTCGCGGCCCGCGTAGCGGTACGTGAACTTCTCGTGGTCGAAGCCCAGCAGGTGCAGCATCGTCGCGTGCAGGTCGTGGACGTGTACCGGTTTCTCCACCGCCTTGAAGCCGAACTCGTCGGTCGCGCCGACCGCCTGACCGCCCTTCACGCCGCCGCCGGCGAGCCACACCGAGAAGCCCCAGTGGTTGTGGTCGCGGCCGTTGATCTTGCCCGCGTTGCTACCCGGCGTCGGCAGTTCCACGACCGGCGTGCGGCCGAACTCGCCGCCCCACAGGATCAGCGTTTCCTCGAACAGCCCCAAGCGCTTGAGGTCCGAAATCAGCGCCGCGACGGCTCTATCCACTTGCCCGGCGAGCCGGCGGTGGCTGATTTCGAGATCGTCGTGGCTGTCCCACGGCTGCACCGGGCCGTGGCTCACCTGCACGAACCGCACCCCGCGTTCGATCAGCCGGCGCGCGAGTAGCAGGCTGCGGGCCTGCTCGCTGGTCCCGTAGGCTTCGAGCACCGCTTTCGGTTCCTTCGTGATGTCGAACGCCTCACCCGCCTCGCTCTGCATCCGGTAGGCCAGTTCGAACGACTGGATGCGCGCTTCCAGTTGTGGGTCGTTCGGCCGCGCCGCTTGGTGCTCCGCGTTCAGTTGCGCGAGCAGGTCCAACTGCTTGCGCTGGTCGGCCCGCGACGCGCTCTTGTTCTTCACGAACTCGACGAGTTTCTCCACGTCGGTGTGCTTGGAATCGACGTAGGTGCCTTGGAACACGCCCGGCAGGAACCCGGACTGCCAGTTCTGGTTCTCTTGCAGCGGGAACCCGCCGGGGCACATCGCCACGAACCCGGGCAGGTTCTGGTTGTCGGTGCCGAGGCCGTAGGTCACCCACGAGCCCACGCTGGGCCGAATCTGCCGCGGTTCGCCGCAGTTCATCAGCAGGAACGACGGCTCGTGATTCGGCACGTCCGCGTGCATGCTGCGAATGACGCAAATGTCGTCGATGTGCTGCGCGGTGTGGGCGAACAGCTCGCTCACTTCCAGCCCGCTCTTGCCGTACTTCTTGAACTTGAACGGCGACGGGAACGCGGCCCCGGTGCGGCGCTCGGTGCGCAAGTTCGTCGTGGGCAGCGCCTTGCCCGCGTACTTCTCGAGCGCCGGCTTCGGGTCGAACGTGTCGACCTGACTCGGCCCGCCGTTGGCGAAGATGTGGATGACGCGCTTGGCCTTCGCCGCGAAGTGCGGCTTCTTGGGCGCGAGCGGGTTCAGCCCGTCGGCCGCGCGCGCTTCGGCGCTAAGCAGCCCGGAGGTGCCCATGAGTTGCGTGAGGCCGAGTAGCCCCATGCCGACGCCGGCGCGGGACAGCATTTCGCGGCGCGACAGTGCGAACGGATTCATGCGCGATTCCCTTTGTATCTGCCTCTTGGCGAACCTCGCCCGCAAGGGCGACGGGTGCCGATTGAAATCACTCACGAGCGGCCTTCTACCCTCGCCCCGCGCCAGCGGGGAGAGGGTGGCGGCGCATAGCAAGACTGCGCAAGCAGGCGCAGCGTTCCAAGCTGACGCCGGGTGAGGGGCGCTCGGCGCAAAAGGGTGCAACGCGAAATCTCAACCGCGCAGCACCAATAGCTGTGTAGCGCCCCTCACCCGCGAACTTCGTTCGCTGCCCTCTCCGCGCTGGCGCGGGGCGAGGGCGGGCGCGATTCGCGTCACTCACGCGCTGATTCGCTCCGCCCCCACCGCCCTTGCGGGCGGTTCGCCTAACACCGCTTGGGTCAATCCACGAACGCGAACTCGTTGCTCAGCAGCAGCACTTGCGCGAGCTGCGGCCAGCGGCCGAACGCGGCCTTGCCGTCGTCGTCGCTCACGAACTGCGTCGCCAGTTCCGATTCGGCTTTCGTCGGCGCGCGCCCGAGAGCGGCGCGGTACAGCGCCGTCACCCGCTCGGCGGGCGCGGCACCCACCGCGCGAAGTGCGAGCGCCTTCGCCTGCTCCTGCACGAACGGCCCGTTCATCAGGAACAGCGCCTGCTGCGGCACCGTGGTCTGGAACCGCTGCGGGCTGTGCGTGTCCGGGTTCGCGGCGTCGAACGCGCGGAACACGCTCGGCAGGTTCGTCCGGTCGATGAGGCCGTACACGCTGCGCCGCCCGGTGAACGGCGCTTTGAACAGATCGACCGGCTTCCCGCCTTGCGTGAGGTCGAGTTTGCCCGAAGCGAACAGGAGCGAGTCGCGCAGCGATTCGAAGTCGAGCCGCCGCCGGTTCTGCCGCGCGAGCAACTGATTTTCCGGGTCGAGCTTGTACGCGGCTTCGCTGGTGGCGCTGCTCTGCTTGTACGTTTCGCTCAGCATGATGCGCTTGTGCAGGCGCTTCACGCTCCAACCGTCTTTCACGAAGGTGCTCGCGAGCCAGTCGAGCAGTTCCGGGTGAACCGGGGCGTCGGACCGCACGCCGAAATCGCTCGGCGTGCGCACGAGGCCGTGCCCGAAGTGGCCGAGCCACACGCGGTTCACGAGCACCCGCGCCGTGAGCGGGTTCTCGGCGCTGGCGATGCTGCGAGCCAGTTCGAGCCTGCCACTTCCCTGCGCGAACGGCTTGCGGTTCGGGGTGCTGATTTCCGGCGCTTGGCGGGGCACAACCGGCCCGCGGTTGCCGGGGTTGCCGCGCAGGAACACCACCGGCTCCACGGGCGCGGCGTCGTACAGCACGTGCGCCCGCGGCGGCGCGTGCGGGCTGGCGGCCTTGAACGCGTCGAGCTTCTTGCGCAGCGCCGCGACCGCGTCGCGGTCGGCCCGGTTCTGAATCTTGTCGAAGTCCGCGAGCGCGACGTCGGTCGGTCCGCCCGCGGCGCGCCAGCCGAACAGGTCCGCGTCGTCGGGGAGCACCGGGCCGGCCGGGGGCGGCAACACGAGCAGCTTCGCGGCGGCGTCGATTGCGTCTTTCGGCGCTTTCGGTTTCGCGCCCTCGAGCGCCGCCCGGAGCTTCGCGTTCGTTTCTTTGGGCAGCGCCGCGGCCCACTTGTCGGCGAACTCGTTCTCCGGCACCGCGGCGAGCGCGTGCAGCGGAGCGAACACGTTCGACTTGGCCCGCACGCGCGCTTGCAGGAAGTCGCGCCACCGGTCGAAGACGAACCGGTTCAGGTCGCGCTGGCGCAGTGCGTTCTGAAGTTCCTCGTTCGGTTTGCCGCGCAGCTCGAACGCGGCGCGCAGGTACTCGCCGACGGCGAAGGCGTCGCGCAACTTGGCGACCGACGCGGCGTGCCGCTTCGCGCGCTCGGTTTCGATCGCGGCCTCGCGCTTGGTCACTTCGGCCTCGAACGCGAGCACCTCGGGCGTGCGCGGCGCGGCGCCGATCAGGGGCAGTTCGCCCGGCTCCTTCGTGCTGGCGAACACGCCGTACAGTGAGTAGTAGTCCTTCGTGGGCACCGGGTCGTACTTGTGGTCGTGGCACCGCGCGCACGAAACGGTCAGCCCCATCAGCCCGCGGGTGACGACGTCGATGCGGTCGTCGATGATGTCTTGCTGGTTGTTCAGGAACCGGCGGCCGAGCGTGAGGAACCCGAGCGCCGCGAGGGTTTCCGGGTGCGCCTTGGCTTCGGGGAGCAGGTCGGCGGCCAGTTGCTCGCGCACGAACTGGTCGAACGGCTTGTCGGCGTTGAACGCCTTCACGACGTAATCGCGGTAGGTGTACGCGAACGGGAACGCGCGCTCCTCGTTGAACACGTAGCCCTTCGTGTCCGCGTAGCGGGCGACGTCGAGCCACGTGCGACCCCACCGCTCCCCGTACTGCGGGCTGGCGAGCAGTCGGTCGATCAGTTTCTCCCACGCGTCGGGCGCGGCGTCCTTCTCGAACGCGTCGAGCTGTTCCGCGGTCGGCGGCAGGCCGGTGAGGTCGAAGTGCGCGCGGCGCGCGAGGGCGCGTTTGTCGGCGCGCGGCGCGAGTGCCAGCCCTTTGTCACGCAACTTCGCGGTCACGAGCGCGTCGATTTCGTGCGCGCTGCCGGCGGGCACTTTCGGTTCCTTCACCGGCTGGAAGGCCCAGTGCTTGCGCGGGTCGGTGGCGGGCCCTTGTACGATGTCGTCGGGCACCGCGCCGCCGGTCTTCACCCACTCGGCCAGCACCGCGACCGCGTCCGCGGGCAGCGGCGCTTTGGGTGGCATCGCGTAGTCGCCCTCGCGCTTCACCGACTTGACGAGGCGGCTCTTCGCGGGATCACCGGGCACGATCACCGGGCCGTTGTCCGCGCCGGTGCGGACGCCCGCGGCGGTATCGAGGCGCAACCCGGCGCTCTGCTTCTTCGGGCCGTGGCACGAGTAGCAGTGTTCGACGAGTACCGGGCGCACTTTGGCTTCGAAGAATTCGAGTTGCGCCGCGGTGGGTTTCGGGTCGGCGGCGGGCGCAAGAGCGGGCGCGAGCGCGAAGCAGGCAACGAAAGCGAACCGCATGCGGGGTGCCTCGGCGGGTTGCGTGCGGGCGGCGAACGCGGGTGGGTGCGTACAGTTTACACCGCGAACGCCCCGCGGGCGAAGGGGAATTGCGGCCCGCGGTTCGTATCACATCTCCACTCCCTTCGTCCGCTTCTCACGGTGCGCGCATGTTCCCACTGGTGCTCACGCTCGCCGCGCTTCCGGGCGCGCAACCCGACGCGAAAGTCGATCCGAAGGCCGAACCCAAAGGGCCACCGCTCGGCGCGCTGAAAGCTCGGCTCGTCGGGCCGGCGGTCACGTCGGGCCGCATCGTCGGGTTCGCGGTGCACCCGAAGGATCGGTCGCACTACTACGTCGCTGTCGCCAGCGGCGGCGTGTGGAAGACCACCAATTCCGGCACCACCTTCACCCCGGTGTTCGACGGCGAAGGCTCGTTCTCCATCGGCTGCGTGGTGATGGACCCGAAGAACCCGAACGTGCTGTGGGTGGGCACCGGCGAGAACAACTCGCAGCGCAGCGTCGCGTACGGCGACGGCGTGTACAAGAGCACCGACGGCGGGAAGACGTGGGCGAACGTCGGGCTGAAGGCGAGCGAACACATCGGCAAGATCGTGATCGACCCGCGCGATTCGGACACGGTGTACGTGGCGGCGCAAGGCCCGCTGTGGAAGGAGGGCGGCGACCGCGGCCTGTACAAGACCACCGACGGCGGGAAGAGTTGGGCGAAGGTGTTGGAGATCGACGCGAACACCGGCGTCACGGACGTCGTCCAAGACCCGCGGAACCCGGACGTGCTGCTCGCGGCGAGTTGGCAGCGGCGGCGGCACGTGTGGACGATCATCAACGGCGGCCCCGGTAGCGCGCTGCACCGCAGTACCGACGGCGGCAAAAGCTGGAAGAAGATCACGAACGGCATTCCGGGCGGCGAGTTGGGGCGCATCGGCCTCGCGATGGCCCCTTCGGATTCCGATGTGCTGTACGCGATCGTGGAAGCGCCGGAGGGCGCGGGCGGCATCTTCCGCAGCCCGGACCGTGGCCTCACGTGGGAGAAGCGCAACCCGTTCAGCTCGCAGGCGCAATACTATTCGCACTTGGTTGTAGACCCGGTGAACAAGGGCCGCATTTATGTGATGAACGTGTTCATTCAAGTGAGCGACGACGGCGGGAAGACGCTCGCGCCGATTGGTGAGAAGTGGAAGCACGTTGATAGCCACACGATCTACATTGATCCGAACGACCCGAAATACTATTTGGTGGGTTGCGACGGCGGCATTTACGAGAGCTTCGACCGCGCCGCGAACTGGCACCACAAATCGAATCTGCCGGTCACGCAGTTCTACGACATCACATGCGACGAGAGCGGGCCGTTCTACAACGTGTACGGCGGCACGCAAGACAACTTCACGCTCGGCGGCCCGGCCCGGACGCGCTCGCAGCACGGCATCCATAATGGAGATTGGTTCGTCGTGCAGGGCGGCGACGGCTTTCACTGCAAAGTCGATCCGACCGACCCGAACACCGTGTACGGCGTCCTGCAATACGGCGTGATTTGCCGGTTCGACCGCAAGACCGGGCAGCGCGTGCAGATTCAGCCGATGCCCGCGGCCGGCGAACCGGCGCTGCGGTGGAACTGGGACAGCCCGCTCGTGCTCAGTTCGCACAACCCGAAGCGCCTGTATTTCGCCGCGAACCGCCTGTACAAGAGCGACGACCGCGGCGACTCGTGGACGGCCATCAGCGGCGACCTCACGCGCCAACTGGACCGCAACAAGCTCCCAGTGATGGGCAAAGTGTGGGGGCCGGACGCGATCTTCAAACACGGCTCTACCAGCATCTACGGGAACTGCACCGCGCTCGCGGAGTCACCGAAGAAAGAGGGCGTGATTTATGTAGGCACCGACGACGGCCTGATTCAGATTACCGAAGACGGCGGGAAGACGTGGCGCAAGATCGACACGTTCCCCGGTGTGCCGGAGCGCACCTACGTTAGCAAATTGGTCGCGTCTCAACACGACGCTAGCGTTGTGTACGCCTGCTTCAACAATCACAAGAACGGCGATTTCGCGCCCTACATTCTCATTTCCAACGACACCGGCCGCACGTGGAAGAGCATCGCAAGCGATCTGCCGGCCCGCGGCAGTGTGTATTGCGTCGCGGAGGATCATGTAGACCCGAACTTGCTGTTCTGCGGTACGGAATTCGGCCTGCACATCTCACTGAACGCCGGGCAGAAGTGGACGCGGTTTAAGGGCGGGCTTCCCACGATCCTCGTGAAAGACCTCTGCATTCAGCGCAAGGTAAACGATCTGGTGATCGGCACGTTCGGGCGCGGAATCTTCGTGATCGACGACTATTCGGCGCTCCGCGAGCTGGCGAAACCGGGCGCGACGGACAAAGCGGCGCTGTTCCCCGTGCGCGACACGGTGCTGTTCATCGAGAACGCGCAGTACGGCGAACCGGGGAAGGCGTTCTTGGGCGCGTCGTTCTACACCGCGGACAACCCGACCTACGGCGCGGCCATCTCGTACTACCTGAAGGACTCGCTCAAGACGCGCAAGCAGAAGCGCAAAGAGGCCGAAAAGGACGCGGAGAAAGCCGGGAAGCCGATCCCGTATCCGACGCAACAGGAACTGAGCGCCGAAGCGACCGAAGAACCGCCGAGCGTGTTCCTCACGATCTCGGACGCGGAGGGCAACGTGATTCGCACCATTAGCGGGCCGACCGGCGAAGGCGCGCACCGCGTTCACTGGGATCTGCGCGACCCGGGCGCGAGTCTGAGCGGGGCCGGGCCGCTCGTCGCGCCGGGTAAGTACCGCGTGGCGCTCTCGAAGCGCGAAGGCGGCGTTGCGTCGGCGCTCGCCGGCCCGGTCGAGTTCAACGTGGTGCTGGATACACTCGGCGCGCCGAGTGCCGATGATGTGAGGGCACAAGTGGCGTTCCACCGCGACGTGCTGAAGTTGCGCAAGGGCATCACGGCCGCGAACGCGGTTTCCACCGAAACCGCGACGAAGCTCGACGCGATTCGCGCGGCGCTGGACGCGGCCCCGAAGGCGGACGAAGCGAGCCGGGCCGCAGCCCGCGACCTGATCGCGCGCGTGCGGGCCGTGCAGTTCGCGCTGCGCGGCGACCCGGAGTTGCGCCGCCGCCAAGAGAACCTGCCGCCGAGCATTTCCGAGCGCGCCGGCTACGCCGCGAACGCCGGCGACGAAGCGTTCGCCAAGCCCACCGGCACCGCAAAGGAGCAGTTCGCCATCGCACAGAAGGAGTTCGCCGAGCAGTTGGCGAAACTGAAGGCGGTCGTGGAAGTGGAACTGCCGGCGCTGGAGAAGAAACTCGACGGCTTCGGCGCGGCGCTCACGCCCGGTCGCTTGCCGGACGGGAAGTGAGCATCCAAGGCGAGCGGCGCGACGTCAGTCCGCCGGTGCGACGCAACTCAGCTTCGCAATGCGCGTGTGAGTTGCGTTGGTTTACCGGCGGACTGACGTCGCGCCGCTCGCTTCAAACTCATGGTACTTCGCATGACTGACGCACCCGTTTCGCGCCCGGTCGCGCTCGTGACCGGGGCCAGCGCCGGTATCGGGGTCGAACTCGCGCGCCTGCTCGCGCCCGATCACGACCTGATCCTCACCGCGCGCCGCGCCGACGCGCTCCACACGCTCGCGACCGAACTGTCGCAGAAGCGCGGGGCGAAGTGCCACGTGTTCCCCGCGGACCTCGCGGACCCGGCCGCGCCGAAGGCGCTCTTCGACACGATTCGCGCCGCGCGCCTGACCGTTGATGTGCTCGTGAACAACGCCGGGTTCGGCGACCTCGGCCCGTTCGCCAAAGCGGACCTCGCGAAGCTGCTGCGCGTGCTTCAGGTGAACGTGACGGCGCTCACCGAACTCACGGGGCTGTTCCTGCCGGAGATGGTGGCGCGGAACCGCGGGCGCATTCTGAACGTGGGGTCGATCGCGGGGTTCCAACCCGGCCCGATGATGGCCGTGTATTACGCGAGCAAGGCGTATGTGAATTCGTTCTCGGAGGCGCTGCACAGCGAACTGCGCGGCACGGGCGTGTCGGTGTCGGTGCTGTGCCCCGGCCCGGTGGCGACGGAGTTCGCGGCGGCGGCGGGCATCAGGCCGGAGGGCGCGTTCAGCGCCGGCCAAGCGATGGCCGCGCGCCCGGTGGCAGAAGCGGGCATCCGCGCGATGCGGAGCGGCACGCGCCTCGTACTCCCCGGTTGGCGGAACAAGCTGCTGGTGTTCGCGGAGCGCTTCGTGCCCCGCGGCCTCACCATCCGCGCCGTGAAATGGATGCTCAGCAAGCGGCTGTGACCCGAACCGGAGCGCAAATGAAGTGCGTAACCGTTTTGCTCGCAGCACTCGCGTGCGCGGCCGCGCCGGTGCCGAGTGCGCCGCCGGTTGAGAAGTTGGTGCGCGCGCTCGGTAGCTCAGAAAAAAGCGAGCGCGACGCGGCCGAACGCGAGTTGCGCACGCGCGCGGACGCGCCGCCGTGGTTGCGGCGAGCGGCGCGCACCGGCGACAAGGACACTGTGCGAAGGGCACTGGCGCTGCTCGAACCGCACGACCGCAAGCGCGTCGCGGGCGCGCGAGCGGCGCTCGACGCGTGTTTCCGCGACCGTTCAATCGACACTTTCATCGAGTGGTATCACCTCTGGCAACCGGACAAGAAAGAAGAGCTTTGGGAAGTCGGGCCGCGGTTCGGGCACGCCGCAGTCGATCTATTCGGCAAACACTTCAAGCGCGACGGGACTAACCCGCTCGAAGACGCGATGCTGAACCTCTTCAAGCCCGCGCAAAAACACACGTTCCACGACGGCCCGCTGCCGGACGACATTCCCGGTTCGATTGTCATGGCGCGCGGCGACAGCATACGGCACGTCCACGGCGCGAAGGCGTTCGCGTTCGCCTGCTTGACCGGCGACGCGCGGCACGAGACTTCTGTGCTCGGCTACACATTGACTCTCGGCGATTGCGACTCGCTATTTGCTCAGGCAGCGGTCATTTTCTCGTGCGGCACTTGGCCCGGCCAATGGGAACGCTCGGGGCAGCGACAGTGGCCTATGAATGCGAGCGATTCGGTACTCATTTTTCGCGACCACTTTCGGGTTCAAGTGGCCCACTTGCACAACGTCATTCTTCTCGTTGACGGCGACATTACTGTTGATTCGGTGGCCCAACTCCGGAACTGCATCATCCGCGCGACGGGCGACATTCACCTGCCGAAAGGGCGCGAGGTCAAGAACTGCACCATCGAACCGCGAGCGAAGAACGCGACCGCGCCGTACCGGTTCTTTGAACTCAGCGACGTGGGGCTGTCGGTCGCCGACGACGAAGAAGGAATGGTGGTGCGTACGACCAAGCCGAACACGCCGTTCGGCAACGCGGGCCTTGAACGCGGCGACCTCATTCGCGGCATCGACGGCGCGCCCGCGGGGCACTCCGGACAGTTCCGCGCGGCGGTGCGCCGCGCGCTCGTGCGACAAGGCGACGCGCTCGTAACGGTCGTTCGCGGCGACAAGCAGTTTGACGTTCCCGTCTTCTTCCCACTTCCGAAGTAGCCACAGCTCGCAAATTCCCGTTGCGCCGCGCGTATCAGAGGGTGTGTGGCGCAGCGCGCCCAAATGGGGTGCCCATCGCTCGCCCGATAGGTAAGATGAGGGAACCCACACGCGGGCTCTCCGAACCTCTCCCATATCGTGTTCAAGGATCGCGTTCCATGAGTTCCGACAACGGACACGCGGCGCCTGCCGCCGGCTCCGACACCAGCACCAACGGCCACGCCAACGGCCACCCCCGCAAGCACGAAGTGGTCGATTCGATCACCATCCGGTTCGCCGGCGACTCCGGCGACGGCATGCAGCTCGCCGGCACCCGGTTCACCGACACCTCGGCGCTCCTCGGCAACGACATCGCCACGTTCCCGGACTTCCCGGCCGAAATCCGCGCGCCCGCCGGCACGCTCGCCGGCGTCTCCGGGTTCCAAGTTCACTTCTCGTCGTCCGACATTCACACCCCCGGCGACGTGCTCGACACGCTCGTCGTGATGAACGCCGCGGCGCTCAAAACGAACCTGAAAGACCTGCGCAAAGACGGCATTCTGATCGTCAATTCGGACGGCTTCGAGACGAGCGACCTGAAGAAGGCGAACTACAAGGTCAGCCCGCTCGAAGACGGCTCGCTGAAGGGCTACCGCGTCGTGCGCGTGGCGATTGCCAAGCTCACCGTCGAAGCGGTGAAGGACTGCGGCCTCACGCCCCGCGAACAGGACCGGTGCAAGAACTTCTTCGCGCTGGGCCTCGTGTACTGGCTGTTCGAGCGGCCCCTCGAAGTCACGCTCAAGTGGATCCAGTCGAAGTTCGGCAAGAAGCCCGAACACATGCCGGTGCTGAAGGCGAACACGCAGGCGCTGAAGGCCGGGTACAACTACGGCGAAACCGTGGAACTGCTCCCGGTGCAGTACCAAGTGGCGAAGGCGCAAATCGCCCCGGGCACCTACCGCAAGATCACCGGCAACGACGCCGCGGTGCTCGGCTTCGCCGCCGCCGGTAAGCTCGCGAACAAGCCGCTCGTGTACGCCGGCTACCCGATCACGCCCGCGAGTTCGATCCTCGAAGGGCTGACCGAAATGCGCCGCTACGGCGTGAAGACGTTCCAAGCCGAAGACGAAATCGCCGCGGCCGGCGTCGCCATCGGCGCGAGCTACGGCGGGGCCATCGGCGTCACCGGCACCAGCGGCCCGGGCGTGTGCCTGAAGAGCGAAGCCATCAACCTCGCGGTGATGACCGAACTGCCGCTCGTGATCGTGGACGTGCAGCGCGGCGGCCCCAGCACCGGCCTGCCGACGAAGACGGAGCAGTCCGACCTGCTGCAAGCGATGTTCGGGCGCAACGGCGACAGCCCGGTGGCGATCGTCGCGCCGCAGTCGCCGGTCGATTGCTTCGACATGGCGATCGAGGCCGTGCGCATCGCCACGCGGTTCATGTGCCCGGTGTTCTACCTCTCCGACGGCTACCTCGCGAACGGCTCGGAGCCGTGGAAGATTCCGGCCGTCGAGAACCTGCCGAAGATCGAGATCGCGCACCCGACGCAACCGAACTCGGACGGCACGCAGGTTCACGAGAGCGGCGACAGTGAGGGCAGCGGCGCGGGCAAGTTCCTGCCGTACAAGCGCGACAACTTCCTCTCGCGCCCGTGGGCGATTCCCGGCACGCCGGGCCTCGAGCACCGCATCGGCGGCATCGAGAAGCAGGACGTGACCGGCAACATCAACTACGAGCCGTCCAACCACGAGCACATGACGAACACGCGGGCGAAGAAGATCGAGAACATCGCCCAAACGATTCCCGATCTCGTCGTGACCGGCGACGCGGACGCGGACCTGCTTATCGTGGGTTGGGGCGGTACCTTCGGCAGCATCACGACGGCCGTGGAGCGCGCCCGCCGCAAGGGGCAGAAGGTGGCGCAAGCGCACTTCCGCTACCTGAACCCGATGCCGAAGAACACCGAAGCGGTGCTGAAGAAGTACAAGAAGATTCTGGTACCCGAGCTGAACAGCGGGCAACTCAGTTGGCTGCTCCGCGCGAAGTACCTCGTGCCGGCCCAAGGGTTGAACAAGGTGCAGGGCCGCCCGTTCCTCGTGTCGGAACTCGAAACCGCGATTACGGATGCATTGGCATCCGTCTGAGCCTGTTATGAACGAACCGCAACCTGACGACGAGGACGATGCCGGGGCCGGCGCGATGTGGCTCGTGCTAGCGCAAGCGTGGCTGCTCGCTTTGCCCTGTGTGTACCTCGGCTGGCATTGGTTCGGTGCCCTGATCACACTCGCGGGGTCGGTGATTACCTTCTGGAGACTTCAGCCCGAAGCACTCATCACCCCGCTTTGCGTCCTCGGTAACTTGGGCACGTTCTTTACGTTCGTCGCGCTAATCGTCACCGGCGCTCGCGTGAGTCTGCCCCACTAGGCACTAAACACCAAACACCAAACACCAAACACTAATATGCCTCCCCTCCCGACACTGACGGCGAAAGAACTGACCACCGACCAAGAAGTGCGGTGGTGCCCCGGGTGCGGCGACTACAGCATCCTCGCGCAGATGAAGAAGGCACTCACCACGGTGGGCGTCCCCCGCGAGAAGCTCGCGTTCGTGAGCGGCATCGGCTGCTCCAGCCGGTTCCCGTACTACATGAACACGTTCGGGTTCCACACCATCCACGGCCGCGCGCCCACGTTCGCCACCGGACTGCGGCTCGCGAACCCGGACCTGCAAGTGTGGGTCGTCACCGGCGACGGCGACGGCCTGAGCATCGGCGGCAACCACCTGCTGCACGCGCTGCGCCGCAACATCGACATCAAAGTGCTGCTGTTCAACAACGAGATTTACGGCCTCACGAAGGGCCAGTACTCGCCCGCGAGCCGCGTCGGCACGTCCAGTAAGACCAGCCCGGGCGGGTCGTTCGAGACGCCCATCCGCCCGCTTAGCATCGCGCTCGCGTCCGAAGCGACGTTCGTCGCCCGCACCGTGGACGTGGACGTGCAGCACCTCGTGAGCACGCTCCAGAAGGCCGCGGCGCACAAGGGCAGCGCGTTCGTCGAAATCTACCAGAACTGCGTGATCTTCAACGACGACGTGTACAAGTACGCGACCGACAAGGCGGTGAAGGCCGACAACCTGTTGTACCTCGAACACGGCAAGCCGATGCTGTTCGGCAAGGACAAGAGCAAGGGCATTCGGCTGAACGGGCTGACGCCGGAAGTGGTCACGGTCGGCCGCGACTGCCCGCTCGACGACATCTTGGTTCACGACGAGACGGCCGAGAACCCGGCGCTGGCGTACCTGCTCAGCCGGTTCGCGCACGACGCGCGCACGCCGAACGCGTTCCCGGAGCCGGTGGGCGTGTTCCGCACCGTCAGCAAACCCACCTTCGAGCAGCAACTGGACGCGCGGGTGGCCGACGCGGTGGCGAAGCGCGGCCCCGGCCAGATCGCGGACCTGTTCAAGGCTGAAGACGTGTGGACCGTGAGCTGACCCCCGCGACGCGCGAGTGCGCCGCTCACGCGCTCGCCGCGGTGGGAGGTTTGTACACGTTGAACAGGCGCAGGCACACGCGCGTGCCGTCCGGTGCGCCCGTCAGGCGGTCCCCGCTCAGGAACACGCCGTCGTCGTCCGCGTCGCTCAGTTGCACTTCGATTTCGGTGCCGTCCGGCAGGTCGAACGGCACCGCGCCTTCGTTCCCGATCTCTTCGGGCAGGACCCACAGGAACGGCGTGCCCGCGTAGTCGGCCTCGAACCCGGCCACGAGGTCCGACACATACGGGCCGCCGTCCGACAGCGCGCGGTCGAAGTCGTCGCGGGTCAGCGCCAGTTCGTCGGCCTTCGCCTTGCGGTACGCTTCGGGCCAGTCGTTCGGCACGCACTTCCCGAAGCGGAACACCAGCGCCGCCAGCGCGCCCGCGAGCAACAGCACCGCCGAGGTGCCGAGGACGACCGCGACGGCGAGTTCGGTGTGTTTGGGGAACAGCACGACGAACACGATGACCGTGAGGAACGCGACCACCGGGAGCGCCGCGAGCGCCTGCCCGCCGTAGTGCCGGACGCGGCCCCAGCGCTCGGCGCGCGCGGCTTCGGTCATGTGCGATTGGTACTTGAAGCACTCCGGGCACGGCACCGGTTCGGCCCCGGTGTCGAGTTCGCGCCACAGATCGACGTGTGCGGCTTGTACCGCCTTCGCGTCCGCGACCTCTTGGCTGTCGGCGAGGCCGAACCCGCTGGTGCCGACGCCGGTGCGCTCGAGGTGGTACACGAACTCCGCGCCGCAGTGCTCGCACAACGTGTGCCGCGGCACCGCGCGCGTGACCGCGAACGTGACTACGGACGTGGTGAACATGGAACCCCGCCGCGGGCCTCACCGCGACCACCTTCTCGCGCCCCGTCACAGCATTCCCCTGCCGGGTGCGCGTCGGGCGCGGCGCGGTTGGCGGCCGCCTTGGGCCGATTGTACCGTGCAGGGGCGGCGCGGGGCCGATTTGTCTCCGGGCGCGAAGCGAACTAGAGTTGGGCGCGTCGGACCGCTCCCACCCCCACGTCTCAAGTCGCAACCATGTACCCGCTGCCCGCCGTTCTCGTCAACTGTCAGCCCCCGTGGCGCGAACCGGTGCGCTCGGCCCTCGCCGACAACAGCGTCACCGTCGCCACCGAGTTCGCCACCTTCGACGACCTGCTCGCGCAGTGGTCCGCGCCGCCGGACGCCGCCCGCCGGCTGCTCGTGACGCGGGTCAGTTCGCTGGACGACGTGCGCCAGTTGGCTCGCGCCGACGCGTGCCTGCCCGGCTGGCCGGTGCTGGCCCTCGTGGAAGGCGAGTGCGACACCGTGGGGCTGTTCGAGGTGAGCCGCGCCGGCGCGGCCCAACTGGTGCAACTCCCGTTCCGCCGCGAGGACTTGGGCACCGCTCTCGACCGCGTGCTGGTGCAGTTCGGCCTGCGCGCGAACAAGAGCCGCGTGGTGGCGGTGACCGGGGTGAGCGAGGGGTGCGGGGCCACCAGCGTGGCGGTCGGGCTGGCGACCGAACTGGCGGCGCTCGGCGAGGTGCCGTGCGTACTCACGGAACTGACGCTCGGCCTCGGGCGGCTGGCCGGGCTGCTCGACCTGCGCCCGGTCGTGACCACCCGCGAGTTGCTCCAAGACGCCGTGGAGCCGACCCCGGGGAGCGTCGCGGGCGCGCTGGTGCGCGCCGGGGCGCACCTGTCGGTGCTGTCCGGGCAGGTGAACGCGCTGGACCCGATCGCCGCCGTTCCGGGCCGCGTCCCGCACCTGCTGCGGCTGCTCCGCCAAGCCGCCGCGTTCGTGGTGGTCGATCTGCCGTACACCTTCGACCCGCAGTACTTCGAGGCGCTCGCCGGGGCCGACGAGGTGGTGCTGGTGGTGCGCCAAGACGTGCCCGCGATTCAAGCGGCGAAACTGCTCGCGGCCGCCCTCGCCGAGCGCGGGCTG
Source organism: Gemmata sp. (assembly GCA_022843445.1). Taxonomy (GTDB): domain Bacteria; phylum Planctomycetota; class Planctomycetia; order Gemmatales; family Gemmataceae; genus Gemmata. The sequence continues at coordinate 16,117 of JALHNS010000133.1, forward strand.
CCCGCGCCGCGGGTGGTGGTGAACCGGTACGAGCGCGGGCACGAGGCGCTCGACGCCGCCCGCATCGGCGAACTGCTGCACGGCCGGAAGGTGTACCCGGTGGCGGCCGACACGGTGGGACTGCGGGCCGCGGCCGACGCCGGCAAGCCGCTGCGCGACGTGGCCCCGCGCAGCCCGATGGTCGCCGACCTGCGGGCCGCGGCCACCGACCTGCTCGAGGAGGTCGGGTTCCACCCGCACCTGCCGCGCCGCACCCTCTGGGAGCGGGCGCGGTCGTTCGTGAGTCGCATGTCCGGGTGAGCGGTTCGGTTCACGCGTCGCGCGCCAGCACCCGCTCGGTAAACAGGTCCGGCGCGAGCGGCGCCCCGGCCGCGGCCAACCGCTCGGCGAACGCC